>NZ_JARVKT010000005.1:0-304222 GCF_029809455.1 Micromonospora sp. DH14 | reverse complement strand
CGAACAGCAAATACCAGGCCCGAGGCCCCACCATCGACCGACGCAGCTACCGAGCCACCACCAGCATCGACATCATCAGCCCCGACCCTTGACAGCCACCACCACGCCTTAACTGAACGGCGTTGGTTCTAGTCCAGCGGCACCGGCAGCGGCACCGGCAGCGGCACCGGCCGCTTGGCCACCCGGTCGTCGCCCGAGGACCGGCCGCGCAGGTGCCGGACCAGCCAGGGCAGCAGGTGCCGGCGGGTCCAGGCCAGCTCCGCGCCGAACACCTCACCCCGGCGTCGCCGCGCTGCCGGTGGCAACGGTTGCGTCCAGGAGTCGTCGAACCCGGGCAGGCCCGCCGTGTACGCCAGCGCGGCGGCGATCCGCTCGTGCCCGGCGCTGTTGGCGTGCAGCCGGTCGTCGCTCCACAGCCGGGGATCGGAGGAGACCGGGTGGGCGCCCAGGTCGAGGAGGGTGGCGCCGGTCCGCGCGGTGGCGGCCCGCAGCGCCTCGTTGAGCGCCAACATGCGCCCCCGCAGGGGCCGGGCCAGCGGCATCACGGGCGCCGGGTCCGGCATCGTGAACGTCAGCACGGTGGCCCCCTGGTCGACGAGCGCCTGCTGCATCGCCGCCACATCACCGGCGACCTGGTCCGCGTCGAAGGAGGGGCGCAACACGTCGTTCATGCCGGCGACGACGGTGGCCAGGTCGGGGGCCAGGTCGAGGGCGGGCTGGAGCTGCTCGGCCCGGATCAGCGCGGTGGTCCGGCCACGGATGGCCAGGTTCGCGTATTCCAGACCGCCCTGGGCGCGGGCCACCGCCAGGGCGAACCGGTCGGCCCAGCCCCGGTAGCCGCCGGCGCCGTCCGGGTCGTCGAGCCCCTCGGTGGTGCTGTCGCCGATCGCCACGTACCGCTGCCACATCACCCGGGCGAGGTTAGCCCTCCGGCGCCTCGGGCGGACCGCCGACCGGTCGACAACGACAGTTGACGATGGTTCCTAGACTCGCGACATGACGCGAGCCCCTGCGGTGGCACTGGCCCCGAACGTCTGGCGTATCCCCACTGTCGGCCGTTCGGCCGTCAACTCGTACGCCTTCGTCGACGACGACGGCAGCGTCACGCTTGTCGACTGCGGGCTGGCCAAGGCGCCGGCCCGGATCGTGCGCGGGCTGGCGGCGATCGGCAAGGTGCCGGCGGACGTCACCCGGATCGTGCTCACCCACGCGCACCCCGATCACGCCGGCGGCGCGGCGGAGTTGGCCCGCCGCACCGGTGCCCCGGTCGCGGCGCACGCCGCCGACGTGGCGTACGCGCAGGCGGGCCGCGCGCCGGTCAGCGACCCGGCGGTGACCGGCGGCCGGCTCTTCGCCCGGCTCAACAGCGGCCGGTTTCCGGCGGTCGAGGTGGCCCAGCCGCTGGCCGACGGGGACCTGCTCGACGTCGGTGGCGGTCTGCGGGTGGTGCACACGCCGGGGCACTCGCCCGGGCACGTGTCGCTGCTGCACGAGCCGACCCGCCTGCTGATCACCGGGGACGCGTTGTTCAACGTGCTCGGCGTCCGGTGGCCGATGCGGTGGCTGTGCAGCGACTTCCAGATGACCCGGGAGACCGCGCACGTGCTCGGCGAGTTGGAGTACGACCTGGCGGCCTTCACCCACGGTCCCGAGTTGACCGACAACCCCCGCGACCGCATCCGCGCCTTCCTCTCCGCGCACCGCTGAGCGGCCCGCCGGTCGCGGCGGCGGAGCACGACCCGGTTCAGGCGGTGCGGGTGGCGAAGACGACGACGTTGTCGACGTAGTTGCCGCTCGTGGCGTCGAACCGGCCACCGCAGGTGATCAGGCGCAGCCCGGCGGCGTCCGCCGGCCCGTAGACCAGCGTGGTGGGGAAGTGCTCCTTGGGGTACGCGCGAACGGCGTCCACTGTGAACGTCGCGACCCGTGCGTCGGCGCGGGTGACCTGGACCTGCTGCCCGGCGCGGAGCCGACCGAGGTCGAAGAAGACCGCCGGCCCGGACGGTGCGTCGACGTGTCCCACCAGGACGGCGTTGCCGGTCTCGCCGGGGCTGACCCCGTGCCGGTACCAGCCGGCGAGGGTGGGCCGGTCCAGTGGCGGCACCTCCAGCACCCCGCTGGCGTCCGCGCCGACGGGAACGATGTCGGCGCGGACGCCGATGGCGGGGATCTGCACCCGGACCGGCGCGGCGGGTGGCAGCGGGGCAAGGTCCGGTGCGGGGTGGGTGCGGGTCGGCGCGTCGGCCGACGGTCGCGGTGGCCGGGCCGGGTCGGCGGTGAGGCCGACGGTGATCAGCCCGAGCCCGGTCACGCCGAGTAGGGCGACCACGGCCGGCAGGGTCCGCCGCCACCGCACCTGTGCACCTCCGGGTGGGTTCGTCGGGGTGCCCGCACCGGTGTCACCGGCGCGGGCACCCGTCTCAGGGATGGAACGGCCGCCGGTCAGGCGACAGTGGACACCGGACGGCGCCGGCGGATCAGGATCACCGCGCCGGCGAGGGCGGTGCCGAGCAGTGTGCCGCCGGCGGCGAGAGCGCCGGTGTCACGGTTGTCGCCGCCAGAGCCGGCGGGCGCGCCGCCGATCGGGGTGACGGTGAAGGTGGCGGTGCCGGCCGAGCTGCCGTCGCCGCAGGTGGCCGCCACCGTGTAGGTGCCCAGGGTGAACCCGGCGGTGAAGAGTTCGGCGCTCAGCCCGCCGCCGGCGGCGGCCGTGGTGGATCGGACGTTCTGGTCGCGGTTGGGGCCGGTGACCCGGAAGATGGCATCGCCCGACTTCGGGTTGCAGGTCGTCGCGGTGAGCACGACGGTTCCACCGACCGGGGTGGTGGCCGGTGACACGGTGGTGTCGGCCAGTGCGGCGCCTGGCAGCAGGAGCGTGCCGAGGCCCACGCCGAGCGCCGCCGAGCAGAGTGCTGTTGAGACCTTCATACGCGTCTTCCCTCACTTTTCGTCCGCTGACTGCGTGGGACGTCGTTCGGGTGGCCAACTCCGTGACTAGCACCGGTGTGCCCAACACTAGGTGGGTTGGGTCCTCGATCAGGTGAAAATGAGAAATCCTCGTTGCCGTCACGTGTCCACCCGAAGGCGGGGAGAGCCGCGAGCTGTCGCCGCTGGGCCGATGGCGAGGTATTGCCGGCGACGCCGCGAATGAGGCGCTGCGCGGTGCGGGCCGGCCGCAACGGCCGGCCCGCTCGCGTGGGTCAGCCGGCGGGGGCCGGTTCCGGCATCGGCTCGCCGGTCTCCACCAGCGTCTTCAGGCTGGCCAGCAGCTCCGGCCAGCCGCCGCTGCCGTCGAGTTGGCCGCTGATCGCCCGGTGCATCTCGCTGTCGGGGGAGAAGTCGCCGTGGATGACGGTCAGTCGGACGGCGCTGTCGCCGTGCGGCTCGATCTCGAAGGTCACCGTCGACCGGCGCTCGCCGAGCCGGGCGGCCAACTCCTCGGCGGACCAGCCGAAGTGCTCGGCGTGCTCGGGCTGGAAGCCGTGCCAGCTGTAGGAGAGGCGGCGGTACGGCTCGGCGACGAGCACCCGCTGGCCCAGGTCGCGGGGCTCGGCGTCGGGCGCGTCCTGCCACAGCACCGGCGACCCGACCTGCCAGTCCGACATCAGCGCCACCCCACCCCAGTAGCGGCGGGTGAACGCCGGTTCGGTGAGCGCGGCCCACAGACGCTGCGCGGTGGTGGTGACGTAGGTCGTGTAGACGAAGGTGGGGCTCTCCATGGCTTGTCGCTCCAATGCGGTGGTCAGGTCGGCGAGGGTGGCGGCGCGCTCGCGGTCGTAGCGGCTGAGCCACCGGTCGGCGATGGCGTTGATGGGGGCGGCGTTGAGGTAGTGCAACTTCTCCCGGCCGCGCCGCACGGTCGTGACGAGATTGGCCGCCTCCAGCACCGACAGGTGCTTGCTGACGGCCTGCCGGGTGGTGGCCAGCCCGTCGCACAGCTCCCGCAGGGTCTGGCCGTTGCGCTCGTTGAGCCGGTCCAGCAGTCGACGCCGACTGGGGTCGGCCAGCGCCCGGAACGCGTCGTCCATCGACCCTCCCGACAACAGGCAACCCAGCGGTTGCCTACCAAAATAGGCAACCAGCGAGTTGCCTGTCAATCGGGCTCGCACGACCCGCCCACTGTCGAGTCGCCCGCCCCGGTCGGCTCAGCGTCGTCGCCACCCGTGGCGGCGCGCGGTCGGGCGCGGCGGTGTGGCAGCGTGGTGCGGGTGACCGACTCCGCGCCGCTCGACGTCGACCTCGCGCTGCTCGGTGGCGGCGGCGCGGCGTCACTGCTGCTCGCCGCACTGGACCGGCACGGCGTCCGCGATCAGCGGATCGCCATCGTCGACCCGGTGCGCCGACGCGGCCAGGACCGCACCTGGGCGTTCTGGGGTCACCCCGACACCGACCTGGACCCGCTGCTCAGCGCGAGCTGGCACCAGGTCGAGGTGGCGACCGCGGCGCGCCGCCGCGTCCTGGACCTCACCCCGCTGCGGTACGCCATGCTCCGCTCCGGCCCGGTCTACGACCGGGCTGCCGACGCCGAGCGACGCCTGCACGCCACCCGGATCGTCGCGCCGGCCGACACGGTGCGCGACGACGGCACCCGGGTGCTGGTGCGTACCGGCGACGGGCGCACCGTACGGGCCGGCTGGGTGCTCGACTCGCGTCCCCGCCCGCCGGCCCGAGCGGGGCGAACCACCTGGTTGCAGCACTTCCGGGGGTGGTGGCTGGAGGCGGACCGGCCGGTGTTCGACCCGACCCGCGCGGTGCTGATGGACTTCCGCACCCCGCAGCCGCCCCGGGGCGTCTCCTTCGGGTACGTGCTGCCGGTCAGCGACCGCTACGCCCTGGTCGAGTACACCGAGTTCTCGCCGGACCTGCTCACCGACGCCGGCTACGACGCGGCGCTCACCGGCTACCGGGACCTGCTCGGACTGGACCCGGCCGGGTTGCGGGTGCGCGAGGTGGAGAACGGGGTCATCCCGATGACCGACGCGCCCTTCCCGGCCCGGCCCACCCCTCGGGTGGTCCGGCTCGGCACGGCCGGTGGCGCGACCCGCCCCTCCACCGGCTTCACCTTCTCCGCCATGTACCGGCAGGCCGACCAGGTGGCCCGCGCCCTCGCCGCCGGCCGGGCGCCGGTGCCCGCACCGGCGTACCCCCGCCGGCACCGCTGGATGGACGCGGTGGCGTTGCGGGCGCTGGACCGGGGCGGGGTGGGCGGTCCGGAGTTCTTCGACCGGCTCTTCGACCGCAACCCGGCCGAGCGGGTGCTGCGCTTCCTCGACGGCGGCACCACCCCGGCCGAGGAGGTCGCGATCATGAATTCGACCCGGCTGGTGCCGATGATCGCCGCGACCGCCGGCGACGCCGCGGAACGGGTGCGCGACCGGCTGCGGCCCACCCGGCCCGCGCCGGCCATCCCACCGGCCGTGGTGGGCGACGCGCCCGGGCGCGCCGGCGACCCGTGCGGGGAGTGGGACCGCACCGCCCGGTAGGTTGCCGGGCATGGTGGACGCGGCGGCCGGCAGGGGCGTGCAGATCTGGACCGACGGGGCGTGCAGTGGCAACCCCGGGCCGGGCGGTTGGGGCGCCCTGCTGCGCTACGGCGATCACGAGCGGGAGTTGTGCGGCGGTGAGGCCACGCCCACCACCAACAACCGGATGGAACTGATGGCGGCCATCCAGGCGCTCGAGAGCCTGAACCGGCCGGTCACCGTGGAGCTGCACACCGACAGCACGTACGTGCGCAACGGCATCACCAGCTGGCTGGCGTCGTGGAAACGCAACGGGTGGCGGACGGCCGCGAAGCAGCCGGTGAAGAACGCCGACCTGTGGCAGCGGCTGGAGGCGGCCTGCGAACGGCACGAGGTGACCTGGCTGTGGGTCAAGGGGCACAACGGGCACCCGGAGAACGAGCGGGCCGACGGGCTCGCCAACAAGGGCATGACCGAGGCGCGGGCCGCGCTGATCGGCCGCTGAGCCTGGGTCAGCGGGTCGCGTCGGGGTGCCCCGGCATGCTGGAGCCACCGCTGCTGCTGCCGGACGAACCACCGGCCATACCCGAGCTCTCGGGTTCGGTCACGATGTCCGGCCGGACGTCGGTGTCCGCCGGTGCGGGGACCTCGGTGTCCGCCTCGACCTGCACCAGCGGCACCTGGCCGGCCTCGTCCTCGCTGTGCCGCGGGTCGCCCGGCTGCTTACCGTCGCGCTTTCGGTAGCCCATGCCGTGCCTCCCGTCGATGCCGGTCCGCGTCGGCGCTGGCTACCCGGCGTCGTCCCGGCCGAAACCTCGCGCTCAGCGGCGGCGGCCCCGATGGGCGCGGGCCGGGGACCGGGTCGGCTGGCGTACCGGGGTGAGCGGCAACGCCGTCCAGTGCGCCGGCCGGGTGAGCGTGCGTGGCAGCCCGGTGCGGGTGTCGCCCCGGGCGGAGTCCAGCTGGGTCTGGTGCAGGAAGAGCGTGCGCCGCAGATCCGCGCCCCGCAGGTCGGCCCCGCGCAGGTCCGCGCCGGTGACGTCGGCCAGGCCGAGGTCAGCTCCGCGCAGGTCGGCACCGATCAGCAGGGCCCCGCGCAGGTTGGCCCGGCGCAGGTCGACGCGGCGCAGGTCCACCCCGAGCAGGTGCGCGCCCCGGCGGTCGACGCCGCCCGGGCCGCGGGCCGCGTCGCTGGCCCGCGACAGCAGCGGGTTGACCCGGTCCCGGTGCCCGGCGACGTCCACCGCCCGAAGCCGCGCCGGGTCACCCTCGGTGAGCGTCATTGTCTCCGCGCGGGCGCGTTCCAGTTCGGCGCGCAGGTCGGCCGGCGGGCGCAGCGCCACCGCCTCGGTGAGGTACCAGAGCAGTTCGTGCAGCGGTCGGAGCACCGCGAAAGCCTCCGCCATCGCCGGCAACGTCTCCGGCGCGTCCCGCCAGTCCCGCCCGCCGAAGGTCACCTGGGCGACCTGCTGCCCGGCACCGAAGCAGTCGAACACCGTGCAGCCGGGAAAGCCGCGTTGCCGCAGCTCGGTGTGGATGCCGCAGCGGTGGTCGGGGCGCAGGTTGGGGCAGGGCGAGCCGGCCGGCTTGTCGATGGCGAAGTCCGTCGACGCGGCGAAGGCGGGCACCACGCAGCACAGCCCGAAGCAGCGTCCGCAGTCGGCGCGCAGCTGCGCCGCCCCGGACGGCGGTGCGGTGCGGTGCGACACGCCGACGGTCCTCCTGGCGATCAGGGTGGTCACCATTGTTCCTGTCCCACGCCGACCGGGCCGGTCGGGGGTCACCGTGCGTGCGTGTCACCGGCTGTCGAGGGGCGGTTCGCCGCTCGGATCCACTCCGCCGCCCATAGGGTGACGGTAGTTCTCGTATCGCTGCGGCATCCTGGCGCCCTACCCAGGCAGCGCCGGCCCAACCGCCACGGGGACCCGGACCGATCCGCCGGCGGCGTACCGTCGCCTGATGCGTATCACCCGGTTCACCCACGCCTGTGTCCGCATCGAGCACGAGGGAGGGGTGCTGGTCGTCGACCCGGGGACGTGGAGCGAGCCGAGTGCCCTGGTCGGCGCGGACGCCGTCCTGGTCACCCACGAGCACACCGACCACGTGGACGTGTTGCGGCTCGCCGGTCTCGGTGTCCCCGTGTACGCCCCGGAGGGTGCCCAACTGCCGGATCTCGCCCCGCTGCCGGTGACCCGGGTCCGTGCGGGCCAGCGGTTCACGGCGGCCGGTATGTCGGTCAGCGCGCACGGTGGACGGCACGCCGCGATCCACGAGGGGCAGCCCGACTGCCCGAACCTCGGCTACCTGATCGCTGAGCACCTCTATCACCCGGGTGACGCGTTGCACGTGCCGGACGAGCCGGTGCAGACGGTACTCGTCCCGGCCCACGGGTCCTGGCTGCGCCTCGACGAGGCGATCCGGTTCGCCGGCGCGGTGGGCGCGGCGGCGGCGTACCCGATCCACGACGCGCAGCTCAACGACCGCGGCCTGGCCAGCGTCGCCGGCTGGTTCGGCGAGACGATCCCCGGTTACCGTCACCTGATGCCCGGCGACACCGCCTGACCCCTGTCGTCACCGGCCGTCGGGGTGCGGAACCGGGGCGCGGCGTTGGTGAGCACCGCGGCGGCCGTCGGGGCGGACCACCCGTCGGTCAGCTCGGTCACGAGGTCGGCGACCAGCCGGGTCACTGCCGGCTCGGCTCCCGGGTGCAGCGCCTCGGCGACGATCAGCACCGACGAGGTGCCCGCCCGCACCGCCGACCAGCCGCTCTGCCGGTTCGTCCACCGTCGGGCGTGCGCTCGCCCGACCGAGTCGACGAAGGTCACCTCGCCCGGCTCGGGATGCTCGGTGTCGCCCGCGAAGCTCAGGTACGGCTCGTCGCCGTGCGCCGGCCGGACCACCAGATCGCCGTCGACCCGGTCCAGGTCGAGCGCGGCGACCGGGATGGCGTACGCGGCCGAGACGGCGTTGCACAGGTCGACGAGCGGGTGCACCCGGGGCAGTTCGCCGTCCAGGCGCAGCCGGCGCAGCAGCGCCTCGGCGGCGCACCGGTACCTGGTGGGCCGCAGGCCCATCGCCGCGTACGCCCGCCGCCAGGCCTGGATCTCCGGGAACCCGCTCTCGGGCCCGGCGGCCAACCGCCGCCGGGCCTCGGTGAGGTAGCTGGCCGCGTGTCGGGTCACGTCGGCGGTGGCGGTGATTCCGGAGGCCAGCACCACCCCGGCGATCAGATCGGGGTACGCGTCGCGAAGCTGTGGAGAGTGTTCGAACTGCACTGTGGTCCTATCGTTCGGTGAGGGCGAGGGTCACGCCGAGCGCGACGAACGTGCCGGCGGCGGATCGGCGCAGCCAGTCGGTGACCCGGGGTCGGGTCAGCACCCGGTCGCGGACCCGGGCCGCGAAGACGCCGTAGCCGCTGAACACCACGAAGGTGAGCAGCATGAACACCGCCCCACAGCCGAGCATCGCCCGGGTCGAGCCCGCTGCCGTGGTGTCCACGAACTGCGGCAGGAACGCGACGAAGAACAGCGTCGGCTTCGGGTTGAGCAGGTTGACCAGCACCCCGGAGACGATCACCCGCAGCGCCGGGCGGGGCGGGGCGTCGGTGGTCACGGCGAAGGCGTCGCGATCGCGGGCGATGGACCAGGCCAGGTAGAGCAGGTAGCCGACGCCGAGATAGCGGACGGTCTCGAACGCCGCCGCGCTGGTCTGCATCAGCGCGGCCAGCCCGGTCATCGCGGCCAGCAGGTGCGGCAACGTGCCCAGCGTGCAGGCGAACGCGGCGAGCACCCCGGCCCGGGCGCCCCGGGACAGCCCGGCGGAGAGCGTGAAGATCACCCCGGTGCCGGGGGTGACCACCACGATCAGAGTGGTGATCAGGAACGGGATGGTCACGGTCGTCCTCCGGGCGGAGTTGGCAGGTCTGGCTCCTGCTCACTCTGCTGCCACAATGGTCCGATGGGCAGAGCCAAACCCACGGCGTCCGAGAGGTCCATATCGGCCGGGTCCGACTTCCTGCACCTGACCATCGCCGACGCGGCGCCGGGCGGGCGCGCCGACTGGCTGACCGACCGGCTGCGCCAGGCCATCGCCGACGGGCGGGTGCCGGTCGGTGATCGACTGCCCCCGACCCGGGTGCTCGCCGCCGACCTCGGCGTCTCCCGGGGCGTGGTCACCGAGGCGTACCAGCGGCTGACCGAGGAGGGGCACGTCGCCGGTCGGGGCCGCGCCGGCACCGTGGTCGTCGCCGCGCCGGCCGCGCCCACCCCCGCCCCGACCGCCGCGCCGGCACCGGTCGCGACCTTCCCACCGGCGCCGGGCACCGACATCTTCGACGCGGTACGCGCGGCGCCCGCGACGATCGACCTGACGCCCGGCGTACCCGACCTGGCCGCGTTTCCCCGCACGGACTGGCTACGCGCCGAACGGACAGTGCTGCGCCGCCTCGCCGCGGCCGACCTCGGCTACGGCGACCCCTGCGGCACGCCCGCGCTGCGGCAGGCCGTCGCCGCCTGGCTGGCCCGCAACCGTGGCATCAGCGTCGACCCCGCCGAGGTGATCATCGTGGCCGGCGTCTCGCAGGCGCTCGGGCTGCTCGCCCAGGCGCTCACCGCGGCCGGCGTCGACCGGATCGCGGTCGAGGACCCGGGCTCGCTCGGAGTGCGCCAGCACCTGAACAACTGGCGGATGGACACCCCGCCGATCAGCGTCGACGACGCCGGCCTGCGGGTCGACGAGTTGGCCGCCAGTGGCGCACCGGCGGTGATGCTCACCCCCGCGCACCAGTTCCCGACCGGCGTGGTGCTCGACGGCGACCGCCGCCGCCACCTCGTCGCCTGGGCGCGGGCCGGGGGCCTGGTCATCGAGGACGACTACGACGCCGAGCACCGCTACGACCGCCCCCCGGTGCCGGCGCTGCGGGGTCTGCTGCCCGAGCAGGTCTGCTACGCCGGCAGTGTCTCCAAACTGCTCGCCCCCGCCCTGCGGGTCGGCTGGCTGCTCGTGCCCCCGCGACTGCGCGACGCGGTGGTGGCCGCCAAGCGCAACGCCGACCTGGGCAACGCCGTGCTGCCGCAACTGGTGCTGGCGGAGTTGATGACCTCCGGTGCCTTCGAACGGCACCTGCGGCTGCTGCGCCGCCGGCACATCCGCCGGCGGGACGCCATGATCGCCGCGCTGGCCCGCGCGCTGCCGTCCGCGACGGTGCACGGCGCCGCCGCCGGTCTGCACCTGATGATCACGCTGGACGACGCGGTGGTCGACACCGAACTGGCGGCGGCGACGCTGGCCCGGGGGGTGAAGGTGCAACCCCTGTCCTGGCACTGTCAGCGGCCCTACCGCCCGGGTCTGGTGCTCGGCTACGCGGCCCGTACGCCCACCGAGATCGACGACGGCGTCGCCGCCCTCGCCGCCGCGCTCGGCTCCGGCTAGGACCACCCGTCCACCGTGCTCGCCGCGTACCCTTCGCCCGTGGGACTGCGGTTCGAGACGCGCGGGTCCGACTCGCCCTGGGTCGACACCGTGTGGACCTGCACGAGCGAGCAGGTCACCGCGATGACCTCCGTCGCGGGGGTGCGGTGGGGCCTGGTGTTCTGGCGACAGGCTGGCCGGTCGTACGCGAGCATCACCGGTCCCGAGACCCGGACCGGCACGGCGCCGGTGCCGGAGGGCGCGACCTTCACCGGCATCGAGTTCGCCGTGGGCGCCTCGTTGCGGGCCGTGCCCACGCCGACGCTGGTCGACGGCGGCATCGAGCTCCCCGACACCACCCGCCGGACGTTCCGGCTGGACGGGGCGCGCTGGGAGACGCCCGGCCCCGACGACGCCGAGGCCCTGGTCGACAGCCTCGTCCGGGCCGGGACCGTGGTCCGTGACCCACTCGTCGCCGACCTGCTGCGGGGCCACCGTCCGGCCGTCTCGGATCGCACCGTCGAACGCCGGTTCCGCGCCGCGACGGGACTGACGCGCGGCGCGGTCCGGCAGATCGAGCGGGCCCGCACGGCGGCAGAGTTGCTGGCTGGCGGCGACCCGGCCGCCGACGTGGTTGCCAAGCTCGACTACTTCGACGAGCCGCACCTGGCCCGGGCACTGCGCTGCTACGTCGGACGCACCGTCCGGCAGTTGCGCGAGGGCACCGGCGGCGCCATCGCCCTCGACCTGGATCAGCGCTTGACGTCGTAGATCAACTTGAGGATCCCGTTCGAGTAGCTCTCCGACTCCCGCAGCGTCAGCATGTGCTTGTCCCGGTCGGCCCGGCCGAACAGGCTCTTCCCGGCACCGAGCAGCACCGGGAAGACGAGCAGGTTGTACTGGTCGATCAATCCCTCATCGGACAGCCGCCGGGCCAGCTCCGCGCTCCCGTGGATGAAGATCGCGCCGCCATCGCCCTGCTTGAGCGCGGCGACGTCCCCTGTCGAGCGCAGAATCGTCGTCGGCCCCCACCCGTCGACGAGCGCGTCGTCGGACAGCGTGCTCGACACCACGTACTTGGGCAGCTCCTTGTAGCTGGCGTGGTCCTCCGAGCCGGGCCAGACCGGCGCGAACGCCTCGTAGCTGCGACGGCCGAACATCAGGGCTGTCGTGTCAGCGAGCTCCTCGCCCTTCAGCGACCAGGCCTCCGGGACGAACTCGAGGTCCTTGAACACCCAACCGCCGCTGCGGTGCTCCTCGCCCGGCCCGCCGCCGGGCGAGTCCACGACGCCGTCGAGCGACATGAAACCGGTGTAGACCAGGTCGCGCATTGTGGTGTCTCCTCCTGCTCGGGCGGGCTGCCGGGTCCACGCTAGATCGCGATTGCGGCGTTGTCTTGGATGAAAACGACAGCGGGTGGTGCCGTGATCTTGCCTGGAGCCGACCGGGTAACTGGCCGGTCAGCCCAGGAACAGCTGGACGAGCACCAGCACGGCGAGCAGCGCCGGCCCCCGTGAGCCCTGCCGCAGCAGGTCGACCGGGATCATCCCGAACGGCGTGTTTACCGTCGCGCCGCCGTAGTCGATCGGCGGGCGGGTGCCGGCCCGGAACGCGGCAGCCACCACCCCGAGCGCCAGCGTCGGCGCCAGCCAGGCCGGCCCCGGGTCGACGGTCGGCAGGGTCAGCAACCACCACAGGCCCGCGCCGACGGCCGGCACCACGACGTGGATCCCGCGCAGCAGGTTGTCGCTGCCGCCCAGCGCCCGGCGCAGCCCGGGTGAGCGGCTGACCGCCCGCAGACCACCGGTCAGCCGGTCGGCGGCGAGGTAGGCGAACACCACCTGCGCAGCCCCCGCCAACCCGGGCAGGGCGAGTGCCGCCGCGTACTGCACCCCGAGCAGCGCCGCCCAGATCAGCACGGCGCTCGGGTGGCGGCGCAGCCGGCGTACGTCGGCCTGCAGCAGCGCCCACCAGCCGGGGCCCGGAAGGAACCGGCGGCTGCGTACCCGGCCGATCCGGCGCCAGCGGCGGCTCTCCACCAGGCCGGCGAGCAGGCTCGGGTCCAGCAGGATCGTGGCCGTGGCGGCGGCGTTGGCGAACTGCGCGCCGGTGGTCAGCGAGGCCCGGTCGACCCGGGGCAGCGCGCGTACCGCGCGGACCGTGCCCACGACCGCGAGGGGCACCGCGACGGCGACCAGCGCGACGGTCGGCGTCGTCGCCGGCCGGGGCAGCCCGTCGCCGAGCCGACCGACGAGCACCACCACCGCGGTGATCACGGCCGCCGCCGCCATCGGCACCGCCCCGGCCACCGTCGGCCAGCGTCGCCCCGACCGGCTGCTCTGGGCGACCACGCTGAGCGCCAACGCGGCCACGCCCCACCCCGCGCCGGCCGCCGCCGCCCAGCCCAGCGCGGCCGGTTCGCCGACTCCGGCCAGCGCCGCCACGGCCACGGCGAGCGCCGCGGTGCCGGCCGCCGCGCCCACCAGCAGCAGCACGAAGCGCGGTGCCAGCCAGGCCCGCCGGTCGACGGGCGCGCTGGTCGCCCAACTCTGCGTGGCCGGGGTGACCAGCAGCGGGCCCAGCGCCCGCAGGCCCCGCCAGGCGAGCCCCGCGCCGGCCAGCAGCGCGGCGACCGCCAGCCACCACCGCACGCCCGGCTCGGCCTGCCCCACCGTGGGGGAGTCCAGCAGGTTGCGGCTGGCGCTGATCGCGAACCAGCCGTACATGCCCACGAACAGGACAATGACGTACGCGTCGCCGAGCACGTCGCCGAGGGAATGGTCGTGGTGTCGACTGCGGGCCCGGCGCAGGCGCGTCCGTACCTGCCGGGCGGTGGGCACTCCGGCCGGCGCGTCGGCGACGGTGGCCGGCGCGGCGGTCACTTGCCGATCTCGATGCGCTCGTCGACCACCGCGTCGATCAGCTCCGGGTCGTGCGAGGCCAGCAGCACGGCCACGCCCGCCGCCCGTTCCCGCAGCAGGCGGTCGGCGAGCCACTGCCGCCCGCGGACGTCCAACCGCTGCTCGGGCTCGTCCAGGATCAGCACCCGACGTGGCCGGACGAAACAGGACGCCAGCGCCAACCGGCGGCGTTGCCCGCTGGACAGCGTCACCGGCAACTGGTCGCGGGCCGCCTCCAGACCCAGCTCGGCCAGGACCTCCCCGACCGGTTCGGCGTCACCCCCGTGGGCGTACGCGACCAGCTCCAGGTGCTCGACCACCGACAGGTCGGGGAAGAAGTCGATGTCGTCCAGGGCTGCCGCCACCAGCGCCCGCACCTGAGGGTCGGTCTCGTCGGCCCGGCGGCCCTGCACCAGCACCTCACCCGCGTCCGGCCGGTCGGCGCCGACGACACAGCGCAGCAGGGTGGTCTTCCCGCTGCCGTTGGGGCCCAGCACCACCGCGATCCGGCCCGCCGGGAGCGTGAAGCTCACCTCGTCGAGCACCACCAGGTCGCCGAAGTTGCGGCTGAGTCCCCGTACCGAGAGCGCGTCCACGATCACAGAGTCTCGCAGAGCGGTGCCACCGACCAACCCGAGCGACCTACGTCACGCGGCGCTCGGCCTCCTCCTCGAGTCGGGCGTCGGCGGCGGCCAACCCCTGCGCGTCGGCGACCTCCTCGGCCACCGCCGCCGCGTCCGCCCAGTGCCGCCGCGCGTCGGCCCGGTCGCCCAGCGCGGCGCAGGCGTCACCCAGGTAGAGCAGGGTACGCGCCAGCCCGGCGCTCGCTCGGGTCTCCTCGCGCAGCCGGCGGCTCTCGGCCAACAGCTCGTACGCCGTCCGCGCCTGCCCCGGAGTGCTGCTCAACAGCGTCGCCCCGGCGTTGAGCAGCGCCGTCGCCCGGCTGGTCGGGTCGTTGACCGACTCGTACTCGCGCAGGGCGGCCCGCCACGCCTGGGCGGCGTCCAGGTGCTCGCCGAGGGCCGCGTGCACCAGCACCAGGTTGGTCAGCGCCGCAGCGTACCCGCGCGCGTCGCCCACCGACCGGAACGTGTTGGCCGCCCGCACCAGGTGGTGGTGGGCGGTGTCCGGCTCTCCCCGGGCCAGGTGGGCCGCGCCCAGGCCCAGGTCGGTGAGGGCGTGCCCGGCCCGGTCCGCGCCGGAGCGGTGCCGGCGGGACAGCTCCAGGTGCTCCACCGCGTCGTCGAGCTGCCCCAGGTCGAGCAGGGCCAGGCCGAGGTTCATCCGCGCCTGGGCGTTGCCCCGCCGCCCCCGCTCGTTGACCGCGAGGGTGAGCGCGGCGGCGGCCCCCTGCGGGTCGTGCCGGCGTCGACGCAGCACCCCCAGCTCGTTGTGCGCCCACCCGGCGATCTCCGGGCGGTCGTCGGCGGTCGGGGTGGCCAGCACGGTACGGCAGACCTGCTCCCACTCGTCGAGCCGCTCGGCGTACGCCAGCCACCCGCACAGCGCCACGGCCAGCCGGAACCACCACCGGCGGACCCGGCGGGGCAGGGTCTCCTTCGCGCCGGCCGGCACCCGCACCACCGCCAGCAGCAACTCCTGGTGCAGGTCGAACCAGCCGTACGGGTCGTCGTCGAGGGGCAGCGACCACTCCCGGTCCGGTGGGGAGCCGAGCACCGCCAGGTTGGCCGCGTGCCGTTCGGCCCGGCGGGCCAGGTGCCGGGTCAGCCGGGCCTGCGCGGCGACCCGGGCCCGGGCCGGATCCGCGTCGCGCAGGTGCAGCCGGGCGCTGCCGGCCAGCAGGGGGCGGATCTCGTACCGGTCGCCCGGCGCGCCGACCACGAACGCGGCGGCGGCCAACCGGTCGAGCAGCGCGGTCACCAGCTCGGGATGCCGCCCGGCCAGCGCGGCGATGGTGGGCCGGTCCACCGGGGCGGGCACCAGCGACATCAGCCGGTACAACCGTCGGGCCTGGCGGGGCAGCGCCTGGTACGCGATGTCCCGTTCGGTGACCAGACGGGCCGCCGGTGACACGGCGAGCCGTTGGTGCGGTGGCGTCTGCACCGCGCGGCGCAGCGCGTCCAGCACGTCGGAGTGCCGCCAGCCGTGTTGAGCCGTGCGGTAACCGAGGGCGCGCACGGTGCGCGGCTGCCGCCCGCACAGGTCGACGATCTCGCGGACCGCCGGGTCGGTGCGCGGGTCGGCGCGCCGGATCCGGGCGGCGGGCGCGGCCCCGCCCGCCGTCGCGAACAGCTCCACCGCCTCGGACGTGCCCGGCTCGGCGATCCAGTGCGCGACCACACCCTCCAGACCGGTTAGCGCCGGACCGCCGGCGAGGAGCAGGCGGCAGGTGCGGGCGGTGGGCGGCAACAGCGGCCGGACCTGGTCAGGACGGTCGACGTTGTCCAACACCAGCAGGATCTTGCGACCGTCGAGCTGACCGCGCAGCGCGTCGGCGGCGGCGGCGAGCGCGTCCGGCCGGCCGGAGGTCGGCGGGGCGGTGCCCAGGATCCGGGCCAGCGCGGTGAGGACCTGCCGGGCCGAGCGGGGTCGGCCACGCCGCCGCAGGTCCAGGTAGTACTGCCCTTCCGGGAAGTCCTCCCGGCACTGGTTCGCCGCCTGCACCGCGCACGCGGAGGTGCCCGCCGCGCGGCGGCCCAGCACCGCCACGGCGTGCTCCCGGGCGAGCAGCGCGACAAGCGCGTCGACGTGCTCGCGGCGACCGGTGAACTCGGCCGTGTAGGGCAGGGTGGGCGCCCCGGTGGCCGGTGTGGTGAGCACCTCCGTCGGTTCGGGGCCGACCTCGTGACCGGCCCGGCGGCGGCGCACCTCGTACACCACGTAACCCAGCACGCCGCCGGAGGCCAGCACGATGGTCACCGGCCCGAGCACGCTGGCCACCAGCTCGGAGAGGAGATTGCCGGCCAGGTTGCCGGCCACGTTGGCGAGGATGCTGCCGACCACGCCGCCGATCGCGATCAGCGCGGGCCAGCGCGAACCACCGCGCGGGCCACCCGGCCGGGTCACCGGACGCCCCCGGAGACCAGCCCGGCGACCAGGTGCCGCCGGGAGAGGACCACGAGCACCACCGGCAGCACCGAGGCGAGCACCGAACTGGCCGCCAGCGCGCCACTGTTGCTCACGAAGCTGCGGGTCTGCTCGGCCAGGAACGGCCCGAGCGGCGACGCTCCCGACGCGCTGAACAGCCGACCCACCACCAGGTCGTTCCAGACCTGGACGAACTCCAGCACGGAGACCGCCACCACCGCCGACAGGTTGTGCCGGGCCAACCGGCGCAGGGTGTGCCACCACCGGCGCCCACCCAGCCGGGCGTCGCGGACCTGCTCGACCGGTAGGTCGGCGAACGCGTTGCGCAGCACCAGCACGGCGAACGGCACACCAAGCGCGATGTGCACCAGGGCCAGGCCCTGAGCCGTGCCGGAGGAGAGCACCAGGCCCAGCACCTCGTTGACCGGCCCGGCGATGACCTGGATCGGCACGACGCTCGCGCCCAGCAGCAGCAACCCGGTGGCCTGCGCGGCCGGCCCGGTCAACCATGCCAACGGGTACGCGGCCAGCAGCGCGACCACCAGCACCGTGGCGGTCACCGCGGTGGCCAGCAGCAGGGTGAAGCCCAGCGTGCGCCACAGCTGCGTGCCGGTGAGCAGGTCGCGGTAGGACTCGCCGTTGGGCGGCGCGGACCACCAGCCGCGCGCGGCGGCGTCCACCCTGCCGTGCGCCGAGGTGGCGACCAGCACCGCCAGCGGCACCAGCCAGGCGACCGCGGCACCCGCCGCGAGCAGCCGGAACACCCGCCGGGGCGGGGCGACCGGAGCGGGCTCCGGTGCCGCCTCGACGCGCGGCGGGGGCCACGCCTGCCGGACGAAGAGCGCGGCCACCATGATCCCGCCGATGACCGCCACCAGCCACACCACACCGAGCGCGGCGCCGTCGCCGGTGGTGGTGCCGCCGGACGTCTGCCAGATCCGCAACGCCAGCACCGACGCCTCGTCGCGGACCGAACCGGGGGTCATCACCAGGATGAGGTCGAACGTGCGGCTGGTGCCCACCGCCACCAACGCGAACACCACAGCTGTCGTCCGCAGCAACAGTGGCCGCCACTGCGCGTCCCACAGCACGTGGCGACGCCCGCCGCCGTACGCGCGGACCGCGTCGGCGAGACTCGGCGGCACCGCGTCCAGGGCGGACCGGAAGACCAGCACCGCCAACCCGACCCAGGCCCAGACGAACGCCGACATCAACGCGACGGTCACCATCCCCGGGCCGAGCAGCTGCGGCGCGTCCTCCACCGAGCGGCCGGTCAGCCGGGTCGCGACCAGTGTGGCCAGCCCCCGGCTCGGGTCCGGGTCGTACATCAGCCGGAAGGTGACCCCGGTGACGACCAGCGGCAACGCCACCGGCACCAGCAGGATCAACCGCACCAGGCCGCCCTCCTGGGAGCGGCGGGACGCGGCGGCCAGCAGGTAGCCCAACGCCGTCACCACCGCCGGCACCAGCAGGGCCCAGAGGACCGTCCGGCCGACCACCGCGCCGGTGCCCGGGGCGGCGAGGGCGGTCCGGAAGTGCGCCGCGCCGACCCAGCGGCCGTCGGTGGTGACGCTGGCGTGCATGGTCCGCAGCACCGGCCACAGCACCAGCCCACCGAGCAGCACCGCGGCCGGCAGCAGCAGGGCCGACGTCGCTCCCGCCGCCGGATAGGCCCGACCCCGCCGGGCCGGCCCGACGTCGTCGAGGACCGCCAGCTCGCCGAGGACGCGCACCTCACTCATCGGCCGCCCCCCGCGTTGCGGGCCGCCGCGGCGAGCAGGCCGGTGGCCCGGCGGGTCGCCTCACCGGCCCGGACCCCGTCGGTGACGTCGGCGAAGAAGCCCTGCATGATCCGCCAGATGCCGACCCCGTCGGAGCCGGTGAACGGGCCGGGCAACTGGTCGGAGAGGTCGAACCGCAGCGTGCCGGGCGTCCGCATCTCCTCGGCGAGCCGCTGGCCGACCCGGTCGCGGTAGCTGTCGATCGTGACGTTGGTGTTGGGCGAGAGATAGCCGCCGGAACGCAGCCACGGCTGGAACGAGTCGGCCCGGGTGAGCCACTCGACCAGCTCGACCCCGCCCCGGGCGTCGGCGAACGCCACCGCCGCGTCCCCGCCGACGATCAGTGGGCCACCGCCCGCTGAGGCGCCCGGGAACCGGAACGTCACCGGCGCCTGCGGGCCGCGCTGGAACGGGTCGGCGACGTCGGCGGTGAAGTCGGCCCCGACGAGCATCACCGCCCGCCGGGTGTGCACCACCTGGATCACCGACTCCTCGTACTGGGTGAGCAGGGCGCGACGGCCGCCGCCGACGAACGCCCCGTCGATGCTCCACAGCCCGGCGAGCCGGTCCAGTGCCTCGCGCACCGCGCCGCCCTGCCAGTCGGCGTCCGCCCGGGCGAGGGCGTTGTAGCTCTCGGGTGCCACGTCGGCCAGGACGTTCTCGAACCAGTCGGTGAGCACCCAGCCGTCCGCGGCGCCGATGGCCAACGGCGCCGGCCCGCCGTCGCGCCGGGCGAGCGCGCCGAGCGCCCGGGTGAGCCGGACCAGTTCATCCCAGTTGGCCGGCGGCACGGGCAGCATCGAGGGCAGGTGCCAGACCAGCGACTTGTGCGCCGCCTTGACCCAGACCCCGTAGCGCTGACCCTCGGCGGTCAGCAGCTCACTGAGCCCGGCGGGTACGGCGTACCCGGTGGACGGGCGCACCGGGCTCAACCACCCGCGTTGGGCGTACTCGGTGACCAGGCCGGGGCGCGGCAGGATCGCCACGTCCGGGCTGGTGCCGGCGAGGTGCCGGGCGCGCAGGAACGCGTCGATGTCGTTGCCGGCGCTGACCACCTGCACCGGCGCGGGGTAGCCGGCGACGACCTCGCGGAACCGGTCCAGTTCGCTGGTGCTCCAGACCACCGCGACCTGCACCGACCGGCTCCCGCCGGAGCAGCCGGCGGCCAGCGCGGTGGCGCCCACGGCGGCGGCGCGCAGCAGCGTACGACGACTCGCCCGGATCGTCGGCCTCATCGGGGCACCTCGCTCGGCTCGGTGACCAGCTCGTGGCGCACCGGGATCTCGGCCAGGGTGGCCGGGTCGGCGGTGCAGACCAGCACCGCCACCCCGGGAGCGTTCGATGGCGAGAGACGGGGCATCAGGTCACCGAGGCGGCTGTCGCCCGCCGAGCCGGCCGGCAGGTCCACCACGAGCACCTCGGGCAGGCAGGCCGCCGCTCGGGCGAGCGCCACCCGGAACCGCTGGGCGGCGGAGATCTGGTGCGGCAGCAGGGTGAGGGAGAGCGCCAACTCGAGCCGGTCGACAACGGTGGCCGTCCAGTCGTCGGCCACCTCGTGTACCCGTTCGCGTTTGCGCTGGCCGTACTCGATGTTGCGGCGCACGGTCAGCTGCGGCAGCAGCGCGCCACCGGCGGGCACGTAGCCGATCTGCCGGCGGGGCGGCGCCAGGGCGGTGACGTCCCGGTCGCCGACGAGGATGCGGCCGGTCACCGGTGGGGCGAGCCCGGCCAGCACCCGGGCGACCGCCGTGCCGTACCGGGGTGGCGCGACCAGGGCGGCGAGCGTGCCGGCGGGAACGTCGAGGGTCACCGGCCCGGTGCCGGGGACGGCGACCAGTGCGCGTAGCCGTAACGTGACCCTCACCTCCGGTGACCGTTGATGACCGTCCCAGGGTGGCACACCGTGCCGACAACCGACGCCCCCGACCCTTCCACTGTGGAGCGGGCCGGACCTGTTCAGGTGGGCGAGTACAGCGCGGCGAGCCCGGCCGCCGTGGCGGCCAGCCGTTCGCGTAGCGCCACCGGGGTGAGCACCTCGACCTCGGCGCCGAGGCGCAGCAGCTCACCGTGGGCGTGGGTGAGCGACTCGATCGGCAGCACAGCGGTCACCCAACCCCGCGCGTCGGGTGGCCCGGCGCTGGTGTTCATCGCGGTCACCACCGGGTCGCTGCCGATCTCGCGCAGCCGCTCCCGCCCGGCCGGGGAGAGTCGGACGGTGGCATCGTCGCGGTGCAGCCGTTCCCGGAACCGCACCACGTGCGCCCGCCACCAGGCCGGCAGGTCGAAGTCCTCGGGTCGGTCGAACTCCTGCCCGAGCGGGGTGAGCGTGAGGATCTGGTTGACCCGGTACGTGGCCGGCGCGCCCCGGCCGGGCTGGTCGGCCACCACATACCACCGGCCGCCCTTGAGGACCAGGCCGTACGGCTCCAGGACCCGGGTCACCTCGCCGTTCCAGCCGCGGTAGCGCACCTCGATGCGGTGCTGCCGCCAGACCGCCTCGGCCGTGCGGGCCAGCTCGGGGGAGGCGTCGCCGTCCGCGTACCACCCGGGGGTGTCCAGGTGGAAGCGTTGCCGCAGTCGGGTCGCCCGGTCGCGCAGCGGCGCGGGGAGCGCGGCGTGCAGCTTGAGTTGCAGCGCCGCCACCACGTCGCCGTAGCCCAGCTCGTCGGCAGGGCCGGGCAGGCCGGCGAGGAACAGCCGGTCGGCCTCCTCGGCGGTCAGGCCGGTGAGCCGGGTCCGCCAGCCGTCGACCAGCTGGTAGCCGCCGGAGTGCCCGGCCTCGCCGTAGAGCGGGATGCCGGCGGCGTGCAACGACTCGACGTCCCGGTAGATGGTGCGGGGGGAGACAGCCAACCGCTCGGCGAGCTGCCCGGCGGTCAACCGCCCGTGTGACTGCAGCAGCAACAGGACGGAGAGAAGTCGACTGGCCCGCACTTCACTGACACTAGTTGTCAGGGGACCGCTCGTACCGTCCCGGCATGGCATTTCGCGACAAGGATCTGAGAACGCCGGGACCGATCACGGTGGACGGTCGGCAGCTCAAGCGCTACCACATCGACCAGCCGGAACGGCCGCTCGAACCGGAGGTGGAGAAGGCCGCGTACGACCAGGTGGGCCTGCTGCTGGCCGACGTCGTCGACGACGGCACCCCGGCCGCCGGGTGGGTGGTGCTGCACCGGGGCGCGGACACCGGCGCGTACCTGCTGGCGTACACCTGGGTCTGGGACAACGCGGTGGAGGTCCGCGTCGCGGCGGCCGGGCAGCCGGCGCTGGACTGCCCGGACGACGACCCGACCCACTTCGTCGAGGTCCGTCGACCCGCCGTCGGCTGCGTCTGGGAGCTGGCGGTGCTGGAGCACGAGCGGGCGGCCTGGGTGCGGCACATGCTCGCCCCGCAGGCTCCCCACCTGGCCGGATACCTGCACGACACGCGAGCGGAAGGGCCGGTGGGCCGCTGATGGGCGACTTCGACTTCTTTGTGGGCACCTGGAACGTCGTCAACCGGCGGCTGCGCGAGCGGCTGGTCGGCTCCGACGAGTGGGAGGAGTTCCCGGGGGTGTCGGTGGCGCACGGCTTCTTCGCCGGCGGCGGTCACTTCGACGAGATCACCTTTCCGACCCGGGGCTCCGCCGGCGCCACGGTCCGGATCTTCGACCCGGCCCGGCAGGAGTGGTCGATCTACTGGATGAGCAGCGACACCGGGGTGCTGGGGCAGCCACCGATGGTCGGCCGCTTCGTCGACGGGGTCGGCCGCTTCTACGCCGACGACCAGCACGAGGGACGCCCGGTGCGGTGCCGGTTCGTCTGGTCCGACATCAGCGCGACCACCGCCCGCTGGGAGCAGGCGTTCTCGGTCGACGGCGAGCAGACCTGGGAGACCAACTGGATCATGACCTTCACCCGGGCGTCGGAGGGCTGACCGCCAGGTGGCGTGACCGCGGTCAGGCCTGGTCGGCCACGGCCGCGGTCCGCCCCACGTCGCGGTCGCGGAACAGCACGGTGATCGTCACGAGGGCGACCAGCAGCGCCGCGAGCACGTACACCGGGGCCGGGCCCAGCGGCGTGAGCAGTGCCAGCAGCGCGACGACCGGGAAGGCGACCGCCGTCACGCCGTGCTGCTTGCCGCGTACGTGCAGCACCCAGACGGTGAGCAGGAAGACGGCGACCGGGACGGCCACCGCGTACCCGACGGTCCGCTCCGAGATGTGCGCCAGGTGCCGTTCGTAGTCCACCGCCACGCCCAGGCCGGCGCCGACCCCGGCGATCGCCGCGAAGATCAGATAGTGACCATAACCCCAGACCAGGGAGTACGGCAGCCGGTCGGGCGCCTCGCTGCGCCGATCGAAGTAGAGCCACCACAGCGCGAACACGATGACCGCGCCCGATGCCGCGAGCCACCAGAGGTCGTGTTCCCCGGCGTCGAGCCCGTCCTGGATCGCCAACGAGACGGCCGCCACCGCCTCACCGAGCACGATCAGCGTGAACAGCCCGTACCGCTCGGTGATGTGGGCCGGGTGCCAGGGGGTCATGCCGGGGTGTTCGGCCACCGCCGGCACCAGCACGTCGGCCAGCCCCAGCAGCACGAACGACGCGAGCCCCCACTCGGGTGGCAGCAACAGGCGCAGCAGCCAGCCGAGCTGCACCACCGTCACCCCGATCGCGTAGCGGCGCGCCGCCGCACGGTGCGCGGGGTCGCCGGCCGCCGCTCGGCTCCAGTGCACGACGGCGGCCAGCCGCATCACCACGTACCCGTAGGTGATGACGGTGAAATCGTTGTCGGCGAAGGCGCGGGGCACCCCGGCCGCCAGGATCAACGCCCCGAGGATCTGCACCAGGGTGGTGATCCGGTAGACGTCGTCGTCGGTGTCGTAGGCCGAGGCGAACCAGGTGAAGTTCACCCACGACCACCAGATCGCGAAGAACACCATCACGTAGCCGGTGACCGCGTGGGCGAGGTGACCCTCGGCCAGGAAGTGGTGCAGGCTGGTCGCGGTCTGCGCCACGGCCACCACGAAGCAGAGGTCGAAGAAGAGTTCCAGCGGGGTGGCAGCCCGGTGCGGCTCGTCGCGGCGGTGTGGCCGCATCGGCCGGTAGAACGGCCGCACCGACCGAGGGTGAGTCACCGCGGTCCCTCAGATGGCCTCAGCCGCGCCGACGGCCGTGGGTCAGCCCCTCCAGCACCAGGGTCAGCCCCGCGCCGACCAGCCAGACGTCCTTGGCGAGGCCCGCACCCGCCTGGGTCGGCCGAAGGCTGCCGGCTTCCCGCATCCCCGGCGTCTTCAGGTACAGCTGCACCAGGCCCGCGCCGAACGCGGTCAGGCCGAGCCCGACCAGGGGCGCCGGGACGAACGGCGCGATCAGCGCGGCCCCCAGGGCGATCTCCGAGTACGACAGCAGCTTGGCGAAGCGCGCCGGCTCCAGCTGGCCGAGCTGAGGCATGGCGGCGACCGCCATCCCGTGCATGCCCTCCGCCGCGGCGCCCTCCAGGTTGCGCTTGCCCAGACCCGAGTTGAGGACGTACGCGCCGATGGTGAGCCGCAGCGGCAGGTGGGCGAATTTCATTGTCACTCCCGTTGGCAGTGGTCGAATGCGGCCCGCGTACCCCGCAGCGCCCGCGATAACCCGCCGGGGCGGCTGGGCAGGCTGTGGTGGTCGCGGTAGGTTCGCCGGGGGCCCAGCGCCGAGCCCGTGGCACACCCGCCCACCCCGGCACCCGGCCCTGCCGCAGACCATCAGCAGGAGGCGAAGTGAGCCAGGAAGTCCGGGGAGTCATCTCCCGCAGCAAGGGCGCTCCGGTCGAGGTCACCACCATCGTTGTGCCCGATCCGGGGCCGGGTGAGGCGATCGTCCGGATCCAGTCGTGCGGCGTGTGCCATACCGACCTGCACTACCGCGAGGGTGGCATCAACGACGACTACCCGTTCCTGCTCGGTCACGAGGCGGCGGGCATCGTGGAGCAGGTCGGCGAGGGCGTCACCGACGTCGCCCCGGGGGACTTCGTGGTGCTCAACTGGCGGGCGGTCTGCGGGGTCTGCCGGGCCTGCCGCCGGGGCCGGCCCTGGTACTGCTTCAACACCCACAACGCCACCCAGCGGATGACCCTCACCGACGGCACCGAACTCGCCCCGGCGCTGGGCATCGGGGCGTTCGCCGAGAAGACCCTGGTGCACGCCGGTCAGTGCACCAAGGTGGACCCGGCGGCCCGACCCGCCGCGGTGGGCCTGCTCGGCTGCGGGGTGATGGCCGGGCTGGGTGCGGCGATGAACACCGGAAACGTCACCCGGGGCGACTCGGTCGCGGTGATCGGCTGCGGCGGCGTCGGGGACGCGGCGGTGGCCGGCGCGGCCCTCGCCGGCGCCACCACGATCGTCGCCGTGGACACCGACAGCCGCAAGCTCGACTGGGCCCGCCGGTTCGGCGCCACGCACACCGTGAACGCGTCCGAGACCGACCCGGTCGAGGCGATCCGTGCCGCCACCGGTGGCTTCGGCGCCGACGTGGTGATCGACGCGGTGGGTCGACCGGAGACGTGGAAGCAGGCCTTCTACGCCCGCGACCTGGCCGGCACGGTGGTGCTGGTCGGCGTACCGACCCCGCAGATGCAGATCGAGCTGCCGCTGCTGGACGTCTTCGGGCGCGGCGGTGCCCTCAAGTCCAGTTGGTACGGCGACTGCCTGCCCAGCCGGGACTTCCCGATGCTCACCGAGTTGTACCTGCAGGGCCGACTCGACCTCGACGCGTTCGTCACCGAGGAGATCGCGCTCGACCAGGTGGAGACCGCGTTCGAGCGGATGCACCACGGCGACGTGCTCCGCTCGGTGGTGGTGTTCTGATGACCGCCCGGGTCGAGCACGCGGTCACCTCGGGCACGTTCTCCCTCGACGGCCAGACCTTCGACGTGGACAACAACGTGTGGGTGATCGGTGACGACCGCGAGTGCGTCGTCCTGGACGCGCCGCACGACGTGGCGGCGATCCTCGCCCTGGTGGGTGACCGGCGGGTCCGGGCGATCCTGGCCACCCACGCCCACGACGATCACGTCCGGGTGGCGCCCGAGCTGGCCGAGGCCACCGGCGCGCCGGTGCTGCTGCACGCCGCCGACCGGGTCCTCTGGGACATGGTCCACCCGCACCTGCCGCCCAACGGCGAGCTGCACGACGGGCAGAGCATCGAGGTGGGTGGCACCACGCTGCAGGTGTTGCACACCCCCGGGCACAGCCCGGGCGCGTGCAGCTTCCACGCGCCGGGGCTGGGTGCGGTGTTCACCGGCGACACGCTCTTCGCCGGTGGCCCGGGCGCGACGGGCCGCTCGTACAGCGACTTCGACACCATCGTCCGGTCGATCCGCACCCGCCTGCTGACCCTCCCGCCGGAGACGGTCGTGCACACCGGCCACGGCGACGACACGACGATCGGCGCGGAGGCGCCGCACCTGCCGGAGTGGCTGGCCCGCGGCCACTGACTCCTGCCGGCCTGGTGGTTTGTGGCCTGGTGTGCGGTCGGCGGGCTCAGCGCTCGTCGGCCGCGCCCAGCACCGGTTTGACGTCCAGGATCGGGGTGCCGTCGAGGGCCTCCAGGTCGGCCACCTCGACGCGCAGCCCGTCCACCGCCAGCACCCGCACCCGGTGCAGCCCGATCGGGTTGGGCCGGTGCGGGGAGCGGGTGCTGAACACGCCGGTCTCCGGCCGGCTCTCGTCGCCGCGTGGGTGCACCGCCAGCACGTCGCGCCGGGCCCGGTCCAACCAGGTCAGCACCAGCAGCTCCGCGCCGACCCGCAGGTCACGCAATGCCCGCTCGACGTGCCGGTCGAAGACCAGCCACGCGGCCGGCGCGCCCTCGTCGCCCTGTCGTGGCGCGCTCGCCGCGTCGGTCAGCGGCGAGGCGACCCGGCCGACCGGGCGCAGAGGGTACGTCTCGTCCTGAGCTGTTCCAGCCATGACGCTCCCTTCCCGACGGTGCGAGCCTACGGCGTTAGGATCGCGCATGGCCGCCGAGCACCCCACCCCCGCCGTCCGTCAGCTCCGCCTCGTGGTGGAGGCCGACGACTACGACGCTGCCGTCGCGTTCTTCCGTGACGCGCTCGGCCTGCCCGAGGAGGCAGCGTTCGTCGGCGACGGAGACGCCCGGGTGGTGATCCTGGATGCGGGCCGGGCCACCCTGGAGATCGCCAACCCGGCCCAGAAACGCATGATCGACGAGGTCGAGGTGGGGCGGCAGGTCGCCCCCCGCCTGCGGGTGGCCTTCGAGGTGGACGACGCCGAGGCGACTACGGCCCGGCTGGTCGCCGCCGGGGCGAATGAGGTCGCGCCGCCGACGCGTACACCGTGGCAGTCGCTCAACTCCCGCCTCGACGCGCCCGCCGGCCTGCACATCACCGTCTTCCAGGAGTTGCTCGCGCCGGACGTGCGGGAGGGGACGCGGCATGCGGAGCCCGGACGTGACAGCGACAACTGAGTCCGGCAGTTCCCGGGCTGCCGCCCTCACCCCGGCGCAGACGGCGGCCCTGGCCCACGCCCGGTCCCTGGCCGTGGCCGAGCGGCGCGCCGCCCTGGCCGAGGACGGGGTGTACCGCAGCCAGTTCGTCACCGGGATCTCCAACGGCGGGCTCACCGCCTATCCGGGCGGAGACCGGGACCGTTGGGAACAACGGATGTTCGACGGCGCGTACCAGCGAACCGGCGTCACGGCGGCCGACCGTCCCACGTACGGCGGAATGAACCTGCTCGGTCACGCGGACGGCGCGCCGGAACGGACGTCGGCGCACTCGTTCGGACAGTGCGGGACGTACCGACCACGCCGGACACTGTCGGTCGCGTGCTCGACGACTAGGTGGAGGCCCAGATCCACGGCACCCTCGACCTCGCGCGCGATGTTGAGGAACTGGTGGTGGACCCGGCCTTCGCCGGCACCCTGACCGGCGCGACGCTGGAATCATTTGCCGAGCGGCACGGTTTCCCGCTGCGGTGGCACCCGGGCTTCACGCTGCCCGTCGACCGGGGCGACGCCGAATTCCGAGGGCCGGCGATTCCGGTGCTGGCGGCGCGGCTGCATCGGGAGTTCGCCGGACCGGGCGAGCCGGTGGACGCGGCGCTGGTCGGTCGCTCACGGTAGCGGCGAAACCGCCAGCCGCCCGCCCCCCAGCACGGTGAATTCGCCCTTTGCTCTGCACCCAGATCGGCACCACGGACCCTGAGCTGCGGATGAGCCGTTTGCGCCCGCCGTAGGCATTCCGCACCGCCGTCACGCACGGTGTCTGTTGCGTATGGGGGTGCAAAGCAAAGGCTGTGAACGGGGTTCCGTCTCCGACCGCTCAGTCACCCTGCGTCACCACCGTGAGGTGTGGCGGGCAGCGAGTCGCGTCTGTCCGGTTCTGCGCCGTGACCGGGACCGCATCGGTTCGACGTGAGGCCATTTCCGGAATGACCGACACGTGAACCTGGTTGTGTCCCCCGTACCGCCGGAGCCCAAACCCCTTTCCGCGGTCATCTCCCGAGGAGTGTTCACCCCGGAGCGCTCCGCACGATCGAAAGGGCAACCATCGTGAAGGTCGACTTCACTCGATGGCTCCCCGCCATCGCTAAGGACTCGTACCGCAAGACCGCGCTGAGCGTGGCGGGTGTGGCCGCTCTCGGTGGTCTGGCCCTCGCGCCGACCGCGGTCGCCGCACCGGTCACCTCCGGACCGCACCAGGGCGCCGTCGCCGCCATCGACCGCGCCACCGGCAAGGCCGCCACCTCGGCACAGCAGAACGACGAGCAGCCCGTCGAGTCGGGCCTGACCACCGGTTCCGCCACCGGCAAGCCGCCGGAGGGCAAGCCGAGCCGTGCGCAGCTCATCCCGCACGGCATCGAGGGCGCCCAGTCGCGGGTACCCCTCGACGACGCGCAGCTGGCCAACGCCCGCGCCATCGTCCACGCCGCCAAGAAGACCGGCGTTGGTGACCGGGGCGCGGTGATCGGTATCGCCACGTCGCTGCAGGAGTCGAAGCTGTACAACCTCGGCCACCTCGGCGCGTACAACGACCACGACTCGCAGGGCCTGTTCCAGCAGCGCCCGTCGTCCGGTTGGGGCACGCCCGACCAGATCACCGACCCGGAGTACGCCGCCACGGCGTTCTTCACCGCACTCAAGAACGTCGGCGGCTGGCAGGACCTGCCGCTGACCACCGCCGCGCAGACCGTGCAGGTCTCCGCCTTCCCGTACGCGTACGCGCAGTGGGAGGAGCAGGCGGCGGACATCGTCCAGCAGCTCTGGTGACGACACCCGCACATCCCGCGCCGGCCGGTCCCGTTCAGGGGCCGGCCGGCGTTCGTCGTGCCCTCAGCAGGCCGGGTAGAGACGGCGGGTGCCGACCCCGGCGGCGTACGCGTCCCGGTCGCTGAATCGGCAGCCGTAGTCGGGCCGGGCCACCACCGCCGGGTCGGTGACGGTGTCGCCGGCCGGGCGCTTGCCGGTGCGTACCCAGGACACCAGGTCGTCCCAGGCGGCGCCGGCCTCGGCCGGGCTGAACTCGCAGTGCTGCGTGGCCCGGATCGCCCGCTGAACCACCAGCCTGCTGCGACCGTGCCGCGCCACGTCGGTGGCGTACGCCTGCTCCATGCTGAACGGCACGAACAGGTCCCCCAGACCGTGCAGGCTGAGCACCGGCGCGGTCGGACGGCCGGCGATCCGCGGCACCTCGGTCAACGTCGGCAGGAGTCGCTGCCGCAGGTTCTCCGGGGCGACCCGCCGCACCGTCGCGTTGACGTTGACCGGGCTGTTCGGGGTGTAGCGGGTGAGCAGATTGGTGGACAGCTGGCCGGGCCGCTGGGCGGGGGAGTTGCCGCTGCCGGTGGGCACGCTGATTGAGAAGAGGAAGTCCTTCCACACCGCGAACGCGGCGTCGGCTCCCGGACGCGGCCCGCCGGAGCGGTTCACCGTGATCGCCCGTAGCTGCTTGCCCCGCTCGGTGGTGGTGTCCGGCCCGGTGGGGGTCAGCCCGGCCAGGCCGAGCGCCACCTGGATGCGCGGCACCGCGTTGGTCAGGTAGTCGGCCGGCGTGGGATAGGCCGGCACCCCGGCGAGCGCCTGCGCGACCAGGTTGTAGTCCAGGTAGAAGTCGAGCAGCGTCTGATCGCCGAGCACCCCGCACATCGGCAACGCGCCGTCGTAGAAGCCGGGATACTGCTCCAGCGAACGACCGATGACGTACCCGCCCATCGACACCCCGGCGACGTAGGTGTGCTGCGGCCGGCGGACCGTCCGCGCGAAGTGGTCGGCGAGGTCCTTCGTGCCCAGCACACCGGAGCGGATGTCGAAGCCGTTGCGGTCGTACGAGGACGACGCCCACGCGTACCCCTGCTCCAGGAGTCGCTGGCGCAGCCCGAAGCCCGGCGGCTCCGGCGAGAGCACGGTGCCCTGGCCACGGTAGCCGTGCGCCCACATCACCAGGTCGCCGTTCCACCGGGCGGGGACCTCGATGAGGTACCCGGCGTGGCGGTGCACGCCCTGGCGGACCGTCGTCGGTTTGCCGCCGACGACCAGCGGCGCCAACGGCGGATTCTCGATGGTGTAGCCGGGCAGCGGCCCGCCGCCCCTCGCGTCGCGGCCGGCGGCGGCGGCCGGTGCGGCACCGACCAGCCCCACCGCGAGGGTCAGCGTCGCGGTGGCGGCGAGCAACCGGCGGAGGGTGCGAACGGGTGTGGACAGCATCGATGCTCCCCATCGGACGGATGTCGCCCGGGGGCGACCAGCGGGACGGTTGCCTACCGGCCGGTAGCGTCCTGAACCTAGAACCGCCGTCGATAAGTGTCAATGGGTACGCTGACCGGCGACTCAATCACGACTGTCCGGCCGAACCCGGTCGTCCGGGTCGGTGGGTCGATCGGGTTGACTGGTCGTGTGGACGAGTCGATATGGGAGGCGGCCCGGGTGTCGCGCAGCTGGCTGGACGCGGCGAACGGCACCGGGCAGACCGAGCTGACCTGCCGCATCCTCAAGCTGACCGAAGAGGCGGGGGAGGCGTCGGCCGCCTGGATCGGTCTGCTCGGGCAGAATCCGCGCAAGGGTGTCACCCACACCCGCGATGACGTGGCGGCGGAGCTGGCCGACGTCGCCTTCACCGCGCTGGTGGCCATCGAGAGCCTGGGGCTGGACGCGCAAACCGTCCTGGACGCCTGCGCCGCGAAGGTGCGTTCCCGCCTGGCAGACCAGGACCGTCGGTAGCGTCCGGTTACGCCCACCCACCCTTGCCGGGCCATGGCAGGCCGACCGCGTCTGGGCGAAATGCGCGCCTGATGCTTCCGTTCTCGACGTGGGTTTTCCCTGACGGCGGGCTGTCCCGCCGTCCGGGACACCCCGCTGTCAGTGGATCATCCCGGTGTGGGCGGTTCGACGCCAACCGTCCATCGCGTCTGGGTGGTTTGTCGGGTTGTGGGGTCAGTGGGTGGTGACCGGCCGCACTCGTGGGCCGGAATCATGGCCGAGTCGGGGTCGTTACACATCCTGACGATCGCAGCACCACCGAGTGCGCCCCGGGCGCTGAGGCTGGTCGCGCAGGGTTGGAATGCCAGCCCCCACCCGGTCGTTACAGTCCCCACGACCGACCCGGCACCGCCTCCACGAGGCCGCCGATGGATGGGCCAACCCGGAATGACCCCGGCCCCCGGGTCGTTACACCTGGACCCCGGTGCCACGAGCCCCCGCTCGCAGGCCGCCGACCCCGAAGACTTTCCCCTTTTGTTTGTGCAGCGCCGGACGAGGTGCTCACACCCGTGCGTCCCCCGACGTGTGGGTGTCCTTACCCCCGAAGGAGCTACCCCCATGAACACGATCATGCGTAAGAGCGTGCTGTCCGTTGCTGGTCTCGCGTTCGTCGGCGGTGTGTTCGCCGGCCCGATCGCCCACGTGGCCAACCAGGCCGACACCAAGCCGGTCGCGGTCGCGGTGCAGGCTGACAAGCCCGACACCAGCAAGCTGATCCCGCACGGCACCCAGGGCGAGCAGTCCCGGATCACCTTGAACGACGAGCAGACGGCCAACGTGAAGGCGATCATCGCCGCGACGAAGAAGGCCGGCCTGCCCGAGCGCGCCGCGGTCATCTCGATCGCGACGAGCCTGCAGGAGTCCAAGCTGGAGAACCTCGGCCACCTCGGCGATATGAACGATCATGACTCGCTGGGTCTGTTCCAGCAGCGCCCGAGCTCGGGTTGGGGTACGCCGGAGCAGATCACCGACCCTGAGTACTCGACGACTGCGTTCCTGAAGGGTCTGAAGCAGGTTGACGGGTGGCAGGACATGCCGCTGACCGTGGCCGCGCAGACGGTGCAGGTGTCGGCGTACCCGGATGCCTACGCCCAGTGGGAGCAGCAGGCCGCTGACCTGGTCGCCCAGTACTGGAACAGCTGACCCGCACCCCGCAAGACCATCGCACCACCGCACGATTCCGACCGCTGGCCGGCACCCGCAACCCCGGGGTGCCGGCCAGCGGCATTCCTGCTGTCGCCGTGCGGGTAGGTAGCCATACCACGGCCGCCCGCAACCACCGACGCCCTCGCCGGCCACCCGTCGCATCCCCTGCCGCCTGCCGTCCGCCGCCTGCCGTCCGCCGCCTGCCGCCTGCCGCTGGCTGCGGGGGGCCGGGATCGGCGCTCCAGGGGTCGTCGGGGAGGCGCGTGGTGTCGTCTGACCGGTGGGTGTCCGTAAATCTTGGACAGTTTCCGTTCGCTCGGAACGGAAACTGTCCAAGATCTACCGTTGGCGACGTAGCGGAGTGACGTGATCGGCGCCGAGTGATCCGATCGGCCGGCGGGTACGTACCCCTGGACGGGGACCGGCGGAGGGACAGAGGCATGGCCGCAGTGGGGAACGGCGTGGATCGCGAACCGGAGTCGGGGCCGGAACCCTCCGGTGCGGCCACACCAGGACGGTGGTCCACGGGGGCTCGCCTGTTGGTGGCTGCCGCCGTCGTCGTGCTGCTGCTGGGTGCGGCGGCGGTGGCCGTGATCGTTGCCGATCCCGGCCGCCTCGGCATGACCTACTCCAGCCAACCCGACGGCACCCGCCCGGATGGCACCGCGCCGGACGGCACCCGGCCCGGTGACGGCGGTCGTCCGGGGGACGGCGCTGACCCGGACGCGCCCGACGGTCGCAGCGGTGGTGCGGGCGCTGCTGGCGAGCAACTGCTGACAGCGCCCCTGGGCGGTTGGCGAAAGGGCACCTTCGTGCTCGCGGACGGGTTGACCTCGTTCGAGCTGCGGGTGGCCGAGTTGGGCGAGGACCTGTACCGGATCAGTGTCCCGGCCGGCTCGGGTGTGGCGGGCCGCCCGACGGTACGGGGGGAGACCGCCCGGCTCGACCTCGTGGAATCCGGGACGCGTGGGCCGCGCGCCGTGCGGGTGTTGCTCAACGAGCGGGTCGCCTGGCGTCTGCACCTCGTTGGTGGGGTGAGCAGTCAGGTGCTGGATCTGAGCCGGGCCCGGCTGCTGGGCGTGGACCTCGCCGGTGGTTCCAGCCGCACCGAGATTCTCCTGCCACCGATCACCGCGGCCGGCCCCGACGGCCTCGCCGGTCCGACCTCAGACAGCCTGACCGTGCGACTCACCGGCGGGACCAGTCAGCTCGACGTCCGGGTCCCCGGGGAGACGCCGGTTCGGGTGCGGGCGGGAGTCGGCGCCGGCTCGGTGGTGGTACGCGACGAGCGCTGGGACGGGGTGGCCGCTGGCTCGGTGCTGGGTACGCCGGGATGGGACCGGTCGGCCGAGCGCCTGTACCTGGACCTGGTCGCCGGTGCCAACACCGTGATCGTGTCCTCCAGCAACCGCTGACCCGCACCGGCCATCCCGCACCGGCCATCCCGCACCGGCCATCCCGCACCGGCCATCCCGCGCCGCCACGCCCGCGCCGCCACGCCCGCGCCGGCCACGGGCTGGTGACGTCCGTCGGCCCTGGCGGGAAGCGCCGCGGTCGCAGGTGGGCGTGAGCGTACAGTCGGGCGGTGGAGCGTACTGAATCAATGCTGGCGCAGACCCGACCGCCTGGCGTGGCCGACGTCGATCCCGGCAGTGTGTTGTTGCCCGGCCACGACGTGCCGTTGGGTCGGTACACCACGGTGCGGCGGCTGCTTCCGCAGCGCGCCCGCCGGATGGTCGGCGCATGGTGTTTCGTTGATCATTTTGGCCCGGACGATGTGGCGCAGCGGCCCGGTATGGAGGTGCCGCCGCACCCGCACACCGGGCTGCAGACGGTGACCTGGCTGCTCGACGGTGAGATTCTGCACCGGGACAGCCTCGGCAACGTCCAGCCGATCGTTCCCGGCCAGCTGAACGTGATGACCTCCGGGAACGGCATCGCCCACTCGGAGCGGTCACCGGCCACCCACCCGCCGGTGATGCACGGCGTGCAGCTGTGGGTGGCGCTGCCGGATGCGGCGCGCGCCGGGGCGGCCGACTTTGCGCACCACGCCGACCTGCCCCGCTGGCGCGACGGCGACCTGGACGGCACGCTGCTGGTCGGCGAGTTCGCCGGGAAACGGTCACCGGCGGTGGTGCACACCCCGCTGGTGGGGGCGCAGCTGGAGCTGCGCGGCGAGGCGCCGGCGACGATGTCGTTGCGGCCCGATTTCGAGTACGCCGTCCTGGCGATGTCCGGGTCCGCGGAGGCGTCCGGGGTCGGGTTCGAGCCGGGGGCGCTGCTGTATCTGGGCTCGGGCCGCCGGGAGTTGACGGTGCGCGGCGGGGCGGGGGCCCGGTTGCTGCTGCTGGGCGGTACGCCGTTCGAGGAGCCGTTGGTGATGTGGTGGAACTTCGTGGGCCGGTCGCACGAGGAGATCGCCGCCGCCCGGGAGGACTGGATGGCGGGTGACGCACGCTTCGGTGTGGTCGCCGACGATCCGGCGCCGCCGCTGCCGGCGCCCGCGTTGCCCACGACCCGCCTCAAGGCCCGCGACCGCACCGGTGGCCTGCACGGCTGACGACACCGGGGCGGGCGGCGCGGTGTGTGGCCGGTGGCCGCGCGGGTAGTCGCCGGCATGGCGACCAGTTTGATCACTCCGGTGGAGGACCGTAAACGTCTGGCGCGCCGGCTCGCCGGTAGCGGGCGGGGCTTCGCCGAGCAGTACGGGTTCCGGGTGACCAACAACCCGGCGAGCCTGTTCCAGGTGCTGTGTCTGTCGGTGCTGCTGGCCCGTCGTGGTGACTTCCGGCGGGCGTTGGACGGGGCGCGGGCGTTGCGTGACGAGGGGTGGGACAGCGCCGCCCGGCTGGCTCGTTCGCTGCACGAGGACCGGGTGCGGTTGTTGCGCGCCAGCGGCCAGCGCGGCGACGTGGACGGGCTCGCCAGCGTGCTCGGTGACCTGGCCCGCACGGTGGTCGAGCGGTACCGGGGTGATCTACGCCGGTTGCGGGCGGTGGCGCACCACGACCCGGTCCGGGAGCGGGCGCTGCTCGCCGAGCTTCCGGGGGTGGACGGCCACGTCGTCGACCTGTTCCTGCGCGAGGCGCAGGCGTTGTGGCGGGAAGTGGCCCCGGTCGCCGACCGGCGGGCGTTGGCTGCCGCGCGTCGGCTCGGGCTGGGCAGGTCGGCCGACGACCTGGCCGGCCTGGCCAGTGGCGAGTCGGAGCAGTTGGCCTGGCTGGTGGGGGCGTTGGCGCGGGTGGACCTGGAGCATCGGTACGCGGAGGTGACCGGTCGGCGGTGACGTGCCCTGGCCCACACTTCCGCAAATTCTGACCAAACGGGGGATGTTCTGTCGTATGGTTGGACCCGGCAGTGCTGGCCGCTCGGTTCGGGCGAGCCTCCACCGCCTGGTGACCGCGACCGGTTCGGATGCGGTTCACCGCCTGGGCAGGCTTGCGTGGCGCCCTCGGTCGCGGTTCGTGACCAGGGCGCCCGCCTGTCCCGGCCCTTCGATCGGCCCCGCCCCGTGTCGCGCTCCGGGGGACCGGCGAGCCGGTGTCGTCATCGCGCCAGACCCGCCAACAGGTTCACTGTCACGGCGATGATGAACGCGCCGAACAGGTACGACACCATCGAGTGGCGCAGCACCGTACGACGCATCTCGTTGCTGGTCAGGTTGGTGTCGGAGACCTGGAACGTCGTCCCGATGGTGAACGCGACGTACGCGAAGTCGGAGTAGCGCGGCGGTTCGGATTGGTTGAAGTTCACCCCGCCGTCCGGGCCCGAGTAGTAGATCCGGGCGTATCGGGCGGCGAACACGGTGTGCACCACGAACCAGGAGAGCACGACGCTGAGCACGCCCAGGCCGCTGTGCAGTTCCCGGGCCAGTCCGGGGGGCGCGCTCTGCGCGCTGGCCACGACCAACCCCACGGCGAGCAGGCTGGCCAGGCAGGCGAAGAGCAGCAGGGCGTCCCGGGCCGCCCGGTTCGGGTCCTCGTGCACGGCCAGCTGGGCGGTCCGCTCGGCGTCCATCGGCCAGATCTTGTGCCAGACCAGCACGAGCCAGCTGAGCGCGCCCACGTCCCAGCCGGCCAGCGCGGCGAGCGGCAGCGGCAGCACGAGCGCGAAGGCGCAGCCGGCGAGGACCCCGACCACCGCCACCACGGCGAGCTGCCGTGCGGCGGGGAAGCGCACCTCCATCGGCCGGGACGGCCCACCGGTGTAGGTCATCGGTGACGATTCCTCCGCCGGGCTGTGGGCGTCACCGCTGGGTCAGATGCCGCGCAGGTGCTGCGAGACCCGGTTGTGCTTCTTGTCCCGGGCCTGCTCGGCCCGCTGGGCGGGGCCGACCTCGGGCGCGGCCTCGATCCCGGCGGACCGGGCCACCTCGGTTCCGTTGGCGTAGTCGACCGGCGGCAGGGCGCGCAGCGCCTTCAGCACGTCCGGCGGGGCGCCCTCCCGTTCGGCCTCGCGGACGACGTCGTCCTTCTCGGCCGGGTAGTCCAGGCTCGACAGGTACTGCAGGACGTCGGCGTAGCTCGCCATGGCGTGGGCTCCCTCGGGCATCGATGTGGTGACGACCGGCGGCGGTTACCCGTCTGCCGGCCGGTCACGCCCACCCGCCGGGGGTAACCGGGTGCCGTTTCTCCTCGCCCGCCGTGGGTACCCGCTGACGCCGACGCGAGCCCAAGGGAGTACGCGATGAACTACGACACCTTCATCGACCAGGTTTCCCAGCGCACCGCGACGTCGTCCGAGCGGGCGGTCGAGCTGACCCGGGCCGTGTTGGAGACGTTCGCCGAGCGGTTGACCGGCGGCGAGGTTCTGGACCTGGCCGCCCAGTTGCCCCAACCGCTGCAACTCGTGCTGAAACCGAGCCCGAGCACCGAGCAGGCGGACCGGTTCGGCGCGGCGGAGTTCGTGGCCCGGGTCGCGTTGCGCGCCGGGGTGCAGGAGCCGGCCGCCCGGGACGCCATTCGGGCGGTTTTCACCACCCTGCGCGAAGCGATCACCGGCGGTGAGTTCGATGACGTGGCGACTCAACTGCCGCGTGACTATCGGGGGCTGGTCGAGCAGGCGATGGCACCGGGAGCGACGCTGCGCCGCGGCTGACCGCGCCCGTCGCGGGCAGGCACAGCGGTTTACCAGGGCAACCATCGATGTCCCGCTTGGCGCGGTGATTCAGCCTGGCCTAACCTTGTCGTGCGAGGGGAGTACTTCCCACGAACCATTCCGGTCAGTACGGTGCGCCCGGCGTGCCTCGGGTGGTTGCCCACCAGGTGGTGGGTGAAGGAGACCTCGAACATGACGGTGTTCGAGGAGACCCTAGATGAGCCAAGTGTCATATCTGTCCGCCGCCAGCGACCTGTCGTCGGTGGGCACCCCGACGTTGTGGGCGGTCACCATCGCCGGGGTCATCCTGCTGCTGGTGCTGGACTTCCTGGTCACCCGTCGCCCGCACGAGGTCTCCATGCGGGAGGCCATCGGCTGGTCGGCGTTCTACATCGCGCTGCCGCTGGCGTTCGGCGCCTGGATCTGGTCCCGCTTCGGCTCCCAGCAGGGCGTGGAGTACCTGACCGGTTACCTGGTGGAGAAGTCGCTCTCGGTCGACAACCTCTTCGTCTTCATGCTGCTGCTGGCGGCGTTCGCGGTGCCGGCGGTGCTCGCCCAGCGGGTGCTGCTCTACGGCATCGCCGGCGCGCTGGTGCTGCGGGCCGTCTTCATCGCCCTCGGTGCCGCGGCGTTGCAGACCCTCGACTTCGCCTTCCTGCTCTTCGCGATCATCCTCATCGCCACCGCGGTGAAGCTGCTGCGCGACGCCATGTCCGGGCATCAGCAGGAAGTCGACATCAACAAGATGCGCTCGGTGAAGCTGCTGCGCAAGATCATGCCGGTGGTCGACGAGTACCACGGCACCAGGATGACCGTGCGGCAGGGCGCGAAGCGGGCGCTCACCCCGTTCGCCCTGGTGGTGGTCGCGGTGCTGGCCACCGACGTGGTCTTCGCCGTCGACTCGGTGCCGGCGGTCTACGGCATCACCGAGGACCCGTACCTGGTCTTCGCCACCAACGCGTTCGCTTTGCTCGGCCTGCGGGCGCTCTACTTCGTCCTGCACGCGGCGCTGAGCCGGCTGGTGCACCTCAGTTACGGTCTGGCCATCATCCTGGCGTTCATCGGCCTCAAGCTGGGTCTGCACTGGGCGCACGGCATCTGGGAGGGTGTGCCGCAGATCCCCACCCTGGCCTCGCTCGGCGTGATCATCGGTGTGCTGGTGGTCGTCACGGTGACCAGCCTGCGCGCCACCCGGGGCGGCGACCTGCCCGAGGACCGCGAGGTCGTCGCGAAGCGGCACTGACCGCGCCGCGCCAGCCGACGAGGGGGTACGCGGGAAAGCTCCCGCCCCGGCCGGGGCGGATGGTACGACTGTGCAATGGGAATCGTGTCACCCGGCTTTCAGGGCCGGCCCCGAACGCAGGAGCCGGCCCTGCCGCCCGGTCAGTACCTGACCGAGGACTTTCCGGTGCTCTCGGCCGGCCCGACGCCCCGGGTGTCGCTGGACACCTGGGAGTTCGTCATCTCCGCCGAGAACGGCAGCGAGCACCGGTGGTCGTGGCAGGACCTGATGGCCCTGCCGCAGGAGACGCCGATGGTGGACATCCACTGCGTCACCCGCTGGTCCAAGCTCGGCACCAACTGGCAGGGCGTCTCACTGGACACGCTGCTCGCCGACGTCGACACCGGGGCGCACTTCGCGCTCGCGCACTCCTACGGCGGGTACACCACCAACCTGCCGCTGCACGACCTGCGCGGCGGCCAGGCGTGGGTGGTGCACACCTTCGACGGCGCACCCCTGCCCGCCGAGCACGGCGGGCCGGCCCGGCTGCTGGTGCCGCACCTGTACTTCTGGAAGTCCGCCAAGTGGGTGCGTGGCCTGCGGCTCAAGACGATGGACGAGCCGGGGTTCTGGGAGACCGCCGGCTACCACGACTACGGCGACCCGTGGCGCGAACAGCGGTACCAGGGTGACTGAGCGCGCCGTGGCGACGAGCACCCAGCGTCGAACCCCGAATCGCTGGCAGGTGGGCCGGCTGGTGGAGCGCCGGGTGGAGACGGCGACCGCGCAGACCCTGGTGCTGGAGGTGCCGGACTGGCCGGGGCACCTGCCCGGACAGCACGTCGACCTGCGGCTCACCGCCCCGGACGGCTACCAGGCGGCCCGCTCGTACTCGATCGCCGGGCCGGCCGTGGACGGGCCCGGCGGTCCGCGCATCGAGGTGACGGTGCAGCGGGTGCACGACGGCGAGGTGTCGCCGTACCTCATCGATGTCTTTGGCGCCGGCGACCCGATAGAGGTCCGCGGACCGCTCGGTGGTTGGTTCATCTGGCGGCCCGAGGAGACGGCGCCGGTGCAGCTCGTCGCCGGTGGTTCCGGTGTCGTGCCGTTGATGGCGATGATCCGGGCCCGGCGGGCGGTGGGCAGCAAGGCGCCGTTCCGGCTGATCTACTCGGTGCGCACCCCGGGTGACGTGATCTACGCCGACGAGCTGCGCCGCCGGGGCCGCGACGACTTCGGCTTGGACGTCGCGTACGTCTACACCCGTGAGGCGCCCGAGGGCTGGCGCGGTGAGCCGCACCGCATCGGGCTGGCCGACGTCAACACGCACGGATGGCCGCCGGACCTGGAACCGCTCACCTACGTCTGTGGCCCGACCGCGTTCGTGGAGACCGTGGCCGACCTGATGGTGGGTCTCGGCCACCCGTCGCGCCGGGTCAAGACCGAACGCTTCGGCCCCACCGGCTGACTCACGCCTTGTCGAGGGAGATCGCATGACCGAGATGTCGTACCTGGACGGCAACATGCTCGACGGCCCGATGCGTGAGCTGTTCACCGTCGACCTGAGCAGCGCGATGGGCCGCTGTGAGAACTGCGGGATGACCGGCTCGATGGCCAGCCTGCACGTCTACTCGAACGCCCCGGGTCTGGTCGCGCGCTGCCCGTCCTGCGAGGCCGTGATGGTGCGCCTGGTGCGCGGGCCGGACCGGGCCTGGCTGGACATGCGCGGCACCACCTACCTCCAGGTGCCGATGCCGATGGAGCAGCCGTTCCCCGGCCCGCTCTGACGGGTCGGTCCGAACGCGGCGCGTCGAGTCAGGCGGCGGAGGTTTCGTCGATGACGGTACCGGTACGTGCGGCCCGTGCGGCGCCCCAGTCGTACAGGGCCTGCAACACCGGGGCGAGGCTGAGCCCTTCCTCGGTGAGCCGGTACTCCACATGAGGTGGTGTGGTCTCGTGGTCGTGCCGCAGGACGAGCCCGTCGGCCTCCAACTCGCGTAGGCGCTGGGTCAGCATCTTCTCGCTGATCCCTGGCATCCGGCGGCGCAGTTCGCCGTAGCGGTGCACGCCCTCCTTGAGATGGGCCAGGATCACCGGTCGCCATTTTCCGCCGACGACGTCGACGGCGAGCTCCACCGGGCAGTGGTATCGCTTGGGCATTGTGGCCTCCCTCGGTACGCACCAGATGGTGCGTACTTGATCTTCGTCACCACTGGTGTTCAGCTGTAGCCATGGTGATCGAGTACATCAGGTACCGGGTGCCGCCGGAGCGGCTGGACGGCTTCGAGGCGGCGTACGAGCGGGCGGCCGGCGCGTTACGCGCCGCGCCGCAGTGTGTGGACTACGAGTTGAGCCGCTGCCTGGACGACAGCGCCTGCTACCTGTTGCGCATCACCTGGACATCGGTGGACGAGCACCTGAAGGGGTTTCGGGGCGGTCCGGTCTTCCGGGAGTTCTTCGCCGCGATCAAGCCGTACGTCGAGGACATCGAGGAGATGCGGCACTACGCCCGAACCCCGGTTGCCGGCGCTGGTGGCGCCGCCCCGCCGAGCCTGTACGAGTGGGCCGGCGGTACCGACGCGTTGATGAGGCTCTGCGACGCCTTCTACCGCCTGGTCCGCTCCGACGACCTGCTCGCGCCGATGTTCGCGCACATGGACCCGGAGCACCCCCGCTTCGTGGCGGTGTGGCTCGCCGAGGTCTTCGGCGGGCCGGACACCTACACGACGGAGCGCGGCGGCTACCGTCACATGCTCGGCCAGCACCTGGGGAGGGCGATCAGCGAGGCGCAGCGTCGGCGGTGGGTCTCCTTGATGATGGACGCTGCCGACGAGGTCGGCCTGCCCGACGACCCGGAGTTCCGTGCCGCCTTCACCGGCTACCTCGAATGGGGCACCCGGTTGGCGGTGGGCAATTCTCAACCGGACGCGGACCCGGTCCGGCAGGCGCCGGTCCCCCGCTGGGGCTGGGGTGTGGCCCCGCCCTATCGCGGATGACCCCGCCGAAACTCGGGTGCGGTCGCCCTGGCGCATCCCTAGGCTCCCGCTCCGACGGCTGGCACGGCGTCCGGTCGGATGGGAGACGAGCGCAGCGATGACCGCACACCTGTTCGCGATCAGCTTCGACGCGCGTGAGCCGTTGCGGCTCGCCCGGTTCTGGTCCGGGCTGCTGGGTCGGGAGATGGTGGAGGATCCGCAGGACGGCGTCCTGGTCCTGCCGGGGGCCGATCCGCAACTGCGCCTGCGCTTCGTGCCCTGGGATCAGCCGAAGGTCGTCCAGAACCGGATGCACTTCGACCTGACCAGCAGTTCGCTGGAGGACCAGCGGCAGACGGTGGCCAGGGCGTTGGAACTCGGCGCGCGGCACGCCGACATCGGGCAGGGCCCGGAGATCGATCACGTGGTGCTCGCCGACCCCGAAGGCAACGAGTTCGATGTCATCGCACCGGGCAACAATTTCCTCGCCGGCTGCGGCTTCGTCGGTGCGCTGGCCTGCGACGGATCGCAGGCGGTGGGGTACTTCTGGAGCCGGGCGCTCGGGTGGCCGCTGGTCTGGGACGAGGGCGAGGAGACCGCCATCCAGTCACCGAACGGCGGCACGAAGATCACCTGGGGCGGTCCGCCGTACATGCCGAACGGCGGCCGGGACCGGGTGCGTTTCGATCTCGCCCCGGCCGCTGGCGTCGACTGGCAGGTCGAGGTCGACCGTCTGCTCTCGCTCGGTGCGACCCGGCTCGGCACCGACCCGGACGGGACGGGCCGTCTCGCGTTGGCCGACCCTGATGGTCAGGAGTTCAGCCTCCTGATGCCTCGCTAACGGCGACCAACGCCCGCATGATCGCGGGGCGCCACGCACCGGGCGGCCGGTTGGACAACGGCGGCAGTGGTCGGTCAGAGTAGTCGGCCGTGAGATACCTGCGTAGCGGTGGTCCCGCCGCGATCCGGCGGCCCCGGCCCACCGACTCCGACGAGTTCGTCGCCGCGGCGCGGCGCAGTCGGGACCTGCACCATCCGTGGTTGGCCGCGCCGGCCACCCCCGAGGAGTACGACCTCTACCTGCGCCGGATCCGTCGCCGCGACAGCGCCGGTTACCTGATCTGCGACCGGGCCAGCGGCGCGATCGCCGGCTACGTGAACATCAGCGGGATCGTGCTCGGTGCGCTGCGTGGTGGCTTCCTGGGGTACGCGGCGTTCCTGCCGTACAGCGGGACCGGGCACGCCTCGGCGGGCATCGCCCTGGCGATCGACCACGCGTTCACCTCGGTCGGTCTGCACCGGCTGGAGGCGAACATCCAGCCGGGCAACGAGCCGTCGCGGCGGGTGGCCCGCAAGCTCGGTTTCCGGCTGGAGGGTTTCTCCCCGGACTACCTGTTCATCGACGGCGCCTGGCGCGACCACGAACGCTGGGCGATCACCGCGCCCACCCCCGCCTGACCGCCGGCCCGGACCGACCGGGCCGACGGTCACGGCGTCACTGCGGGAGCGGGCCGGTCTCCGGGGGCGTGGTGGGGGAGTCCAGCCACGCGTCGATGAGCGCGGTGAAGTCGTGGCCGGTCGTCTTGTTGACGTACGCGGTGAACGACGCCCGGGTCTGCTGGGTGTGCAGGTTCTCCTGCACCCAGCCGCGCGCCAGCGCGAAGAACCGCTCGTCGCCCAGCGCCTGGTGCAGTTGGCGGATCATCGCCGCGGCGCAGGTGTAGACGTTCGTCGCACCGAACTCGGCGGGGTCCGGCCTGCTCGGCGGGCCGTACTCCTTGCGTAGTTCGCTGTCGCGTTGCCGGCTGGTCGCCACCAACTCGGCGTCGGAGAGCCCGTACCTGTCCTGCTCGTAGAGCTTCTGCACGTAGAGGGCCCAGCCTTCGTTGAGCCACATGTCGGGCCAGTCGGTGAGCGTGACCGCGTCGCCGAACCAGTGGTGGGCGTACTCGTGCAGGGTGGTCAGGTCGAACATCTTGTCGCCGCGTTGCGGCTGGACCTCGCCCAGGGTGACCATCTGCTGGGTTTCCATGGCGGATGCCGACTCGACCACGACGAGGCCCGCGGAGTCGAACGGGTACGGGCCGAAACGCTGCTCCAGCCAGGTCAGGAACGCCGGGGACCGCTTGAGCATCGGCAGGTACCGGGCGTCCTTCGCGCGGTACCAGGTGGTGACCGGGATGCCGTGCGGGCCGGTGGCCGCGAGCTTCTTGTACCTGCCGACCGCCAGGGTCGTCGCGTACGACGCCACCGGGGCGGTGCTGCGGTAGGTGAACGTGTTGCCGCTGTGCCCGACCGGGGTGCCGCTGGCCACCCCCGTCCACCCCTTCGGGGCGGTGACGGTGATGTCGTAGAGCGCCTCGTCGGAGGGGTGGTCGTTGGCCGGGTACCAGGTGAACGCGCCGAACGGTTCCTGCATCGTCCAGATCCCGCCGTCGCTGTCGACGGTCAGCCCGAGCGGGTGCGCGTCACCCCGCTTGGACGGCATCGGGGTGGTGGACGGTTTGCCGTGGTAACCGACGACGAGGGTGATCGGAACGTCCGCCCGGACCGGCGTCTCGACCACCAGTTTCTCGTGGGCGACGGCGCCGACGGCGGTCGTGCCGTCGACGGTGACGGTGTCGATGGCGTACGGCGTGAAGTCCAGGCTCACCAAGGGCGCATCCCGGGTCGGGCGCAGGTGCACGGTCGCCGTGCCGGTGAGGGTGCGGGTGGTGGGCGACCAGTTCAGGTCCAGTCCGTAGTGCAGCACGTCCACCGCGTCGGTGCCGCGTTCCGGGTAGAGCGGGTCGACGACCGGCGTCGACACACCCGCCGCCCACGCCGCGTACGGGCCGGAGAGCGCCGGTGCGCCGGGCGGGGTGGCGAAGGTGCCGCCTGAGGTAGGTGCGGTCGGTGGGTCTGCTGTGCAGCCGGCGAGCAACGTCAGGGACGCCAGCACGGCGACGGTGGATCGGGTACGCACCTGGGAACTCCGAAGGTCGGGAACGTGTTGCGCGGTGTCAAACGCCCTGGCCACGCCGGTGAGTTGCCGAAACCCGGATTGCGATCTTGTTAATTCGTCTCCCAGGAGCCTCGGAACCTTCACCCGGACCGGGTGATGACGCTGCGTACCCTCATTCCTACGGTGGGTGTCATGGCTGCCGTTCGCGCGACCCCTGCCAATCCCACCCCCGGTGTGTCCGTCGCGGACGCGGACAGGGCCGACCAGCGGGCCATTCCGCCCGAGTTGGGCCCCGACTCCCTCGCGGTGCTCAGCGGGCCCACGTTCCTGTACTCCAACGCGTGCGGGGATGTGCCGACGGGCAGCATCGGCGGACTCGTCCACCTGGACACCCGCCTGGTCAGCGGATGGAACCTGACCGTCAACGGCAGCGAGTTGTTGCTGCTGCGCGCCGAGACCATCGACCACTACTCCGCGCAGTACGTCCTCACCAACCCGGAGGTGCCCGGCCTGCCACCGAACACGCTGGGCCTGCGGCGCCTACGTTACGTCGGCGACGGGTTTCACGAACGCGTGGAACTGATCTCCTTCCGGCGGGAGCCGGTCCGGGTGGAACTGCGGTTGGCCGTCGCCGCCGACTTCGCCGACCTGTTCGAGGTCAAGTCGACGGTCCGGGACCGCTCCGCCGAGATCAGCCGTGACCACGCCGACGACGGGTCCGAGCTGTGCTTCTCCTACCAGCGCGGTGACTTCTTCGCGCAGACCCGGGTGTGCTGCGCGAAACCAGCCGACCGCATCGAGGGCGACGACCTGGTGTGGGAACTGGAGCTGGGCCAGGGCGAGGAGTGGCAGGTCGACCTGCACGTGCCCCTGCCGCCCGGGATGGGGGTGGTCGAGCCGGTCCGGGGCGACATCGCCGACGTCATCCACGGCCGGGCCGACGACCCGCTGCGCCGGTGGCTGACGGACCGGGCGGTGTTGCGCAGCGACAACGCGGCGTTGGAACGGACCGTGCGGCAGTCCCGCAACGACCTGGCGGCACTGCGGCTCGACCTGGAGGTCAAGGGCCAGCGGATTCTGCTACCCGGTGCCGGACTGCCCTGGTTCCTCACCGTCTTCGGCCGGGACACCCTGATCACCGCGTATCAGACGCTGGTCGCCGGGCCGGCGCTGGCGAAGGGCACGCTGCTCGCGCTGGCCCGGCTGCAGGGTGAGACGTGCGACGACTTCACCGACGAGGAGCCCGGCAAGATCCTGCACGAGGTGCGCAGCGGCGAGTTGACCCGCAGTGGCGAGAAACCGTTCGGGCCGTACTACGGCACCGCCGACGCCACCCAGCTCTGGCTGATCCTGCTCTCCGAGTACTGGCGCTGGAGCGGCGACGACGAGACCATCCGCCACCTGCGGGACAACGCGCTGGCCGCGTTGCGCTGGATCGACGAGTACGGCGACCGGGACGGCGACGGCTACGTCGAGTACGCCACCCGCTCGCCCGAAGGGCTGGGCAACCAGTGCTGGCGGGACTCCCCGGACGGGGTCTGCTTCTCCGACGGCCGGATCCCCGTGCTCCCGCTGGCCACCTCGGACCTACAGGGCTACACCTACGACGCCAAACTGCGACTCGCCGAGCTGTTCGACGGGCCGTTGGACGACCCCGTCTTGGCGCGCCGGCTGCGCGCCGAGGCCACCAGTTTGTACGAGCGGTTCAACCACGATTTCTGGATCGAGGAACGGGGCGGCTACTACGCCGTCGCCCTGGACGGCGACAAGAACCGCGTCGATTCCAAGACCTCCAACATGGGTCACCTGCTGTGGAGCGGGATCGTGGCGCCGGAGCGGGCCGACGCGGTGGTGCGGCAGCTCATGTCGCCGGACATGTTCTCCGGTTGGGGCATCCGCACGCTGTCCCGGGAGGAGCGGCTCTACAACGCCCTCGGATACCACCTGGGCACGGTCTGGCCGCACGACAACTCGATCGCCGCGCTCGGTCTGGCCCGGTACGGCTACCGGGCCGAGTCGAACCGGATCAGTCTGGCGATGATCGAGGCGGCCGAACAGTTTGGTTACCGGCTGCCGGAGGCTCTCAGCGGCTTCGATCGCAAGCGGCTGCTGTTCGCCGTGCCGTTCCCGACCGCGTGCAGCCCGCAGGCGTGGGCGGCCGGCACGCCGCTGGCCCTGATCCGCGCCATGCTCGGCGTCAACCCGGCCAACGGCCGGCTGGTCCTCGATCCGGACGTCCCGCAGGAGCTGGGCCGGATCGCCGCCGAGCGGGTCCGAGCGTTCGGCCACCAGTGGGAGGTGGAGGCGATCGGCCGCAGCGGCCACGTCCGGCTGCAGCCGAGCTGAGCGCGGCCTGCCGTCGGACGTTTGTTGCGGGCTGCGACGGGAAACGGCCCGCAATGACGAAACCTCGTGTGGTGATCGTGGGGGCCGGGTTCGCCGGTTACCACGCGGCGAAGACGTTGAGCCGGATCGCCCGGGACCGGGCCGAGATCGTGGTGCTGAACTCCACCGACTATTTCCTGTACCTGCCGCTGCTGCCCGAGGTGGCGGCCGGGGTGGTCGAACCCAAGCGGATCGCCGTGCCGCTGACCGGGACGCTCAAGGGCGTACGGGTGGTGGTCGGCGAGGCGGACCACGTCGACCTGCAGAACCGCTGGGTCGGCTTCACGCAGGCCGAGGGGGAGAAGAACCGGCTGGCGTACGACCGGCTGGTGCTCGCCGTGGGCAGCGTCAACAAGCTGCTGCCCATCCCCGGGGTGACCGAGTACGCGCACGGCTTCCGTGGCCTGCCCGAGGCCGTCTACCTGCACGATCACATCGTCCGCCAGCTCGAGCTGGCCGAGCAGGCCGAGGACCCGGCGGAGCAGCAGGCCCGGGCCACCTTCGTGGTGGTCGGGGCGGGCTACACCGGCACCGAGGTCGCCGCGCACGGGCAGCTGTTCACCGACGCGCTGCACGCCCAACGGCCGCGGCTCACCGTCCGCCCCCGCTGGATGCTGCTCGACGTGGCGTCGCGGGTGCTGCCGGAGTTGGACAAGCGGATGTCGGACACCTCGCACAAGGTGCTCAACCGGCGTGGGGTGGACGTGCGGATGGGCACCTCGGTGGCCGAGGCGACCTGCGACGGGGTGAAGCTCACCGACGGGGAGTACGTGCCGACCTGCACCCTGGTGTGGTGTGTGGGGGTGCGACCCGACCCGTTCGTCAACGAGTTGGGCCTGCGAACCGACCGGGGTCGACTGGTGACCGACGAGTTCCTCAACGTTCCCGGCTACCCGGAGGTGTACGCGTGCGGCGACGCCGCCGCCGTGCCGGACCTGGTCAACCCGGGGAAGGTCTGCGGCATGACGGCCCAGCACGCGCAGCGGCAGGGCAAGCGCGCGGCGTACAACATCGCCGCGTCGTACGGGTTCGGCCGGCGCAAGCCGTACAAGCACCACGACCTGGGCTGGGTCGTCGACCTCGGTGGCAAGGACGCGGCGGCGAACCCGTTGCAGGTCAACCTGGCCGGGTTGCCGGCCAAGGCGGTCACCCGGGCGTACCACCTGATGGCGATGCCGGGAAACCGCACGCGGGTCAGTGCCGACTGGGCGTTGGACGCCGCGTTGACCCGGTCGGCCGTCCAGTTGGGGTTGGTGCCGGCGAACGCGGTGCCGTTGGAGAGCACCACCCCGGAGGTCGCGACCCGGATCCGCTGAGCCGGCACCCGGCCGGTCGCGGGGAGGAGAGCGTCAGTCGGTGGAGCCGGCCGGTCGTCCCGGCCGTGAGGCCGGTGGGGCGGGCCGGAGCCGGCGCGGGCCGTACTCGCGCAGCAGGGTCTGGACGATGCCGGCGGCGGGGATGGCCAGCAGCGCGCCGAGCAGACCGGCCAGCTCCGCCGCGAGCAGCAGGCTGACCAGCACGGTCAACGGGTTCAGCCGGACCGCGCGGGACAGGATGAGTGGCTGGAGCAGGTGGTTCTCCACCTGCTGGTAGACCACGAAGAAGACCAGCACCACCACGGCGGCGGTGGGGGAGTGCAGGAAGCCGGCACCGACCGCGATCACCGCGCCGAGCGTCGCCCCGACCAGCGGTATCAGGTCGGCGACCGCCACCAGCAGGGCGATCACGGCCGCGAAGGGCACCCCGGTGAGGGCCAGCACCGCGTAGGTCAGCGCCCCGCAGATCACGCTGATCAGCAGGTTCCCGGTGAGGTAGCCGGTGACGGTGCGCGACACCTCCCGGCCCACCCGACGCAGCCGCTCGCCCTGACCGTCCCCGGCCAGCGCGAGCAGACCGCGGATGATCCGCGGCGCCTCCAACACCATGAGGTACGCGAGCACGATGACAGTAACCAGCCCGGCGATCGACTCGACGACGCCGCGCAGCACGCCGACCGCGGGTTGGCGCAGTTGCCCGCCGAAGCCGCGCAGCTGCTCGGAGTGTTCGCTGAGGTAGCGCCGCGCCCCGGTTCGCTCCAGCAGCTGCCCCACCGGGCCCCGTCCGGCGCGGGCGTCGCGCACCAGCTCGGGAGCCCGGTCGGCGAAGCGGCTCAACTCCCCGAACAGCGGCACCAGGATGAGCGCGGCCAGGATCGCCAGCAGCACGAACGCGGCGAGGAACACCAGCAGCGTGGCCAGCGCCCGACGGCGGACCAGGCGACGTTGCAACCGGTCGACGAGGGGTTTGAGCGCGACCGCGAAGAACGCGGCGAGCACCGCCCAGACCAGCACCCGGCGGGTCGCGTACACGAAACCCAGCGCGAGGGCGGTCGCCAGCACCAGACCGATCACGACCAGGGTGCGCCGCGCGGTGCCCCGGTCGTCGGTGTCGCTCATCCGGCGCGCCTTCCCCGCGCAGACCGTCGGAAACCCGGCACGGCGGGCGCAACGGGCGATCAGCGCCCGGAGGTGCCGTCCGCGTCGGTGACGGGGTGGGCCCCGGCGACGAACGTGTCGAGCGTGGCGGCGTGCAACAGGCCCCCGGGCACCGGGTCACGCAGGGCGGCCACCGCCAGCCGGGCCACCGGCAGCCCGCCGCGGCGGGAGGTCGCGGCCAGCACGAGGTTGCCGTACCGGCGGCCGCGCAGCATCCGCCGGTCGCCGACCACGCACACGTCGGCGAAGACCGCGCGCAATGTGGCCACCTGCACCCTGGTGCCGACAAGTGGCGGCAGGTCCGTGACGTTGACCAGGTACAACCCGTCGGGGTGCAGGACGCGGGCCACCTCGGCGGCGAACTCGACGGTGCGGACGTGCCGGGGCATCCGGGCCGCCCGGTAGATGTCGGCGATCACCAGGTCGTAGCGGCCGGCCGGGGTGGCGGTCAGGGCGTCCCGCGCGTCGGCGACCTCCACCCGCACCTGCGGCGGCAGCGGCGGCAACTCCCGGGCCACCAGCTCGACCACCGCCGCGTCCCGCTCGACGACCCGTTGCGGGGAGCCGGGCCGGGTGGCGGCCAGCCAGCGGGGCAGCGTCAACGCCCCGCCGCCCAGGTGCAGGACGCTCAGCGGCGCACCGGCTGGGGCCGCCACGTCCACCGCCGAGGCGATCCGCCGGACGTACTCGAAATGGAGGTGGCGGGGGTCCTCGACATCCACGTACGACTGCTCGACCCCGGCGGACAGCAGTGTCCGCCCGGTCCGGCGGACCGGGTCGGCGACCAGTTCCAGCCGGTCGGCGGCGCGGTTCATGTCCGGCACGCTAGCCGAGCCCACGGCCCACCCGACCGGTGGCCCGGCACGACGGACGGGCCGACGGGCGGGGTCGCCCCCGAACCCGCCGGCCCGCCGATGTCGCGGTGACCGGTCAGCCGCCGGCCATCCCGGCCCCCACCTCGTCGATCGCGTCATCGATCTGGCGGGCGAGGTCCACGTCGAGCGCGGTCACCCCGTTGGCCTGGTTGGTCCGTACCGTCAGAACGGCTGCGGTGTCTCCCGGCCGTCCGATGCTCGGGCCGCGGCCGTTGTCCCGGCGCAGCCGGTCGAGCCGGGCGAGCACCCGGTCCAGGTTGTCCGGCGGCAGCGCGACCACCCGGTGCAGGCCCTGGCTGTCGCCGCTCCAGTAGGGCAGGTCGTCCAACGCCGCGCTGATCTCGTCGTCGTCCAGGGTGGGTGTGGTGGTGGAGGCGCCCACCAGGCCACCGCCCGCCGCCGGCGGGTTCAGCAGGTCGCGCAACCCGTCGGGTACGTGCAACGACTCGACCAGGTCGCCGTCCTGCTCGGCGAGCGCGGCGATCGTCGCCTCCGCCTGGTAGCGGGCCTGCTCCGGGGTGTTGCCGCTGATCCGGCCCACCTCCGCCAGGAAGCCGGGCAGGTCCTGGTGCCGCTCGATGCCGTCGACCGGCAGCACGTCGTGCAGCGACGCCGGCACCGCGGCGAGCAGCCGTTGCCGCTCGGCGGCCTCCAGGGCGAACGCGAGGACCAGCACTGTCGCCTCGGTGCCCACCTTCGCCGTCTTGAAGTCGACCCCGGCGCGACGCCGCACCTCGTCGACCAGGTCGTGGTAGCCCATGCTGCGCACACCCGCCGCGCCGCCCGGCGAGGACGGCTGGGGTCGCGGATTGTCGGCGCTACCGACCGGCGGCGGTGCCGGACCGCCGCGCGTGCTGTCCGGTTTGTGCGGTCCGGCCGCTGGTGGGCCGGCCCGCTTTCCCGCCTCAAGACTGGTGAGCTGCTTGGAGGCGCTCAGGCTGGCGCCGATCTCGCTGGGCTGGCGACTCTGCTCCCGGGCCTGCCGGGCCAGGGCCCGACGGCGCTGGTTGTCGCCCTCCATCTGCTTGCGCATGGTGCACCCCTTTCCGCTGGGGATCGTGGCTGCGCCAGTCGCCTTCCCGCCGTCGGAGAGGACGAAACGGAGGCCGCCGGCCGGGTCGGACCGGCCTGCGCCACGCTTCATCCGGGCGGGGTGAGGGGTGCTCACCCGCACGGCCCGCACGATCGGGTCAGGACCGGAGTTCTTCCGAGGTACACGGAAGGAAGGTCGTCATGAAGGAAGTCGTCGAGATCGTTCCCGCCCGACCCGGCTGGTACGCCCGCTGGCAGCTCACACCCGAGGTCACCAGGTGTTACCCGGTGAGCCTGTGGGCGCTGCTGGAGGAGGCCGACGGGACCGGCCGCGAGGTGATCGGCATGGACTGCATCGGCCAGTGGCCCGGCGCGGACGACAACGAGGCGGGTGGGCAGTTCGTCCGCTACCTGTACCAGACGCCCGATTCGGGGGAGCCCGAGGACGTCGATGAGACCCCGGTCGGCGAACTGCGTGCCGACGGCCCCCGGCTCCAGCCGATGACGGCGCCCTAGACATTCCTCCGGCCCCCGACCCCAGGTCCCAGGGTCGGGGGCCATCCCCGAACGGATCCGGGGATGGCCGGCGGATCAGCCGATGGCGCGCACGTCGTCGGAGTACGCCACGGCCAGCAACTCACTCAGGCCGGTGCGGTCGAGCATCCGCTGCAACTGGGGACTGACCCCGGTCAACTGGATCGCCCCGGCGGCACGGTGCACCACCAGCAACGCGCTGAGCCCGGAGGAGTCGCAGAGGGTCACCCCGGTCAGGTCGACCAGCACCGGGACGCCGCTGCGCAGCTCGGCCGCCGCGGCGATCAGCTCGGGCGCGGTGTCGTAGTCGAGCTCGCCGGTCAGCCGGAGTCGGACGTGCCCGGCGGCGAGCCGGGTTGTCTCGATGGTCAACAGCTGATCGGGCATCCCACCATTCTCCTTGCCAGCCGACAAAACGCAAAGCGGGGCGGTGACAGCGAACCCGTGTCCCTGGTGTGGCGTCCACCGCCGTGGCGATGCCCGCCACCTGCCGTGGGATGCCGCTGTCCGGGTTCGGGCGTAGGGTGGGCTGGAGGCTTTTGACAGTGGACGCCCGTTCCGGCACGGGTTCGGTGAACGACAACACGGGTTCGCTAAACGACAAGGAGTGAGGCTCAGCTGGTGACTGCTTCCGACGTCAGGGACTGTGACCCGGGCGACGGACGGCTCTCCACGCCGAGCACGACACGACCCTCGGCGTGGTCCGCCGACGTTCGCCGTACCACGACGGCCATGCCGCCACTGGCCCCCGACCGGGGTCAGGCCCCGCCCGACTGGTTCGAGGTCGTCGAGCATTTCCGTGAGGGCCTGGTGGTCTGCGACGCCGATGGCGTGGTGCGCCACGTCAGCCCGGTGGCCGAGCGGCTGCTGCCCGAGGTGACGTCCGGCGAGCCGCTCAGCTCCGCCGGTGTGCCCGGCCTGAGCGAGGACGCCCACGGCGGCTTCACCCATCGTGGGCGTCGGCTCACCGTGCGCCGGGTGCCGCTCTCCGGTGCCCGTTGCTGCTGGTACGTCGAGGACGTCACCGACAGCGTCAGCCGCGCCGACGCGCTGCTCGCCGAGCGGGCCCGCTCGGCGTTCCTGGCCGTGGTCGGCGACAAGCTCGGCAACCCGCTGCACCCGGACCGGGCCGCCGCCGCCGTCGTCCGACTCGCCCTGCCGACCCTGGCCGAGGTGGCGGTGCTGGTGCTGGCCCCGCGCGCCGGGCGCGCCCGCTGGTGGCGGGCCTCGCGCACCGACGACGAAGCGCCGGCGGTGGACAGCGGCGTGCTGGTCGGCGGCGAGCTGCCGACAGCCATCGCCGACGGGCTGACCGGGGCCGAGCCGCACGCGGTGGACTGGCTGGTCGAGCAGGCGGTCGATGCCGGGTGGCTGCCGGGGCTCGCCGACACCGAGACCGTCGCCCGGGTCGTCCCGCTGCCGGGCCGTGACGCGCCCGTCGGTGTGCTGCTGGTCGCCCGCCGCGCCACCCGCTGGTACGACGAGGACGACGTGGAGCTGGTCCGCGCGTTCGCGGCCCGGGCCGGTGCGGCGTTGACCACCGCGTTGCTCTACCGCGACCAGGCGGAGGTGGCCGACACCCTGCAGGCCAGCCTGTTGCCGGTCGAGCCGGTCGAGGCCGTCGGTGTGCAGTGGGGCACCGCGTACCGGCCGGCGCAGGCAGGGCTGCGCATCGGCGGCGACTTCTACGGTTCGCACCGGCTCACCGACGGTGGCTCGGTGTTCTTCCTGGGCGACGTGTCGGGCAAGGGCGTCGAGGCCGCCGTCTTCACCGGCCAACTGCGCCAGTGCCTGCAGGCGCTGCACCGGTTGGAGTCCAACCCCGCGCGGTTGCTGCGGCTGCTCAACGACGCGTTGCTGGAAACCACCCAGGCGCACGGCCAGGGCCGTTTCGCCACGATGGTGCTCGGCGTCGCCCGCCCGGAGCGCGACGGTGGCCTCACCCTCAGCCTGGCCGGCGGTGGGCACCTGCCGCCGCTGGTGCTGCGCGCCTCCGGCGAGGTGGAGGTGGTGCCGCTGCGCGGCATGCTGATCGGGGTGGTGCCCGACCCCCGCGTCGGGGAGGTGACGGTGCGGCTGGCGCCGGGCGAGACCTGCCTGCTCTACAGCGACGGCGTGACCGAGGCCCAAGGCGGCCGGCGCGGCGACGAGCAGTTCGGCCCCGAGCGGTTGGTCACCGCGCTGACCGGTTGCCAGCGGATGCCCGCGCCGGCCCTGGCCGAACGGGTCGAGCAGGTCACCTGCGACTGGCTGGCCCAGGGCGACCACGACGACATCGCCGTGCTGGCGTTGCGGGCGGCCGGCCCGGGCGGGCGCGGAGGGCGGCACCTGCACTCGGTGCCCGCCGGCATCGACCGGACAGAGGAGATCGACGCGTGACCGCCGCCATGGCCGTTCCTGACCTCGGTGAGGCGTACTCCGGCTACCTGGACCACCTCGCCGACGCTGACGAGTACGCCGCCACCGACCTGGCGATCGGCCTGCTCGACGCCGGCGTCGCGGCGGAACGGGTCCTGCTCGACCTGGTCGCTCCCGCCCAGGCCGAGGTGGGCGAGCGGTGGGCGCGCAACGAGTGGAGCGTCGCCCAGGAACACGCGGCCACCCACATCAGCGAACAGGTGGTGGCGGCGGTGTCCGCGCACGTGAAGCCACGGCCGACCGGCGGTCGGGTGGTGGTCGCCTGCATGGACGGCGAGTGGCACGCGCTGCCGCCCCGGCTGGTGGCCGAGGTGCTGCGGTTACGCGGGTGGCAGGTGACCTTCCTGGGGGCCAGCGTGCCCGCCGCGCACCTGGTGTCGTATCTGCACCGCTACGACGCGCACGCGGTCGCGTTGGCGTGCGCGCTGCCGATGCGCCTGCCGTACGCCCACCGGATGATCGAGGCGTGCCGCCGTTCGGACGTGCCGGTGGTGGTCGGCGGGCGCGGGTTCGGCGCTGACGGCCGGTGGGCGCGACGGCTCGGGGTGGCGTGGGCGCCGGACGCGCCCTCGGCGGCCGAGTTGATCGCCGACGAGCGGGCGCTGCGCGGCGCGCCGCCGGCCCGGCTGGCCCACCTGGCCGACGACGAGTACCCCAGCCTCCTGCGCCGTCGGGGTGAGTTGATCGACAGCGCGTTGGCGGAGCTGCGGGAGCGGGTGCCGGCGACCCGGGAGTACACCGCCGCGCAGCTCGACGCGACAGTGAGCGACCTGGGCCACATCGTTGATTTCCTGGCCGCCGCGGTCTACGTCGACGACGCCTCGCTGTTCACCGAGTTCGTGCAGTGGCTGGCGGGGATCCTGCTCAGTCGTGGGGTGCCGGTCGGGGCGATCGCCCTGCCCCTGGAGCACTACGGGGTCGCGTTGCGGGACTTCCCGCGGGCGGCGCGGGCGCTGGCGCTGGGATCGGCGGCGCTGCCTGGTATGCCCCGCTGACCGACCCGCTGGTGGCTTCTTGTCGATCACCGCGCTCGGCGGTGGCGCGGTCAGCTCTGCGTATACTTGCCGGACTGCAAACGTCCCACCCATGGGTGGAGCGAGGGGGAGAACGGTGACGTTCAGCGTCAACTACGTCGAGCGCGACGGTGGTGGCGCCTGCCTGCGGCTCGCCGGCGAGCTGGACCTGAGCACCGCCCCCGAGCTGTCCGCCATGATCGACCGGCTCGCCGCGGCGGGCGAGACCCGGGTGCTGCTCGACCTGACCGACCTCACGTTCTGCGACTCCACCGGCATGGCCGTGTTCGTCCGGGGTGACAACCGGGCGGCCGCCGACGGCGGGTGGCTCCGGCTCACCGGCGCCCACGGGCGGGTCGAGCGGGTGCTGCGGGTGACCGGACTCGCCGACGTGTTGCGCTACGAACCGGAGTCGGTCGACCCCGCGTCCCGCAGTGCGTCCTGATGGGCTAGATTTCCCCGCCAGCATTTTCCCGCCAGCGCGGTGACCGTCAGGGTCCCGTCCCCGCCGACTCTGAGGCAGGTAGTGATGGGCGTAGACAGCCCGCAGCCGGTACGCATCCTGGTGGTCGACGACGACCCGGGTGACGTGCTGATGATCGAGGAGGCGCTGGCGGACTCCGACGTCGATAAGATCATCGATGTGGTCAGTGACGGCGAGGAGGCGATGGAGTTTCTCCGCGCCGAGGGCCGGCACCAGCAGGCCCACCGACCGGACGTGATCCTGCTGGATCTGAACATGCCGCGGATGGACGGTCGGCAGGTGCTCGGTGCGGTCAAGCAGGACGAGGATCTGCGGACCATCCCGATCGTCGTGCTGACCACTTCCAACGCCGACACCGACATCGTCGGCAGCTACACGTTGCAGGCCAACGCGTACGTCACCAAGCCGATCGACCTGGACGACTTCAACGACGTGGTCCGCCGCATCGACGAGTTCTTCGGCCGGGTCGTGGTGCTGCCCAAGCGCACCTGACGCCGCCGCCACCTGAGCGGATGCTGAACATTTTCCCCGAACCTCCTCGGCGCGAGCGGTCCCGGCCGAGGATCCAGGTGGGGAAGTAACAGCGGCTGCCTGGGGGCGACAGTATGAGGTTCTCCGTCGTTGACATCGGTTACGACCAGCGGCAGGTGGATTACTGCCTGGACGAGCTGGGGATCCGGCTGTCCCGGCTCGCGGCGCGGGCCGAGAGCGCGGCCGGGGCGGCCCGGGAGTGGGACGAGATCCGTCAGGAGGCGGCCTGGCTCAGCGGGCTGCTGCAACGGCTGGACCTGGGCGACGCCGCCGTCACCCGGCACGCCGGGGACGCGGTGCGGCGCGAGGCCGCCGAGATCCTGGCCCAGGCCCGCGTCGAGCTGGACGAGGCCCGCGAGGAGGCACGGCGGGTGCGCGAGCAGGCGTACGCGGAGGCCGTGCAGGCCCGACGTGACGTCGAGGCGGCGTTGGACGCCCGTCGACGGCGCGAGGCGCGGGTGGAGGAGATCCTCAGCCAGGTGACTGTCGACCAGGTGCCCGCGGACACCCCGACCGCCGCCGCCGGTGTGCCGGGCAGTCGCGTCGGGGCCGGTGGGCCGGACCCGGGCGCGCAGCCGCCGGGCCGTCGCTGAGACGCGTGGCCGCGGGGCTGGTCGCCCGGCTCAGGCGGTGAGCGCCGCCGCGACGGTGGTCGCCCGGTCCTCGTGCTGGGCGTACGCGTCGGGGTAGGCGGAGATCTGGACGGCCTGGGCGGCGGAGGTGACGCTCATGTCCTGCCAGCCGGGGATCTCGTTGAGCGCGCTGTAGAAGGCTCGCGCGGCGTACGACGGGCGCATCAGTTGGGCCACCGTGCCCCAGCCGCTGCTGGGCCGCTGCTGGAACAGCCCGACCGAGTCGTGGTCGGAGCCGCTGCCCTGGTTCGGGTACTGCGCCGACTCGGGCAGGACGTCGCTGGCCAGGTTGTAGAGGTTGCTCTCCTGCATGGCGGTCGCCAACGCCACCACCAGGGCGCGGCGCGGCATCTTCATCTCCAGGCCGACGTCCACGATGATTTTCGCGTTGTCCATCTGGGCCTGGTCGAGGCCGGCGACGGGCCGGGGTCGGCGGGGCTTGACCGGCTTCTTGGGTGTCTTGCGCACGGCGGTGGGGCTGGGTGTGGGCTTCGCCGTCGGGCTGGGCAGGACCCGGGCCGGGGCGAGGTCGCGGTCCAGGGACCGGGAGGCGCGTTCGTCGGCGATGGCGGCGCGCTCGGCCACCGCCTCGGCGAGCGGCTCGACCGTACGGGGGGTGTCGTCGTTGCCCTGGGCGGTGGCGACCGCGACGAGGCTGAGGCAGCAGGTGACACCGGTGGCCAGCGCCACCCGCACCGGGGTCGAGCCCAGCAGGGCCCGTCGTCGCGGTTCGGCGGCGCGGTGACGGCCGATCGTCCGTTCGGTTGATGCGGCGTCGTCCGATGGGGTGGTCGGGCGCGCGTCGGTCAGCTTCTGGGCGGAGGGGTCGTCGGGATGCACCTGCCGAGGCTAAAGAGCTGAATGCCCGATGCCATCGGCCGGTACGGTGGCATGCGCCACAATTTGCCCTGATCTTGCCGACTTAAGTGGGCAAAACCCCAGCCAAGCTGATCAACCTCGCGGATGCCTCTAGTCGGTTATTCCCGATTTGCCGGGTGAATGCGCTCGCGGCGAGGTGCCGTCGGTCCGACGTCCGGCCGCGCTCCAGGTTCCACCGAACGCCCGATGCGAGGCCACCGGAAGGCCCACCGCCTCCTCGGCCGATCCTCCGGCGGGCGGTCTCGCCGCTCGCGATGATCGTGCTCGATCCTTGTGGTAGTGGCCTCCCCGGCCTGGCGAGGGGCCTGTTTCCTGGATCGGGCACGATCTTGGGGGTGTGGTGCCTCGTTGGCGGCGGGGCCGAACGAGGCAGACCGACATGATCCACTCGGCTTTCATGAAGTCGGGGTAACCCCGCCACCCGGACACCGCGACTTTCAGCAACCCGAGTCGATCATGCGAGACCCGACGCGACCTCGGGTCGGGGCCGCCCGGCGGGTCAGTGTCGGCCGTTCTCGGCCGGGGTGACGGTCAGCCGGTGTCGGCTGGCGTCGCCGCTGGAGAACGGCCAGAGCCGGTCGGCGTACTCGACCAGGTCGGCCAGTTGATCTCGGCTCAGGCCGGCCGAGGAGATCTCCGCGTGCACGTCGGCCCGGTACCGGCCGTCGTTGTCGCGTCCCAGCTTCGCCTCCGCCCGGACCTGCACGGTGTGCGCCTCGTCGGTGATCTCCCCGGCCACCTCCACCGCCGCGTGGTGCAGGCAGGAGGCGAAGGCCGCGGCCAGTAACTGTTCCGGGGTCAGCCCGGTGCAGTGCGGCGCCAGCGGTGAGGCCAGCGCGGTGGAGAGCCCGCCATCGTCGGTGCGTACGTGACCGCCCTCGGCGGTCGCTGTGGCCTCACGCAGCCAGGAACTCTGATCCGGCATCGCGTTTCTCCCGTCGCTCACCAGGCCGGCTACCCCGCCGTCGCCCGGCGAAACGCCGTGCGTCGTACGGTCAGCGCCGCGAGGGCTCGTCCACCAGCGCCACCGCCTCGGTGGCCTCCGCGGCGGCCCGTTCGGTCCACGGCGACGTCGGGGCCTGCCGACGGGCCGTCGGGATCGTCAACGGCACGTACACCCGGGCGTCCACCGCCTCGGCCAGCAGCAGCGCCGCGACCAGGCTGCTCGGACGCTGCTCGGGGTCGTCGGCGAGGCAGGAGTGGCACAGCTCGGCGACCTCCGCCGGGAGCCCGGCGATGTCGGGCAGCGGCTCCGGCGGCTGACAGCGGCGGGCGAGGAGCAGTTCGCTGGCGGTCTCCGCGCGGTACGGCAGGCGAGCGGTGAGGCTGTAGTAGAGCAGCACGCCGAGGGCGTACATGTCGGCGGCCGGGGTGGCCGGCGTCTTCTCCAGTTGTTCGGGTGCCAGGTACGCCGGGGTGCCGAGCACCATCCCGGACGGCATCGGGTCCAGCGCGCCGGCGGCGATGGCGATGCCGAAGTCGAGCACCTTCACCCCGGCCGGGGTGAGCATGACGTTGGCGGGCTTGACGTCCCGGTGCACGATGCCCTCGGCGTGCGCGGCGGCCAGCGCGGCGGCGACCTCCGCGCAGACCCGCACCGCGATCCGCCAGTCCAGTGGCCCGGAGCGCAGGTGCATCGCGAGCGTCTCACCCTCGGCCAGCTCCATCACGATGTAGGACACCGGCCGGCCGGGCCACGTCGAGGAGGTGCCGAAGTCGTGCACGCTCGCCACGTTCGGGTGCTCCAGGCGGGCCGCCGACCGGGCCTCCGCGCGGATCCGGTCCACCGGGCCGTCCTGGTCGTCGCGACCGGGCGAGATGAGCTTCACCGCGACCGGCCGGTCGAGCACCTGGTCGTACGCCCGCCACACCTCGGACATCCCGCCCACGCCGATGCGCTGTTCGAGCCGGTACCGCCCGTCCAGCGTCCGCATCGACCACTCCTCGCCCTCGCCCCGCCGACGGCCGGGTGCTCGATCGCGGTACCCGTACTCCGAACTGGGCAAACCGAGGCCGGACGGCCCCGCGCACTCGCTGCGCCCCGGCGGCGGGGTGCGGTAGCTTGCGAGCCAGAGCCGGTGTCACCGATTGTGCCGGCACGGTCACCTGAGGGGACACCGCGATGGGCGAGGTCACCGTACGCTTCGTCGGCGGGCCCGCGGACGGCCTGGTCCGGCTGCTACCGGCGGGGTCGGACGGCGCCCCACCCCAGCGCTGGATCATGCGGCACCCGGACGGTACGGGCCCGGTGCAGCCCGGCCCCGACCATCTCTACGAACGTGACCGGCCCGACGAGGCGGGCGGCTGGAGCATGCGTTTCGTGCGCACCGACGCGTACGGGGTGTCCGAGTGACCACGAGGCGGGGCTGACCGGTGGCGGCGCGGCGGCCCGGCCGTACAGCTGGCACACAGCGTCCGCAGGGGCGCGGCACAGGCATCGTGGCCACGATGGGGGCATGGTCATGAACGGGCAGGCCGCGCCGAGCCGGATCGAGCTGCGTCGCCCCGACGGCGAACCCGTCCGGGTGTTGGTGGTCGACGACGAACCCACGCTCACCGACCTGCTGTCGATGGCCCTGCGCTACGAGGGGTGGCAGGTGCGCACCGCCGGCAGCGGCACGGCGGCGTTGAGCACCGCCCGACAGTTCCAACCGGACGCGGTGGTGCTCGACGTGATGCTGCCCGACCTGGACGGCTTCCAGGTGCTGCGCCGGCTGCGCGAGGACGCCCCCACCGTGCCGGTGCTCTTCCTGACCGCCCGCGACGCGGTCGAGGAACGCATCGCCGGGTTGACCGTCGGCGGCGACGACTACGTCACCAAACCGTTCAGCCTGGAGGAGGTGATCGCCCGGTTGCGCGCGTTGCTGCGCCGCTCCGGGCTCGCGGTCGTCGCCCGGGAGGAGGCGGTGCTGACCGTCGGCGACCTCAGCCTCGACGAGGACAGCCACGAGGTCCGCCGGGGCGGCCAGCTCGTCACCCTCACCGCCACCGAGTTCGAGCTGCTGCGCTACCTGATGCGCAACCCGCGCCGGGTGCTCAGCAAGGCGCAGATCCTGGACCGGGTGTGGAACTACGACTTCGGTGGCCAGGCCAACGTGGTGGAGCTGTACATCTCGTACCTGCGGAAGAAGATCGACGCCGGTCGGCCGCCGATGATCCACACCCTGCGCGGCGCGGGCTATGTCCTCAAACCCGCCGAGTAGCCACCGCCGTCCGCTGCGCGCCGTCCGCGGCTGGCTGGCCGGGTGCTCCCTGCGTACCCGACTGGTGTTCGCCCTGCTCGCGTTGCTGGCGTTGGTCAGCGTCGCCATCGGTGGCCTGACCACTGTGGCGCTGCGGCACTTCCTGATCGACCGGCTGGACGCCCAGCTGGCCCCCGCGACGGCCATGCGCGGGGACCGGCCGGGCCGGCCGGCCTTCCCCGGCAACGGACCGGGCATCCCACCCGGGTTGCCGTCCGGCACCGTGGTCGCCGAGATCACCGACGGCCGGGTGACCAGCGCCCGGACCCTGACCAAGTCCGGCTCCAACGCGTTCCCCGACCCACGGTCCGTGCCGGTGGGGGAGGTTGCCGCGCTGGCGGACGTGCCGGTCGACACCGCACCGCGCACCGTCGACCTCGGTGACCGCGGCGACTACCGGGCCGTGGCCCGGCAGTACTGGGACGGTCGGGTACGCGTCGTCGCGATCCCCCTCTCCGGCGTCCAGGAGATCGTCTGGGGGATGATCGCGGCGCAGCTCGGGGTGGCCGCGATCGGGCTGGTCATCGCCGGTGCCGCCGGGGCGCTGATCGTGCGGGCCACCCTGCGACCGCTGCACCGGGTGGCCGCCACCGCCACCCGCGTCACCGAGCTGCCCCTGGACCGTGGGGAGGTGGCGCTCGCCGTCCGGGTGCCGGCCGCCGACACCGACCCGCGCACCGAGGTTGGTCAGGTCGGCGCGGCGCTGAACCGGATGCTGGGCCACGTCGCCGACGCGCTCGCCGCCCGGCAGGCCAGCGAGACCCGGGTACGCCAGTTCGTCGCCGACGCCAGCCACGAACTGCGCACGCCGCTCGCGGCGATCCGTGGCTACGCCGAGGTGGCCCGGCGCGGCCGCGACGAGGTGCCCGTCGACGTGGCGCACGCGTTGCGCCGGGTCGAGTCGGAAAGCACCCGGATGACCAGCCTCGTCGACGACCTGCTGCTGCTGGCCCGCCTCGACACCGGCCGTCCCCTCGCTGTCGAACCGGTCGACCTGACCGCCCTGGTGGTGGACGCGGTCAGCGACGCGCACGTCGCCGGCCCCGACCACCGCTGGCAGCTCGACCTGCCCGAGGTGGCGATCCGGGTGCCTGGCGACGCCGCCCGGCTGCACCAGGTGGTGGCGAACCTGCTCACCAACGCCCGGGTGCACACCCCGCCGGGCAGCACCGTCACCACCACGTTGGCCGTCGACGGCACCAGCGCCGTGCTCACCGTCGCCGACGACGGGCCCGGGGTGCCGGTGCAGCTGCAACCGGAGATCTTCGAACGCTTCGCCCGGGGCGACAGCTCCCGGTCCCGCGCGCAGGGCAGCACCGGCCTCGGCCTGGCGATCGTCGCGGCGGTGGTGGAGGCCCACCACGGCACTGTCGAGGTGCACAGCCGTCCGGGTCGGACCGTGTTCACCGTCCGGTTGCCGAATCCCACAGCTGACGCATAGTCGGCACACGGCGTCGCGCCAGCTGAGCCGTCGAGGCTGGCCCAATGGACAAGACAGAGATCCTGCTGACGGCATCCGCCGCCGAGCCGCCGACGGCCGCACGCCCCGACGAGCACTCTCCGCGGACGCGCCGCTCGCCGGCCTGGGCCCGGCCCACGCTGGCGATGCTGCTGCTCGCCACCGGCCTGCTCTACCTGTGGGGTCTGGGCGCGTCCGGCTGGGCGAACTCGTTCTACGCGGCGGCCGTGCAGGCCGGCTCGGTGAGCGGGAAGGCGTTCCTCTACGGCTCGTCCGACGCCGCCAACTCCATCACCGTCGACAAGACACCCGCCTCGCTGTGGCTGATGGCCCTGTCCGTCCGCGTCTTCGGGCTGAACAGCTGGGCGATGCTCGTGCCGCAGGCGCTGTGCGGGGTGGCCTCGGTCGGCGTGCTCCACGCGACGGTGAAGCGCTGGTACGGGCCGGCCGCCGGTCTGATCGCCGGCGCGGTCCTCGCGGTCACCCCGGTGGCGACGCTGATGTTCCGGTTCAACAACCCCGACGCGCTGCTGGTCCTGCTGCTGGTCGCCGGGGCGTACGCCACCGTCCGCGCGGTGGAGACGGCCAGCACCCGGTGGATCGTGCTGGTCGGTGTCCTGGTCGGCTTCGGCTTCCTCACCAAGATGTTGCAGGCGTTCCTGGTGGTGCCGGTCTTCGCCGGCATCTACCTACTGGCCGCGCCGACCGCGCTGTGGCGGCGGGTCCGGCAGCTGCTGCTGGCCGGACTGGCGGTGCTGGTCTCCGCCGGCTGGTGGGTGGCGCTGGTCGAGCTGGTTCCGGCAGGTTCCCGCCCGTACGTCGGCGGTTCGCAGGGCAACAGCATCCTGGAACTGACCCTCGGCTACAACGGCCTCGGCCGAATCACCGGCGAGGAGGTCGGCAGCGTCGGCGGCGGTGGCGCGCGGCCGGGTGGCGGCGGCCCGTTCTCCGGGCAGACCGGTGTGCTGCGGATGTTCGGCGGTGAGGTCGGCGGTCAGGTCTCCTGGCTGCTGCCGGCCGCGCTGGTCCTGCTGGTCGTCGGCCTGGTGCTGGCCGGGCGGGCGCCCCGCACCGACCGTACGCGGGCCGGGCTGTTGCTCTGGGGCGGCTGGCTGCTGGTCACCGGTTTGATCTTCAGCTTCATGTCCGGGATCTTCCACGCCTACTACACCGTGGCGCTCGCACCGGCGATCGGCGCGCTGGTCGGCATCGGCGTGACGCTGCTCTGGCGGCAGCACCAACTGCTGCCCACGCCGGCGGGTGTCCGGTCTGGAACGCCGGCCGCGGTTCCGGCTGCCGCTCCGACCGCCGGGACAGCGGCCGGCGACCCGTCGCCCACGTCCGCCGAAGGTGCCGCTGGCGGCGTGCGTAGGCAGCGGTGGCGTCCGCTGGCCGCGTCGGCGACGCTCGCCGGCACTCTCTCGGTCACCGTCTGGTGGGCATGGGTGCTGCTCGGGCGCAGCCCGGACTGGCACCCGTGGCTGCGGACCACCGTGGTCGTCGCCGGCCTGGTCGGCGCGGCGCTGCTCCTGCTGGCCAGCCGGCTGCCCCGCCGGTTGGTGCCGGTGGTGCTGGGCCTCGGCGCGGCGGCGGCCCTCGCGGGCCCGGTGGCGTACGCGGTGCAGACCGCCGCGACCCCGCACGCCGGCTCCATCCCGAGCGCCGGTCCGTTCGTGGCGGGCGGGTTCGGCCGGGGCGGCTTCCCCGGCGGGCGACCGCCCGGCGGCATGGAACTGCCGGCCGGCGGTCAACTCCCCGGCGGTGGCCAGTTTCCGGGCGGCTTCCCCGGCGGGGGTCAACTCCCCGCTGGCGGCCGGGACGGTGGCGGCCGGGACGCTGGCGGCCAGAACGGCGGGCAGGGGCCGGGCTTCCCCGGCGGTGGCCGCAACGGCGGGCCCGCGGGTGGCCAGGGGCGTTCGGCCGGCGGGGGAATGGGCGGGCTGCTCGACGCCCGTGAGCCCAGCGCCGCGCTGCGCGAGCTGCTGGAGCACGACAGCGCCGACTACACCTGGGTGGCGGCGACCATCGGCTCGAACAACGCCTCCGGCTACCAGCTCGCCACCGGCGAGCCGGTGATGCCGATCGGCGGGTTCAACGGCAGCGACCCGTCACCGACCCTCGCGCAGTTCCAACAGTACGTGGCCGACGGAAAGATCCACTACTACATCGGTGGTGGTGGCTTCCGGGCCAACGGCGGCAGCTCGGCCTCCCAGGAGATCGCCGCCTGGGTCGCGGCGACGTTCACGGCGCAGACCGTCGACGGGGTCACCGTCTACGACCTCGGCGCCGGTACGGAGGCGTCGTGACCGCGCTGGGTGACCCACGGGCTGCCGTCCACGCCCGACCCACCGCCGCGGTGCTGGACGTGGTGATCCCGGTCTACAACGAGGAGGCCGACCTCGGGCCGTGCGTACGGCGGCTGCACGCCCACCTGAGCCAGCACTTCCCGTACCCGTTCCAGATCACCATCGCCGACAACGCGAGCGTCGACGACACCCTGAAGGTCGCCGACGGCCTCGCCGGTGAGCTGCCCGGCGTCGAGGTGCTGCACCTGGACGCCAAGGGGCGGGGGAGGGCACTCTCCGCCGCCTGGTCGGCGTCGTCCGCGCCCGTGCTGGCATACATGGACGTGGACCTGTCCACCGATCTGGCGGCGCTGTTGCCGCTGGTCGCGCCCCTCATCTCCGGCCACTCCGACCTGGCGATCGGCACCCGGCTGGCGCGGACTTCCCGGGTGGTGCGCGGTGCCAAGCGGGAGGTGATCTCCCGGGCCTACAACCTGCTGCTGCGCGGCGCGTTGGCGGCGCGGTTCTCCGACGCGCAGTGCGGGTTCAAGGCGATCCGCGCGGACGTGGCCGCGGAGCTGCTCCCGTTGGTGCGCGACACCGGCTGGTTCTTCGACACCGAGCTGCTGGTGCTGGCCCAGCGGGCCGGGCTGCGCATCCACGAGGTGCCGGTCGACTGGGTGGACGACCCGGACAGCCGAGTCGACATCGTCGCCACCGCGCTGGCCGACCTGCGCGGCGTGGGTCGGCTGGGCCGGGCGCTGCTCACCGGCGCGCTGCCACTGGCCGACCTGCGCGCGCAGCTCGGTCGAGCGCCGCTGACCGGGCCGTGTGCCCAGCCCGGAGCGGCTCTGCCGGGTCAGATGCCGGTCGGGCTGCCCCGGCAGCTGGTCCGGTTCGCGGCCGTGGGGCTGGCGAGCACGCTCGCGTACCTGCTGCTGTTCGTGGCCACCCGGAGCCTGCTTGGCGCGCAGCCGGCGAACCTGCTGGCGCTGTTGCTGACGGCGGTGGCGAACACGGCCGCGAACCGCCGGCTGACGTTCGGCATCAGCGGACGTCGGCACGCCGGTCGGCACCACGCGCAGGGATTGTTGGCCTTCGCCCTCGGTCTGGCGTTGACCAGTGGCGCGTTGGCCGTACTGCACGCCGTCTCCGCCGTACCGGCCCGTCCGGTGGAGCTGGCCGTGCTGGTGGCCGCGAACCTGACCGCCACCGTGCTGCGGTTCGTGCTGCTGCGCCTCGGCATGCACCACCGCCGTACCTGAGGCGCCGGTCAGCCAGCGGCGGCCTCGCGGACCAGCCGGCGTGCCTCGTCTCGGGGCACGTCGGTCGGCCCGGAGGAGGTCGTTGGCGACCAGTTCCCGCACCGCGTCCTCGTCGGCCGGCTCGGCGAACTCCTCGGTGTGAACGAGAGGCTGCCGGACCAGTTGACGAACTGTCGCATGCGGCGGTGTACCCACCGGCATGACCGGTAGTCGCGTTTCCGCGTCGACCCGCCGGGTAAGGAGTCGCGTGCCGGCCTTCGGCTTCGCGCGCACGCCGCCGATCGACTCGTACGCGTTCCTCTCCGACACCCACACCGGGGCGTTGATCGGCGCGGACGGCGCTGTCGACTGGTTCTGTGTGCCGCACTTCGAGGGCGACGCGGTCTTCGCCCGGCTGCTGGACCGTCGCGTCGGTGGCGCGTTCACCGTCTCCGTCGCCGCTGACGCCGCGCCGGTCCGCCGGTACCTGCCCGGCACCCTGGTGCTGGAGAGCGCGTACCGGGCCGCCGGTGGCACCGCGACCGGTCAGGACTTCCTCGCCGTCCGGACCGGCGACGAGGCACAGCCGTTCCGCGCGGAGATGCTGCTGGTGCGCCGCCTGCACGTGGGTGCCGGGTCGGTGCGGGTGCGGGCCGAGGTGACACCGCGCCCCGGGTACGGTTCCCGCCCGGTGGACTGGCGGTGGGACCACGGCCAGTGGGAGGCTGCCGAGGCGGGGCTGCGGCTGCGTTCCGCGTTGCCGTTCCGGGTCGACGGCGCGACACTGCGCGCCGAGGCGGTGCTGCGCGCGGGGCAGACGATCGACGTGCTGCTCGGCTACGGCCCCGGCCGCATCGACGAGGTCGACCCGGCCGAGCTGCTGGAGCGGACCTGCCGGAGCTGGCGGGAGTGGTCGGACCGCATCGACTACACCGGGCGGGGCAGCGCCGAGGTGCGGCACAGCGCGGCCGTCCTGCGGGGGCTGTCGTTCGACGAGACCGGGGCGTTGCTCGCCGCGCCGACCGCCTCGCTGCCGGAAGAGATCGGCGGGGTGCGCAACTGGGACTACCGCTTCACCTGGCACCGCGACGCCGCGCTGCTGCTGCTCGCGCTGTTTAGGCTGGGCCACGCCGAGGAGGGCCGTCGTTACCTGCACTTCCTGCTCACCATGTGCGACTGTGCCGGCGAGGTTCTCACCCCCCTCGTCGGGATCCACGGGGTGACCCGCGAGGAGGCGGTGCTGGAGCACCTCGACGGGTACGCCGACTCACGGCCGGTGCGTATCGGCAACGAGGCCGCCCAGCAGCTGCAGTTCGACACGTACGGGCACGTGCTCGACGCCACGCTGTCGTACCAGCAGCTCACCGGCGAGTTGACCACTGAGCAGTGGCAGGTGCTGCGGCGGCACGTGGACACCATGGCCACCCGGTGGCGGGAGCCGGACCACGGCATCTGGGAGATCCGCGGGCCGCTGCGGCACTACGTCAACTCGAAGATGATGGCCTGGGTCTGCCTCGACCGGGGCATCCGCCTGGCCGGCCTGGTCGGCGACCACGACGCCCCCGTCGAGCGGTGGCGCCGGGAGCGCGACGCCATCCACGCCGAGGTCGTCGAGCGTGGTTTCGACAGCGGCATCGGCAGCTTCGTGCTGGCGTACGACTCGACCGAACTCGACGCGTCGTTGCTGCGGATGCCCCTGGTCGGGTTCCTCGCCGGTGACGACCCTCGGGTGCTGTCCACCATCGATCGCATCCGGCGGGATCTGGCCGTCGCCCCGGCGCTCATCCGCCGGTACACGGCCGACGACGGGTTGCCCGGGCAGGAGGGCGCGTTCCTGCTGTGCTGCTTCGAGCTGGTCTCGGCCCTGGTCCTGGCGGGGCGACGCGAGCAGGCCGCCGAGCTGTTCGACCAGTTGTGCGGGCACGCCGGGCCGCTCGGCCTGTACGCCGAGCAGCTCGACGCCGACGGCACCGCGTTGGGCAACTACCCGCAGGCCTTCACCCACCTGGCGTTGATCGAGGCGGCGCTGAACCTCGACGGTGCCGGCGACCGCGACGCGCTGCACGCGTGGGCGCAACGGACGCCGCGACCGGGAACGGCCGGCGGCTGACCGCGTCGCGGTGAGGTCTCCGCGCGTGTCCGCAGCGTGCCGGCGTGCCCGGCCGTCGCTGCCGCATTCTGTGCCGAGGCTGGGAGTCCGCCGATGTGCCCGCGACGGCGACGGGGACCAGCGTACGGTGATGGACAAGTCCGGCTTTCCGGGTTAAAAGCCTCATTGGTGATGACCGAGATGCCGGTGTCGAGACGGCGAGGGCAAGGAGCGATCCGTGGAACATCTGGCCTACCTGGACGCGGGGTCCGGCAGCCTGATCGTGCAGGCGGTCGTGGGTGGGGTGGCCGGCGCCGCGGTCGCCGCGAAGCTCTACTGGCGACGGCTCGTCGACCGGTTCCGCCGGCAACCCACCGACCAGCGCTGAGCAGGCCAGTCGCGACCATGGCGATCTCACCCACCGGGGTACGGCCCGAGCCGGCCTCCTTCCGCGACCCGGCCAACCGGGTCTTCCACGTCGGCGACGAGGTGCTGCGCGGGCTGGACCCCCAGGCCGCGCAGCACTGGCGGGCGCTGACCGGCAGCACGTTCTTTCCGGCGCTCGTTGCCGCGCGCAAGGTCTGCGCCACCGAGGACGCCCCGCCCACACTGGTGCCCGCCGCGACCGGAACACCGTGGGCCGCCGTGCTGCGTCACGAGCGCATCCCGTTCGTCTCCCACCCGTACGAGTGGTCGTTCAGCATGCTGCGCGACGCCGCCCTGCTGCACCTGGAGATCCTCAACGCCGCGCTCGGCGAGGGATTCACCACGAAGGACGGCTCCGCGTACAACCTGCAGTGGCGCGGCGCCGAACCGGTCTTCATCGACATCGGCTCGTTCGAACCGGTCCGCGACGGCGAACCGTGGGCCGGCTACCGGCAGTTCTGCCAGACCGTGCTCTACCCGCTGATGCTCACCGCCCACCTGGGCGTCGACTTCCAACCCTGGCTGCGCGCCCGGGTCGACGGCATCGAGGCCGACGAGCTGCGACCCCTGTTCACCGGTGCCCGCCGGCTGCGCCCCGGCGTGCTCACCCACCTGCACCTGCACGGGGCCATGCAGCAACGCAACGCCGCCGCCAGCACCACCGAGGTCCGCGACCAACTGCGCGCTGCCGGCTTCTCCCGGGAGTTGCTGCTCGCCACCGTACGCGGCATCGAGAAACTGGTCCGCAAGCTGGAGCACCGCCCGGCCGGCACCCACTGGTCGGACTACCAGCAAACCTGCGGCTACTCGGTGCGCGACCGGGTGGCGAAGGAGCAGTTCGTGGCCGCCTCGGTGGCCGCCGCCGGCACCCGCCCCCGCCTGGTGCTCGACCTCGGCGCCAACGACGGCCGGTACTCCCGCCTGGCGGCCGGGCACGCCGACTACGTGGTCGCCGTCGAGCAGGACCCGGCCGTTGTCGACGAGTTGTACCGCAAGCTGCGCTCCGAGGGGCAGCGGCGCATCCTGCCGCTGGTGCTGGACCTGGCCGACCCCTCGCCGGGTGGCGGCTGGCGCGGCGTCGAGCGGGCCGGCTTCGCCGAGCGGGCGTCCGCCGACGTGGTGCTCGCCCTGGCCGTCGTGCACCATTTGGCGATCGGGCGCAACGTGCCGCTGCCGGAGGTCGTCGACTGGCTGGCCGGGCTGACCGCGCCGGGCGGCGCGGTGGTGGTGGAGTTCGTCCACCCGGAGGACCCGATGGCGACCCGGCTGCTGGCCAACAAGCCCGCCGGCCTCTTCCCGGACTACCGCCGCGACACCTTCGAGACGCTGCTCGCCGCCCGGGGACGGATCACCGACCGGCTGGAGCTGCCCTCGGGCACCCGCACCCTCTACCGGACGGTGATGGGTGGCTGAACCGGTCTCCGTCGACCCGCCCGCCCCGCCGGACCCGCCCGCCGGGCGGTGGGAGCGGGGCTGGCGCGCAGAGCTGGGTCGGCTGCTGGAGATCGTCGCGCTGGTCGGTCTCGTGGTCACCCAACCCCTGCTGGACGTGCTCGGCCGCAGCCCCGACTTCTTCCTCTTCCACCGCGCCGACCCGGCCGAGATCCTGCTGCTGGTAGCCCTGGTGACGGTGGTCCCCACCGTCGCGGTGGCGCTGCTCGGCGCGCTCAGCCGACTCGCCGGCCGGACCGCCCGCGCCGTCACCCACACCGGGCTGATCGGGCTGCTGGTCGCCGCGCTCGCCGTGCAGGTGGGCCGACACGTGACGCCGCTTCGGGGCGTACCGCTGCTGCTGGTCGCCGTGCTGGCCGGAGCCGCCGGCGCGCTCGCGCACCGGCGGTGGCGGGCGCCGGGCCGGGTCCTGCGACTGGCCGCCGCCGGCCCGGTGGCCTTCGTGGCGCTCTTCCTGCTCGTCTCACCCACCTCGGCGGTGGTCCTGCCGCGCGGCGACGGCGGTGCGGCCGGCACCGCGCAGGGCTCGGCCGTGCACCCACCGGTGGTCATGCTGATCCTCGACGAGCTGCCACTGGTCAGCCTGCTCGGCGCGGACGGGAAGATCGACGCCGGGCGGTACCCGCACTTCGCCGAGCTGGCCGGCGCCTCCACCTGGTACCGCAACTCGACAGGGGTCAGCGGGTGGACACCGAACGCGCTGCCGGCGATGCTCACCGGCCGCTACCCGGCGAAGCCCGTCGCCCCGCACTACTCGCAGTACCCGGACAACATCTTCACCGCCTTCGGCGGCCTCTACGACATCAAGGCCGAGGAGAGCATCACCCGGTTGTGCCCACCCAGCCGGTGCGAACAGCCGGTCACCCCGGAACAGGGGATGGGCGTGCTGGTCCGCGAGACCGGCAAACTGCTCGGCCGGGTCGCCGGACCCACCGAGAGCACCGTCGACCCGGAAGACTCCTACCGCGAGCAGACCCGGGCCGAAGCCGGCCTGGACGCCGCCGAACCGGTGCCGGCCGACCCGAAGTTCCGCTGGGACAGCCTGGACGACAACCAACCGGCCCGGTTCACCAGCTTCCTGGCCGGGCTGAAGCCGACCGCCCGCCCCACATTGCACTTCCTGCACCTGCTGATGCCGCACTCACCGTGGGCGTACCTGCCGTCCGGCGCGCGCTACGACGCACCCGAGGACCTGCCCAACGACGGCGCCGGCTGGGTCGACCTGGCCCGGCAGCGGCACCTCGCCCAGCTCGGCTACACCGACCGGCTGATCGGCGAGACACTGCGGACGCTGCGCGCCAGCGGCCTCTACGACCAGGCGCTCGTCGTGGTGACCGCCGACCACGGGGTGAGCTTCCGCCCCGGCGCCCAGGGCCGGGGCATGGACGCCATCAAGGCCGCCGCCGGCGAGGTCGCCTGGGTGCCGACGTTCGTCAAGGAACCCCGGCAGCAGACCGGCCGGGTCGACGACCGCAACTGGGAACACGTCGACCTGCTGCCGACGGTGGCCGACGAGGCCGGCATCCGGTTGCCCTGGCGTGTCGACGGGCGCTCCGCCCGGCAGGCGCCCCGCACCGACGGTACGAAGCACTTCTACGACCGCCCCGGCGAACCGGTCACCTTCCCCGGCGGCGTGCCCACCCCTCCGCCACTGCCCACACCGCATCCTCTGGTCGGCACCGAGGTACGCGCCGGCCCGGCCGCCGGCACCGCCCGGGTCGCCGACCTGGCCGCGTTCACCGCCACCGACCCGGACACCGGCACCCTGCCGGCGCTGGTCTGGGGCGACGTCCCGGACGGGATCCCGGACGGCACCCTGCTCGCCGTCGCCGTCAACGGCCGCATCGGGGCGGTCGTCCCGGTGGTGCCGGCCGACCCCGGTGGACGCCGGTTCGCCGCGCTGCTCGCCGACGACAAGCTGTTCCACGCCGGCACCAACACACTCGACGTCTACCAGGTCGCGGCGGACGGTGCGCTGCGCCGCCTCACCCTGTCGTGACCTGGCTCCGGGGGTCGGTCCGGCCTGGCTTTCCGGGCCGGCCCGGTCTGGTCCCGGCTGGCGGGACGCCGGGTTTCCCGGCCGCCTGGTCGGGAATCGGGTGACGCATACCTCACCGCCGAACCACGGCGGGCGTTGTCCCCCGAGCCGCAATTACGGTAGAAGCGAAGGCAATTCAACGTAGATCTGCCGGCGAAGCGAGGAACCACATGACGGAAGTCAAGCTCGATCACCCCGGTGGGCAGCTGTCGATGCCGGTGCATCCTGCGGTCGAGGGCCCCGCCGGTATCGGGGTGAGCAAGCTGCTGAAGGAAACCGGGATGACCACGTACGACCCCGGTTTCGTCAACACCGCCGCTGCCTCATCCGCGATCACCTACATCGACGGCGACGCGGGCATCCTGCGTTACCGGGGGTATCCGATCGAGCAGCTGGCCGAGAAGTCCTCCTTCCTGGAGGTCTCCTACCTGCTCATCTACGGTGAGCTGCCGACCGAGCAGCAGCTGACCGAGTTCACCGAGTGGATTCGGCGGCACTCGCTGCTGCACGAGGAGATGCGTCGCTTCTTCGACGGCTTCCCCCGGGACGCCCACCCGATGGCGGTGCTCTCGTCCGCGGTGAGCGCCCTGTCCACCTTTTACCAGGACAGCCTGGACCCGTTCGACTCCGAGCACGTGGAGATCTCCACGGTCCGGCTGATGGCCAAGGTCCCCACCATCGCCTCGTACGCGTACAAGAAGTCCATCGGTCAGCCGCTGCTGTACCCGGACAACTCGCTGGGCTACGTGGACAACCTGCTGCGGATGACGTTCGGCGTGCCGGCGGAGCCGTACGAGGTCGACCCGGTGATGTCGAAGGTGCTGGACATGCTCTTCGTCCTGCACGCCGACCACGAGCAGAACTGCTCCACGTCGACCGTCCGGCTGGTCGGCTCCAGCAACGCCAACCTGTTCGCCTCGGTCTCGGCCGGCGTGAACGCGCTGTTCGGCCCCCTGCACGGCGGCGCCAACCAGGCGGTGCTGGAGATGCTCCAGCAGATCCACGCCGGCGACGACGACGTCCGGTCCTTCGTCCGTAAGGTCAAGGACAAGGAGGACGGCGTCAAGCTGATGGGCTTCGGCCACCGGGTCTACAAGAACTACGACCCGCGGGCGGCGATCGTCAAGAAGGCCGCGCAGGACGTGCTGGGCCGGATGGCCAAGCCCGACCCGCTGCTGGACATCGCCATGGAGCTGGAGGAGATCGCCCTCGCCGACGACTTCTTCGTCTCGCGTCGGCTCTACCCGAACGTGGACTTCTACACCGGTCTGATCTACAAGGCCATGGGCTTCCCGACGAAGATGTTCACCGTGCTCTTCGCGCTCGGCCGGCTTCCCGGCTGGATCGCCCAGTGGCGCGAGATGATCAACGACCCGGAGACCAAGATCGGCCGTCCGCGGCAGGTCTACGTCGGCTCCGCCGAGCGGAACTACGTCCCCTTCGGCGAGCGCTGACCCGCTCTTCGTTGCACCGACAGGCCGTCGACCCTCCCGGGTCGGCGGCCTGTCGCGTTTCCGCTCTCCGGCCGTGCCCGATCGCCCTTGATCGACTCGGGATCCTTGAAGGCGCGGTGTTCCTCGGACCGGGACACTCCGACTTTCAGGAAGCCGAGTCGATCACGCGCGGGCGCCGGCGGGTGCTCAGAAGGCCGAGATGTCCTGGGATCGTTCGCTGCGGCTCAGGGCGCTGATCAGCGCCGACTGGCCGTGGCGGCGCACCGCCAGGCGGACCAGCAGGTCCCTGACGGGGTCGAAGACGTCCGCCGGGAACTCCGGCGTGGGTACGCCGACGCTCACCGCGAGGTCGTCGGAGTGCACGACGATCTCCAGCTGGCGGGTGAGCAGGAAGTCACCGCGCCGCAGCGACCAGCCCTGCCACGGGATCGGCACGACCTCACCGGCGGCACCCCGCGAGAGCAGGTCGCCGACCACCTCCAGCGCCTGGGCGCAGCGGGCGTGCAGGTCGGCCGGTCCGCGGGCCGCGTCCGCCTCGTCGTTGCTCTCGGCGACCGACTTCTCGTCCGGGGTGCCCTCGCTGACCCACGGGGCCTGCTCGTAGTGGTCGTCCGCCGAATCCAACGTCGGTAGGTCGGTCGGCATCGGCAGCAACTCGGCGGCGCGGACCGCCTGACGTCCCAGGTGGCACGCCAGGCCACCCACCGACAGGTGCGGCAGCGCGCTCGGGTGTGACCACCGCTCGGTCACCTCGGGGCGTCGGATCAGGTCCAGCGCGATGGCGGCGGCGGTCGGAAAGGTGGCATCCAGGGCGTCGACAGCGCGAAACATCAGCACATTCTGGCAGCACCGGCCGACAGCCGCCGAGCGGCGCGGCCCGGCCCGACGGCCCTCACACCCGGCGGGCGCAGCTTGATCGACTCGGCCCGGCCGGCACCACACCCGCCGGGCCCACCCGCGTGGCCCGCCCCGACGGGCACACCACACCGGCCGGGCCCAGCGTGATCAACTCGGCTTTCAGGAAGTCGGGGTGTCCCAGTGCCGGGGACACCCCGACTTCACGAAAACCGAGTCGATCAACCGCCAAAGGCATGGCCCCGCCAGGCCGCGCCCCGCCAGGCCGCGCCCCGCCAGGCCGCGCCCCGCCAGGCCGCGCCCCGCCAGGCCGCGCCCCGCCCTGCCAACCGCAAGGGCCGGGTCGGCGCGGGTCAGCGCAGGCCGGCGGCGGCGAGCAGGTTGCCCTCGGGGAGCGCCGGAAGCGCACGGCCCTGCGACATCCGCTGCTCGGCGCGCTCGGCGGTGAACGCGGCGTCGTGCTGGATGGCGGCGGCGTAGCTGGCGGCGGTGTGCTGGGCGATCGCGGCCCAGCCGTACTGGTCGTGGACCATCCGGCGGGCGTGGCGGGCCATGGCACGGGTGCCCTCGGCGTCCGACAGCAGGGCGTGCACGGCGTCGGTCAGGCTGTCCGGGTCGTGTGGGCGGAAGGTCATCCCGGTGACACCCGGTTCGACGATCTCGGCGAGGCCACCGGTGGCGGCGACGGCGAGCGGGGCACCGGCCGCAGCGCCTTCCAGGGCGACCATGCCGAACGGCTCGTAGATGCTGGGCACGGCGAAGCAGTCGGACGCGGCCATCAGCGCCGGCAGGTCGGTGCCGCCGAGGAAGCCCGGCATGCTGACCATGCCGCCCAGGCCGCGGCGGTGCACCTCGGCCTCCAGTTCGGCGCGGTACGGGCCGTCGCCGGCGATCACGGCACGCAGCCCGGGGTGCCGTTCGCGCAGCCGGGGGAGCGCGGCGATCAGGTGCTGCACGCCCTTCTCGTACACCAGGCGGCCGGCGAAGGTGACCAGCGGGCCGTTCCCGGCGAACCGGGCGCGGGCGGCGGCCACCGCACTCGCGGGCACCCGCCAGCGGTGCGGCTCCACGCCGTTGGCGACCACGTCGACCCGCCCGGCCGGTACGCCGAACAGCGCGTTCACCTCGTCGCGCATGTACCCGGAGCAGACGATCACCCGGTTGGACTCGCTGCTGAGCCAGTGCTCGACGCCGTGGATGGTGCGGTTCATCTCCTCCGGCAGCCAGCCCTGGTGCCGACCCGCCTCGGTGGCGTGGATCGTGCTGACCAGCGGGATGTCCAGGTGGTCGCGCAGCGTCATCGCGGTGTGCGCGACGAGCCAGTCGTGGGCGTGGATGACGTCGTACGAGCCGGCCTGGGTGGCGCGCAGCGCGGTGCGGGTGAGGGTGTGGTTGAAGGCCATCGTCCAGGCCAGCAGTGAGCCGGTGGCGAGGGGGAAGGTGACCGGGTCCTCGGGGGCGCGCAGGATGCGCACGCCCTCGGCGTACTCCTCCAGGGGTGCGCCCTCGCTGTGCCGGGTGACGACGGTGACCTCGTGGCCGGCGGCGGCCAGGGCCACCGACAGGGCGTGCACGTGGCGGCCGAGGCCACCGACGAGCACCGGCGGGTACTCCCAGGACAGCATGAGGATGCGGCGGGTCTGCGGGGGCACCCCGGCGCCGGACTGCGCCGGCACGGGCGTGCCGGGCTGCACGCCAAGAGCGGGGCCGGGCTGCGCGGGGGGCCGTGAGGTGAGGGTGGGCCGGTGGGCCCGTTCCTTGGTGGCAGCGAGCTGCTCGTCGACCCGCAGGGTCGTCACATCAATCTCCGTCCATGCATGGTGGTGCGCGCCGGCGTCAGTGGCGGCGGAGCGAGAGGTGTAAGGGGTGGCCGAGGGCCTGGCGGGCGCGAGCGGACGCTTGCCCCCGAACAAGGAAAGGGCATCCGGCCCAAGAACGCATCTCGAAAAGGGCCATCGTGACGGAGGACACCCGATGGTTTAGGTCGCATCAGACAGGTGGTTTCCGGGCACCGCCTGAAAGGATGGATTGGCGCGCACGGGCAGGGGGCACTACCTGCCTGCGCGCGCGGGCCAGCGTCGGCCGGTGCGCACATCACCACGGGTTGAGGGAGCAAGATGCAGGTCTGGCCGGGCGAGCGGTATCCCCTGGGCGCCACCTACGACGGGATGGGCACCAACTTCGCCATCTTCTCCGAGGTGGCCGAGCGGGTCGAGCTGTGCCTCTTCGACGAGTGGGACACCGGCGCGGAGCGCCGCGTCGAGCTGCGCGAGGTGGACGCCTACGTGTGGCACGCGTACCTGCCGGGCATCGAGCCCGGTCAGCGCTACGGCTACCGGGTGCACGGCCCGTACGACCCCGCGAACGGGCTGCGCTGCAACCCGAACAAGCTGCTGATCGACCCGTACGCGAAGGCCATCGACGGTGACGTGACGTGGGACCCGGCGGTCTACGACTACGACATGGCCGAGCCGGAGCGGATGAACGAGACCGACTCGGCGCCGTTCATGCCGAAGTCGGTGGTGGTGAACCCGTACTTCGACTGGGGCAACGACAAGCCGCCGCGCACCCCTTACCACCACTCGGTGATCTACGAGGCGCACGTACGCGGGCTGACCATGCGCCACCCGGACATCCCGGAGGAGCTGCGCGGCACGTACGCGGGCATCGCCTCCCCACCGATGATCGACTATCTGACCCGGCTCGGGGTGACGGCGATCGAGCTGATGCCGGTGCACCAGTTCGTGCACGACCACCGGCTCAACGATCTGGGGCTGCGCAACTACTGGGGTTACAACACCATCGGGTTCTTCGCCCCGCACCACGGCTACTCGGCGCTGGGCCGGCTCGGCCAGCAGGTGCAGGAGTTCCGGGGCATGGTGAAGGCGCTGCACGCGGCGGGCATCGAGGTCATCCTCGACGTGGTCTACAACCACACCGCCGAGGGCAACCACCTCGGGCCGACGCTGAGCTTCAAGGGCGTGGACGCGCCCAGTTACTACCGGCTCAGCGAGGAGGACCGGCGCTACTTCGTCGACTACACCGGCACCGGCAACAGCCTCAACGTGCGCAGCCCGCACTCGCTGCAACTGATCATGGATTCGTTGCGGTACTGGGTGACCGAGATGCACGTCGACGGCTTCCGGTTCGACCTGGCGGCCACCCTGGCCCGCGAGTTCTACGAGGTGGACCGCCTGTCCACCTTCTTCGAGGTGGTGCAGCAGGACCCGGTGGTCAGCCGGGTGAAGCTGATCGCCGAGCCGTGGGACGTCGGCCCCGGCGGCTACCAGGTGGGCAACTTCCCGCCACTGTGGACGGAGTGGAACGGCAAGTACCGCGACACCGTACGGGACTTCTGGCGCGGTGAGCCGGCCACCCTGGCCGAGTTCGCGTCCCGCATCTCCGGCTCGGCCGACCTCTACCAGGACGACGGCCGCCGACCGTTCCACAGCATCAACTTCGTCACCGTGCACGACGGGTTCACCCTCAACGACCTGGTGTCGTACAACGACAAGCACAACGAGGCCAACGGCGAGGACAACCGGGACGGCGAGAGCCACAACCGGTCCTGGAACTGCGGGGTCGAGGGCGACACCGACGACGAGGCGGTGCTCGCGCTGCGGGCCAAGCAGCGGCGCAACTTCCTGGCCACCCTGATGCTGTCGCAGGGCGTGCCGATGATCGGCCACGGCGACGAGCTGGGCCGCACCCAGCACGGCAACAACAACGTCTACTGCCAGGACAGCGAGCTGTCCTGGGTCGACTGGGACAACGCCGACGAGCAGCTGCTGGACTTCGTCCGCACGCTCACCGCGTTCCGCAAACGACACCAGGTGTTCCGCCGCCGCCGGTTCTTCACCGGACTGCCGGTGGGCGGGCGCGGCATCGACGAGCCGCTGCCCGACCTGGCCTGGTACACCCCGGACGGGCGGGAGATGACCGGCGAGGACTGGGGCAACGACTTCGGCCGCTCGGTGGCGCTCTTCGTCAACGGTGAGGGCATCCGCGAGCGCGGCCAGTACGGCCAGAAGCACCACGACGCGTCGTTCCTGCTCTGCTTCAACGCCCACGACGCGCCGCTGGACTTCGCCATGCCCGGCAGCGAGTACGGCCAGAAGTGGGAGCGGGTGATCAGCACCGCCGAACCGGAGCCGGACGACGCCACGGTGATCAGCGCGGGCGGCACCATCCGGGTGCCGGACCGCTCCCTCGTCGTGCTGGAGAGGATGATCTGACATGCCGGCCACCCCTCCGAAGGCCACCTACCGCGTCCAGGTCCGCCCCGGTTTCGACCTGGACGCCACCGCCGCGATCGTCGACTACCTGGCCGACCTGGGCGTCAGCCACCTCTACAGCGCCCCGCTGCTGACCGCCACCCCCGGCTCCCCGCACGGCTACGACGTGGTCGACCACCGGGCCGTCAACCCGGAGCTGGGCGGGGAGGCCGCCCGGCAGCGGCTGCTGCGCGCGCTGCGCGACAAGGGCCTCGGCCTGGTCGTCGACATCGTGCCCAACCACGCCGGGGTGGCCGTCCCGGCCGCCAACCCGGCCTGGTGGGACGTGCTGCGCCGGGGACGCGACTCGGCGTACGCCGACTGGTTCGACATCGACTGGGACCGGGGCCGCCTGCTGCTGCCGGTGCTGGCCGACGACCCGGGCGCCCTGGACGACCTCAAGCTCGTCGACGGGGAATTGCGCTACCACGAGCACCGCTTCCCGGTCGCCGACGGCACCGGCGACGGCAGCGCCGCCCAGGTGCACGACCGACAGCACTACGAGCTGGTCTCCTGGCGGCGCGGTGACGCCGAGCTGACGTACCGCCGGTTCTTCGCCATCGCGGGCCTGGCGGGCCTGCGGGTGGAGGACCCGGCGGTGTTCGCCGCCACCCACGAGCTGATCCTGCGCTGGGCCGCCGCCGGGGAGGTCGACGGCATCCGCGTCGACCACCCGGACGGCCTGCGCGACCCGGCCGGCTACCTGGCCCGGCTGCGGGCCGCCGCGCCGGACGCCTGGCTCGTGGTGGAGAAGATCCTGGAGTACGGCGAGGAGCTGCCGGACTGGCCGGTGGACGGCACCACCGGCTACGACGCCCTGGCCATGGCCGGTGGGCTCTTCATCGACATCGACGCCGAGGGCGACTTCACGGTGCTGGACACCCAGCTGGCCGGTCGGCGTACCTCCTGGGAGGACCTGACCCACACCACCAAGCTGGCCGCCGCCACCCAACTGCTCGCCGCCGAGCTGACCCGGCTGGCCGCCCTCGCCCCCGAGGTGCCCACCGAGCAGGCCCGCGCGGCGCTCGCCGAGCTGGCCGCCGCGTTCGACGTCTACCGGGGCTACCCGCCGCACGGCGCCCGGCACCTCGCCGCCGCCCGCTCCGAGGCCGGCCGCCGCCGCCCCGACCTGGCCGCCGCCCTGGACGCGATCACCCGCCGGCTGCGCAACCCCGACGACGAGCTGGGCATGCGGTTCCCCCAGCTCACCGGTGCGGTGATGGCCAAGGGCGTGGAGGACACCGCGTTCTACCGCTGGACCCGGTTCGTGGCGCTCAACGAGGTCGGCGACAGCCCCACCCGCTTCGGCGTGCCACCCGCGGAGTTCCACCGCTTCGCCGCCGCCCAGCAGGTCCGCTGGCCGGCCAGCATGACCACCCTCTCCACCCACGACACCAAACGCGGCGAGGACGTCCGCGCCCGCCTCGCCGTGCTCAGCGAACTGCCGGGCCGCTGGGCCGAGCAGGTCAAGACCTGGATGGAGTACGCGCCGCTGCCCGACCCGGCGTTCGCGCACCTGCTCTGGCAGACCGCCGTCGGCGCGTGGCCGATCGAACGGGAACGGCTGCACGCGTACGTCGAGAAGGCCGCCCGGGAGGCCGGCGCCTCGACCAGCTGGGCGGACCCGAACCCGGCCTTCGAGCAGGCACTGCACGACGTGGTCGACCGCTTGTACGACGACCCGAGCCTGCACGACGAGCTGACCGAACTCGCCGCCGCGATCACCCCGGCCGGCTGGTGCAACTCCCTCGGGCAGAAGCTCATCCAGCTCACCATGCCCGGGGTGCCGGACACCTACCAGGGCACCGAGCTGTGGGACAACTCCCTCGTCGACCCCGACAACCGCCGCCCGGTCGACTTCGACGTACGCCGAGAGTTGCTGGCACGCATCGACGGCGGCTGGCGTCCCCCGATCGACACCGACGGAGCGGCGAAGCTGCTCGTCGTGTCGCGGACCCTGCGGTTGCGGCGGGCGCACCCGGAGCTGTTCACCACCTACCGGCCGGTGCCCGCGCACGGGCCGTTGGGCCGGCACGCCCTGGCCTTCGACCGGGGTGGCGTGATCGCCGTGGCGACCCGGCTGCCGCTGGGCCTGGCCCGCGCCGGCGGGTGGTGCGACACAGCCCTGTCACTTCCCGTTCACGAGATGAAGGACCTGTTCACCGGCCGGGTCTACAGTGGCGGGGAGACGCCACTGGACACTCTTCTGGCCGACTATCCCGTCGCTCTGCTGGCTCCTCCCACCGCTGCCGAGGAGGCCGTTTCATGACCGAATTCTCCGTCTGGGCACCGGACGCCACCCGGGTGCGGCTGCGCCTGGCCGGCGACACCGACCACGAGATGCGCGCCGCCGCCGACGGCTGGTGGCAGGTCGAGGTGCCCGACGCCGGCCTCGACTACTCCTTTCTGCTGAACGACGACGAAACCCCACTGCCCGACCCCCGGTCACCGTGGCAGCCTGCGGGAGTGCACGGGCCCAGCCGCCGCTACGACCACGCCGAATTCGCGTGGTCCGACAGCTCGTGGACCGGCCGGCAACTGCCCGGCAGCATCCTCTACGAGCTGCACATCGGCACCTTCACCCCGGACGGCACCTTCGACGCGGCCATCGACCGCCTCGACCACCTCGTCTCGCTCGGTGTCGACCTGATCGAACTGCTCCCGGTCAACGCCTTCAACGGCGAACACAACTGGGGGTACGACGGCGTCTGCTGGTATGCCCCACACGAGCCCTACGGCGGCCCCGACGGCCTCAAACGGTTCGTCGACGCCGCCCATGCTCGCGGTCTGGGGGTGATCCTCGACGTTGTCTACAACCATTTCGGGCCCTCCGGGGCCTACGCGCCGCAGTTCGGCCCGTACCTCGCTGAGCAATCGAACAGCTGGGGGCGCTCGGTCAACCTGGACGGGCCGCACTCCGACGAGGTACGCCGCTACATCATCGGCAGCGTCCTCATGTGGCTGCGCGACTACCACGTGGACGGGCTACGCCTCGATGCCGTACACGCGCTGCCGGACACGCGGGCGGTGCCGCTCTTGGAGGAACTGGCGATTGAGGTCGAGGCTCTGTCGACGCACCTGGGTCGGCCGCTGTCGCTGATCGCCGAGTCTGACCTCAACGACCCGCGGCTCATCACGCCTCGGGAGGCGGGCGGGTTCGGGCTGCACGCGCAGTGGAACGACGACGCCCACCACGCGCTGCACACGTTGCTGACGGGGGAGCGGCAGGGGTACTACGGCGACTTCGGGTCCCTGGAGACGCTGTCGGACGTGTTGACCGGCGGGTTCTTCCACGCGGGGACCTGGTCGAGCTTCCGCAACCGGCACCACGGGCGGCCTCTGGATTCCCGCGTTCCTGGTCATCGGCTTGTGGCTTACCTTCAGAACCATGATCAGATCGGGAACCGGGCTACCGGGGATCGGATCTCCGCCTCGTTGTCGCCCGCGCTGCTGCGGGTTGGCGCTGTCCTGCTGCTGACCGCGCCGTTCACTCCGATGCTGTTCATGGGGGAGGAGTGGGCGGCCTCCACGCCGTGGCAGTTCTTCACCTCGCACCCCGAGCCGGAGTTGGCCTCTGCGGTGCGGACGGGGCGGCGGCGGGAGTTCGCCTCACACGGGTGGCCGGAGGGGGACGTGCCGGACCCGCAGGACCCGGAGACGTTCGTACGGTCGCGGTTGGACTGGGCCGAGCTGGATAAGCCCGAGCATGCGTCAATGCTGTCGTTCTACCAGCGGTTGATTGCCTTGCGTCGGTCTTCTCCGGACCTGTCTGATCCTCGGCTGCACGCTGTTTCTGTGCAGCACGGGGACCAGTTCCTGGTGATGCGGCGGGGGGACACGCTTGTGGTGGCGAACTTTGCTGGGCGGGGGCAGGGGGTGTCGCTGCCTGGGGTGGCTCGGCGGGTGCTCCTGGCTACGGGGGAGGGCGTCACCGTGATGCGTGACCGGATCGAGCTGCCTGCGGAGACTGCGGCGATCGTGGCGCTCTGAATTCAGAGGTGCGTGCCTCGGCGGAGCGAACCGCCGTAAGACTGGCACGATGAAGGTTGGACTTCGACGCGTCGATGTGGTTAGTCGGGTGGTCCTAAATGCCGTCCGGAGGTAGAACGAGGCCTGTTGCTGCTGGCGATGGGCGGCGAACCAAACTTTGCCGGGCCTGCTAGGCAGGTTGCAGCCGCACACGTCGGCGTCGCCTCGTGGTCGACGCTTTTCCGCGAGACGGCGCCCTGAACGGCGAGTGCTATCCGTCGGTCCCGTGCTGCACTTTGTCCCACGCAGCACGGGAACCAGGTCGGCTAATGCGAGGGTTGGCACGCCCACCGTGGCTGACTGGGCGGTTTGCAGGCGTCGACATTGCACGGTGGTACGGTCGGTGCTGCTGGTAGGTGGAGTGCTGTCGGGCTTGGCCCTCGTCCCAATCTCAGATGGTTGAGCTGACTAAATCATTGCGCACGCGATCTACAAGATCCCGGCATCGAGTCGCATTCTTGAACAGGCTGGTGATGTAGTTATTGCCGTATGCATCCTCGACATGTTGCGTTAGCAAATTGAGTACCGTGCTGGTTAGGTCGGGCACGGCTTCCAACTGCTTGGCCCAATTTTCGTCGGGGCTATCAATGCGAGACATGTCGATCTGGCGGAAAACCAGATGCGCGACTATTCGATTTCCTTGAACAGCGATCGCCCGCGCTCGCCCGTCTCGAATCTGCCTTTCTTTCGACAATGAAGCATCCACTGCTCGAAGAACTCCGACGGCTCGCCAAACCTTGTAAGCGGTCACGCTAGGATTAAAAAGTACAGAGTAAGGAGGCTTTTCGGTTGATTCCCACAGTCGACCAATTGTGCTTTTTGCCTGCACGGCTAGGTTCGGGTCCCGCGAAGCGCAGGCGAGCGCAACCGTGGCGTCAGTTATAGTGCAGCCAGTTGCAAGAGTGGGCGGTTGATCCCCCCTTTTGATGGCATAAGTTTTTTGAAGCGACAGAAGCATTTCGGTTCGGAGGCGACCCTGCTCAGGGTCCAGCGCCACAAAGTCTCTGCTCTCGACGGTGTTCTGAGTGTTCGTTGCTCTGGTAACCGCTGTTGCAAAGTCTGGCGGACAGCCCTCCAGCGAGATAAACCTGACCCAGACTCTCGCACCTTCTACCTTCTCGCTCGTCCTGCGCAACGCATTGCTAATGCTCGCCACAGTTTGTGCGCCATTCACCACGCTTGCCCCGGTTAACGAAAAGTGGCCGAAGTTTCGCGTATTTGCTCCTCGTTGGTTTTTTCGAACCCTGTCGCATAACACTGTAACGCCGTTGTTGAAGTACCAGAAATGATCGGTCTCCGATGTGAGCGTATCTATCAAGTTCGAGTTAACTAGCGTGTTCCCCAGTGCGTTGCGGAGGTTCTTCGCGAAGAGACGATCCCCGTATCGCTCATACCACTCGCCTATTACTGAAGCCCCAACAATTCCGTAATAGGCCTCATATGGCTCACTTATGGTTCCCCAGCTTTCGAGAGTCAAGTCAAGGTCGATACTGCTGCCCGACGTGCCCTGAGCAACCGCCGCATGTAGATCTTGGAGGCCAATTATCTCAGTTTCCGCGTAAGTCTCATTCCCGTAATTCATTTCCTGCAAGAAGTCTTCATATACTTCTTGAACCGGCTTCGCTAGCTCAGTTGATCCGGTTGTTGCAACAGCTAGTGTAAACCTAATGTCGTAATCGCTGAGTGCCTCGGAAAGCTCGGACTGAATGGCCTGTATCCTCGGATTGAAACGGTCAAAGCGCTCGTTGGTGAGATCGCGAAAGCCGGCAATAAAGTTCCTCGATTCTCCCAATCCGATAGTCCCTGTCCCATTGCCGTCCCACTTCGACTGCACTAGGAATACGCGAGAGTTTGTCCGGTCGATAAAAATGGCATCGATGCCGTTGTCGTTACTTCCGTCTACTACCGTCTTGGCCGCTTCGTTCGGTGTTAGATTTGTAAGGCGCTGAATGGCGAACGCGGCCAATGCGCGGGTAAGGAATAGCTTGGACTTGTGCGCCTCCGACGCATCACCCACGTCCGAGAAGTCGATTAGTCCAGCATAGGAACGCTCTAGTGCCTCACGAATGTGGCGAACGTGCAACTTGCTCATGCGTCGACCTTCCGCTGCGGCTTGGGCGGGTCCTGCGAGCTTGTAATTTGCCAGGATCGTTGGCCTCGGCGCAAGAGCAGATTGAACCCATGTTCCGAACTTGCTGTGTCTGAGGCGGCAAGGGCGCCACGCCACGGCTTGACCTGCTTAACGGCAACTGCCTGATCATGAACCCCTGCGGAGCCTCTGCGCTGCTGCGTTGACAGCGAGGCTGTCGGCGTTGTGACCAATAGGAGTTGTCCGGACAAGACCTAGATGGCACTAACCTTCCTGCGTGGGAGGACGCCATCTGACGCTTTCCCGACAAAGCAGATCGCAGCTTGGACCGAGAAGTGTGCTCGCCGCAGGAACTCATGGGCGCAGACGCCTGCGAGTATCCACGTTCGCCCGCTTATCGAGCCAGCGGGAACCAGTAGCCGCGATAGGTGGATCGGGCTTCGGGCATGGTCGGTCATTAAGGTGGTCGCTTTGGCGGAAAGCGCGAGGTTGTGGTACGAGGCGCAGTGCGTCCGGGCCTACCAGCGAAGAGAAGCTAGCCTTCTGGATGGCTGGGTGATTTGAGGCGCAGCGCGGGTGTTTTGTGGAACTCGGCGTCACCGCCGCGACGCTCTGCGGGTGTACCGTCCACGTGCGGGGTGGAGGCCCATGGCCGCTATCCCAGTCCTCTAGCTGGGAGTGGGCGAAGGCGTGGTGAAGAAGCCAGACACCATTGGTGCCAGGATCCGGTACTGGCGGATGCGCCGTGGCGGCATGACACAGGCCGTCCTCGCCGGACTCGCTGGCGTCACCCAGTCGTACGTGTCGCAGGTCGAGTCGGGTCGGAAGACCATCGACCGGCGTTCCACTCTGGTTGCTCTTGCCGCTGCACTCCAGGTCACGGTCGCCGACCTGCTCGGCCAGGGCACGGAGTCCGGCGATCCAGCCCGGGAGAGCGCCGCCGAGTGCGTGCCGGCGATCTGGTCGGCCCTGATTGAGATCGAGGACGGCGAGCGCCGCTCGTCAACCTACACACCGGATCGGCTGAGCGCCGAGATCGCCCGCGCCGACCAACTTCGCAATGCGTGCAACTACCCGGCATTGGCCCGTCTCCTTCCGGGTCTACTGCTCGAAGCCGCCGCCATGGGTGGGACGACGCTCGCCCAGGTCGCCTACCTGGCCTCCACGTGCCTTCGGCACCTCGGCTACCGCCACTTGGCCCTCAACGCCGCCCGCGTATCGGTTTCCGCTGCTGCGAATGTCGAGGATCGAGCGTGGATTGGCGCGTCACAGTTCATCTACGCGCAGAGCCTGCCGATCGAGTCCGCACGCCTGGCAGCCAGGGTCGCTGACCGGTCGTTGATGGAGCTTCAGGGAGACGCGTCCGACGTCCGGGTGCGGCAAATCCTTGGTCAACTTCACCTAATGGCCGCGCTGGCCTCCGCCGTGGACGCTCGCCCGGACGTCGCTCGTGACCACCTCGTCGAAGCCTCGCGAGAGGCGGCGAGTCTGGGCGATCCAGCCGACGGAGGCGGCTTCAACGGATGCTGCTTCGGGCCGACCAACGTCGGGCTCTGGAAGATGTCCATCGCCGCCGAGCAGGGCGAGTCCGGCAAGGTGATCGAGCTGTCCCGGACGATCCGACCGCAGGTGCTCAAGGCATCGAACCGCCAACTGTCCTACTGGCTCGACATCGGACGAGCGCTGGCGGACGGCGGCCGTCGGGACGCCGAAGCTCTCGCCGCGTTCGTGCAGGCCGAGCGCGCAGCGCCGATCCCTTTCGCCATCAACCCTCTCGCCCGCGACGCCGTGGTGACCCTCGCTCAGCGTGCCCAGCGCCGCGCCATCCCCGAGGACTTGCGCCTGCTCGCCGGTCGCATAGGCATCAACCTGGCCGCATAACTGCCAGTAATCAGGGCATCACCAATCCGCCGTACTGTCCGGTTTGGGACGTGAGCACGTCCTGATGGTCCAGCGCGGCAACGGTCGATCCTGAGCTGCTGGGCCTCCACCGGAGGAGGCGGGGATTGAGCGGTCAGGACGACAACGCTCCGGAGCACAACAGTGAGGCCGCCGAGCGGGAGGCCGCGAAGCAGCGCCTCCTGGCCCAGGCCGAGGCGGAGCGCGTACCCGTTGATGACACGACCCGCGCGGTCCCGGACCGGCGGTGGCGGCGTGACCAACGATGACCTCCCGATCGGTCGCCGGGTGGCGAGCTGGCGGGTACGGCGGTCGATGACGCAGCAGATGCTCGCCGATCGGCTGCGCAGGTCGAAGAGCTGGGTGGACAAGATCGAGCGGGGTGCCCGCCCCCTGGACCGGTACTCGGTGATTCAGGAGGTGGCCCACGTCCTGCGGGTCGACCCGGAGGTGCTGCTCGGCCGGCCGCCGAGCACTCCGGCGGGCACGCCGGACGGGGTGGACGACATCCGGGCGGCGCTCGCCCGCTACGACACCAAGCAGGCTCCACTACAGACGGAGGAGCTGAAACGGCAGGTCGGGTACGCGTGGTTGGCCTACCAGCATGCGCACTACGGGCAGTTGGTGCGCCTGTTGCCGGGTCTGCTCGACGCCGCCCAGGGCGCGCGGTCACCGGAGCTGCTGGTGCAGGCGTACCGGATCACCTCGTCGCTGCTGGTGAAGCTCGGTGAGGCTGACCTCGCCTGGCTGGCCGCCGACCGCGCGATGGCCGCCGCCGGCGACGACCCGACGTTAGCGGCAACAGCGACGATCGCGGTAGCCCAGGCACTACGTGCCGCCAACCGCGACCCCCTGGCCCTGACCGCAGCCCAAACCGCAGCCAACCGCCTCCTCCCACCCCCATCCCGTCCCGGTGATCATGAGGTTGGCGGGTTTGATGGAGATCAAAGCGCCCGGCAACCTCATGATCAACGGGGAGCGGGGGTGCGGCCGGCGGGGGAGCGGGCGGTGGGTGGGGCGTTGCTTCTGCAGGCTGCGTTGGCCGCTGCTGGGTGCCGTGAGGACCGTCGCGCCGACGAGCTGATTGGCCGGGCTGCGGGGATCGCCGCCGGCCTGCGGGGGTACGACGACACGTACCGCACCAGCTTCGGGCCGGTCGCCGTCGAGTTGGCGCGGGTGGTGGTGGCTGCCGTGCGAGGGGACGCCGTTGAGGCGGTGCGGCGGCACGCGATCGTGCTGCGGCGGGAGGGGTGGCGGCGGTTGCCGGCCGAGTATCGGGGTGCGTACCTCGTGGACGCCGCTCGGGCGTACCTCCAAATAGGTGACCTGCGCGGGGCGGCGCGGGCGCTTGTCGACGCGGACAGCGTCGCGCCGGCCGAGGTTCGGTGCCGGCCTCTGGCGCGTACCCTCATCGCCGAGGTCGCCCGGGGTCACCCGGCGCCGGCCGGCGTGGCGCGACTGGCGACGCTGGTCGGCCTCACCCGCTGACCACCGCTGGCACCGCGCCGGCAGGTGCGGACGTCTTTACGCTCGGATTTCCATTTCTGCCACCAACCCGTCCTGGAATCGGTAGACATGCGTGACGGTGTGATCCGCGATTTTCGCTCCGGTCTTGTCGCGGACGACCTGGTGGACGGTGACGACGATTCGCCCGTCGGCCTCCGTGGCGAACGCGGTCGGCAGGACGGTCGGTTCGATCTGGTCCCATTGCCTGCGCCAGTAGGCACTCACCTCGTCGCGGCCGTGAACGAGGCCTCCCTCCCAGCCATTTGGCCACGACACATCCGGCGTCATGGCGGCCAGCAGTGCGGGGATGTCACGCTCGTTGAATGCCGCGTAGAGGTTCGTGAGCAGCCTCTCCGACGTTGCGAGTTCCGGCGAATTCATCGAGCCAGCATGGTTGGTGGACCAGGCCTCCTGGAAGTCACTTCGCGGTCAGCAGAATGTGGTCGGTGGGTGGGGGACCTGCGGGCGGCGGCGCGCAGCGCCGATCTCCCACCAACCCCGCGTCCGCCGGCCTGTCCGGCGTTCACGGGGCTGTCGGCCGCGCCCTATGTTGGGCGAGTGCGTCGCGGATGGCGAGAACGACGAGCGAGAGCGGCACGACCACCCAGAGCTGGAGCACCGTGTAACGACGCAGCTCCAGGTCGATGTCGACGCCGGCCAGTTCCGCGTCGAGGGCGCCGGGCCGCATCAGCGCGAGCGCGTACAGGGACAGGGCCAGTGACGTCCGTCCGCTCAGCCGTGGTCGGCGCAGAGTTGGGAGGTCAGGGTGGCGCGGGCCCACTCCTCCCATGCGTCCGGTGACCAGTCGCGGTCGCGGACGAAGATCAGGTAGAGCTCCGGGCTGAGTACGCCGTACAGCAGGTCCGCCGCCATCTCGACGGAGAGGCCGGGGCGGGCGTCGGGCTTGCCCACCAGGGCTTCGGCTGCTGCGTACTGCACTGTGTAACGCGGATCGGCGTCGTCCGGCCACTGTGCGGCGATCTCCGGGTCGGTGGCTGCGGCGGCGGCGATCAGCGGCATGATCGGGGCGACCCGGCCCAGGATCTCGCTGGCGCCGTGCACGTGCCCGCGCAGTTGCCCCGCTGCGGTGGGGTCGGCGCACGCGGCGCGAAACCACTCACGGTCCATGGTGGCGACCGGCGCGGTGTCCCCGGCGATGGACGTGTCGACGACGTCCTTGAACAGCGTGCGCTTGTTGCGGAAGACGAAGTAGACCGTCTGGACGGCCACGCCCGCCCGGTCCGCGACCTCCTGCAGGCTCGTCGCCCCGTAACCCTGCGCGACGAACAGCTCGCGGGCTGCCTCGATGACCTTCTCGCGGGTGCGTTGTGAGCGCTCGGCCCGCTTGTCCGGCCGCTTGACCTTCTCCATAGTGCGAGTCTATCTTTAGAGTAAGCCACTAGAGTTTAACTCTAAATTTATGGAGGAGACAATGACCCAGCTCAACGACAGCCAGAACCCGGCCATGACGCAGCGAGACCCGGAGGAGGAGGCCGTTCACCGCGCCCTGGAGGACTACTACCGCACCGGCAAGCCGCCGTGGGACACCGGCGTGACGCCACCCGAGTTGGTGGACCTGATTGAGGGGCGCGGCGCGCTGCCGCCCGGCCGGGCCCTCGAACTCGGCTGCGGCACCGGGACCAACGCCATCTACCTCGCACGGCACGGCTGGGAGGTGGCCGCCGTCGATCTGATCGACAGCGCCGTCGACCAGGCCAGGCAGAAGGCCGCGGCGGCGGGAGTGGCGGTACGGGTGCGGCACGGAGACGCCACCCGCCTCGACGACCTGGACGTGCCGGGCCCGTTCGACCTGTTCTTCGACCTGAGCTGCTACTGCGGAATTCCACTGCACCGCCGCGACGCCTACGCCGCTGGGCTCACCCACCGCGCCGCGCCCGGAGCGCTGTTGCTGATGTTCGGGTACGGCCCCGAGACACTCGACAATCCGGTCTCCGAGATCACGTCGTGGGCGGCGGGCGTCACCGCCGACGAACTCCGCGCCAGGTTCCCCGGCTGGGCACTCATCGACGTCACGCCCGGCACCAACTCGGTGCCGACCTTCTGGTTCACGCTGCGCCGCGACGCCTAGCACCGTCCGACCGGGTCGCTGGGCATGGAGCCGGAGGGGTTTCCGGGAACGTGAGAATCGGGCATGTATCTCTGCACTGCTGGAGGGAGAGACGGCAATGCTGGTATACGGCTATCTCGGCGCGGTGCTCATCGGTGCCCTCGTCGGCCTGCTCGGACGACTCATCCTGCCGGGGAGGCAACGGATCGGCGTCGTCGCCACGTTCGTCATCGGCGTCGGCTCGGCGGTGCTGGGCACAGTGGTCGCCAAGGCGCTCCATGTCGACGACGAAGCCAGCATGCGGGTGTGGGTGCTGCGCTGGGACTGGATCGTGCTCGCGATCCAGGTCGGCGTCGCGGTCATCGCGGTGGCGCTGGCGAACATGCTCACCTTCACCCGGCTTGCCGGCGGCGACGACACCCCTCGTCGCCGGACCCGTCGCAGCAAGGCCAGGAGCTGACGGCTCGTCCGGCCAGGCAGCCAACCGCCCACGTCGGGGAACCCGAGTTGATCTCGCCGGGCGGGGTGGGCGCTCAGGAGCGCGGCAGCATGCCCACGAGCGACGTGATGATCGCGAGCCGTAGGGCGGTCCGCAGGTCGACGTGGTGGACCGCCAGCGCCGGCTCGGACTCGTAGACGGCGAGCAGGCTCGGCGGCGGCGCGGCGTAGGCGGCCAGCGCGCCACCCATGATCAGGGCGTGCAGGCAGAACAGCTCGGCGCGGTCGCCGACCTCGGGCAGGTGCTGTCGGATGAGGTCGGCCATCACCGCGAGGTTGCCCAGCGAGGCCCGCTTGTGCCGGCGGACCGCTTCGACGGAGACGTTGTGCTCCAGCACCCCGCCCTGCGCGCCGAAGAGATCACAGAGCACCCGCTGGGCGGCGAGTGACCGGCTGAGCACGTCGGCCATCTGCTCGGCCCGTTCCGGCGCGGACCGGCTGCTGTCGACACCGTCGGCCAACTCCCGCTCCAGCTCGGCCAGCCAGGTCGCCGTCCGGTCGTCCATCAGGTCGAGCAGCACCGCCTCGCGGGACTCGAAATAGCGCAGCACCGCCGTCTTGGCCAGGCCGACCCGCCGGCTCAGCTCGTTGAGGGTCACCTCGGCCACCGGCATCTCGTCGAGCATCGCCGAGGTGGTCTCCAGGATCGCCCGGCGCCGGACCTCACGCTGCTCCGCACTGCGCGCCCGCTGGAACGTCATGACGCCAACCCTAACTTAGGTACCGCCGGTCCCTTGACAGCGTACCGGCGGTACCTTACCGTTTCAGGCATAAGTTACCGGCGGTACATTGGGGAGCCTGAGATGAAGTGGACCGAGCAGCAGATTCCGCGCCAGGACGGCCGGGTGGCAGTGGTCACCGGAGCCAACACCGGGCTGGGCTTCGAGACCGCCCGGCTGCTCGCCGAACGCGGCGCGTCCGTCGTGCTGGCCGTACGCGACACCACGAAGGGCGAACAGGCCGCCGCCCGGATCAACGGCGACGTCTCCGTACGGGAACTGGACCTGACCTCGCTGGAATCGGTGCGCGCCGCCGCCGCCGGCCTGCACGCCACCCACCCACGGATCGACCTGCTGATCAACAACGCCGGGGTGATGTACACCCCGAAGCAGACCACCACAGACGGCTTCGAACTGCAGTTCGGCACCAACCACCTGGGCCACTTCGCCCTCACCGGCCTGCTGCTCGACCTGCTGCTGCCGGTGCCCGGCTCCCGCGTGGTCACGGTCAGCAGCGTCGGCCACCGCATCCGCGCCGCCATCGGATTCGACGACCTGCAGTGGCAGCGTTCCTACAGCCGCGTCGCCGCCTACGGCCAGTCGAAGCTCGCCAACCTGATGTTCACCTACGAGTTGCAGCGCCGGCTCGCCGCGCACGGCACCACCGTGGCGGTGGCCGCACACCCCGGCGTCTCCAACACCGAACTGGTCCGCAACGCCCCGGCGGTCGTCCGCCGACCGATCACCCTGCTCGCGCCGGTGATCACCCAGTCCGCGACGGCAGGCGCGCTGCCCACACTGCGGGCCGCCACCGACCCGTCCGTCCTCGGCGGGCAGTACTACGGCCCCGACGGCCTCGGCGAGGCGCGCGGCAACCCGAGGCTGGTCACCTCCAGCCCCGCGTCCTACGACCTGGCCGTGCAGCAACGACTCTGGGCCGTCTCGGAGGACCTCACCGGCGTGCGGTTCCCGCTGGACCTTGCAGTCGCCCCCGCCTGACCGTGCCAAGGGGGCTGGCAAGAGTTCCGCCGTCCAGGTAAGTCGGTCCCTGTGGAGCTGATATCACAGACGATTCAGCTCGACAGGGACCGACCGACGCGGTGCCCGCCGGCCCGTAGCGTCCGGTCCGGTGGTGCGTCCGCCGACCACCACGCGGAGATCCGCCGCCACCAGACGGCGTACGGCAGCCGCAAGGCCTTGCCGCGGCTGCACAGGTCGACGCGGCGGCCGTCACGGTCGCCAGACGCCGAAACGGGGGCAGCCATGTGTCGTTCCTCCGGCGTCGTCGGTCAGGACAGGATCTCGACGTACCCGTCGCTGCCGTGCACGCGGATCCGCTGCCCATCCTTGATCAGCCGGGTCGCGTCGAGCACGCTGACGACCGCCGGCAGGCCGTACTCCCGTGCGATCACCGCGCCGTGCGTCATCAACCCGCCGACCTCCGTCACCAGGCCGGCGATGCCGACGAACAGGGGCGTCCAGCTGGGGTCGGTGTGGGTCGTGACGAGGATGTCACCCGCTTCGAGATCAGCCTGCGCCATGTCCAGGATGACGCGGGCGCGCCCGTCGACCGTCCCGGCGGACACCGGCACACCGACCAGCGCGCCGGCCGGCACGTCGTCGCGTCGGTACGATCCGGTGATCATCTCGCCGTCGGAGGTGAGCACCCGGGGAGGGGTGAGCGCCTGGTCCGCCCGGAACTCGTCCCGCCGTCGCCGGATCAGCTCGACGTCCACCCGCTGCGACCGGACGACCTCGTGGAACTCCTCGAAGGTGAGGTAGAAGGCGTCTTCGGTAGCGGTGAGGACGCCGGCCCGCACCAGCCGCTCGGCCTCTGCCAGCAGGGCCTGCTTGTAGATGAAGTAGCGGCTGATGATGTCGTACTTCGGGTACTCCCGGTAGCCGATGAACGTCCGCACCCGGTCGATCATCCGTTCGGTCTCGGCGGCCTTCTGCTCCCCGTCCGGCAGCGTCCGCAGTCGCGTCACCACCTCCTGCGCCTTGCGCTGTGCCTGCTGCCGGCCCTGCTCGAAGCGCCGCCGGGCCGCGCCCGGCTCGAAGAGCTTGACGTTGTCGAGGAGCACCGGCACGAGGGTGCTCGGGCGTTCGCTCCACCGCGGCCGGGTGATGTCGATCTCGCCGACGCAGCGCATCCCGTACCGGTCGAGGTACGCCTCGATGGCGGCGCGCGCCTCGGCCCCGCCGGCGACCTTCGGCAGCTCGTCGAGGAAGTCGTCGTCCGTGACGCCCTGCAGGAACGCCACCACCTCCGGGTGCGGACGGATCACGTCGGCGACGTCCAGCAACGCCAACCCCATCTCTGAGGTGATGTTGCCGGGGGCGGAGAGGGTGAGGGTGTCCGCCGCGTTCTTCTCGCCCAGCCATTCGTGCAGCCGGTCGTTGAGCCACCAGGTGGCCTCCATGCCCGCCATGATCGCCTGCATGTTCAGCGGATCGGCGAGGACCCGCTTGTGTTCCTGGAAGGCCTCCAGCAGGAAGTCGAACAGCGCCGTACCGGTCACTGTCGCGATGTCGCGCCGCAGGGTGGCGATGGACGCCTCACTGCGCGCGATCAGCTCGGGCACGATCGCCGGATCGGTCTCGACCGACGCACCGCCGCCCGGCAGCCTGGCCGGACCGGCACCGTCGCCGCTCGGGAGCGTGGTCGGGATGAAGCCGGGCCGGTCGAGGAGCGTCTGCAACGCGTCCTTCGTCAGCGGATCGGACTTCCCGATCATCTCCAGGAAACCGGTGCGGCTCGCCGGCGAGGCCAGCAGCCCGCTGGCGTCGACGAACAACCTTCCGCCGGCCTCCCGCATCTGGGCGATGGCCGTCAACTGCCACATAGACAGCCCCAGGGGTCGCATGGCGTCGGTCATCATCTGCTGGTGACCGACCGAGAGGTAGACGTGGTTGTCCTGGTCGTCGGCAGCGGGAACGGGGAACAGCGTGGTGATCGGCCGGCTCTGCACGATCTGGAAGTCGTCGTCGACCAGGCACCACTCGATGTCCTGCGGACGGCCGAAGTGCGCCTCGATCCGTCGCCCAAGTTGCACCAGCCGGAGGACCTGCTCCTGCGTCAGCGCCGGCTGGCCCCGCCGCTGCGCCTCGATCGCCACCTCCCGCGTTCCGCCGCCGGGCACGGCAGCGACGGCACGCTGCTTGACGGCGACCGACTCGGCCACCACCTCCCCGTCGCGCACCCGGAAGACGTCCGGGTTCACCAGGCCGGACACCAGGGCCTCGCCGAGGCCGAAGCTGGCGTCCACCGTCGCGACCTTCCGGTTGCCCGTCACCGGGTCCGCCGTGAAGAGGATGCCCGCCGCATCCGGAAAAACCATCTTCTGTACGACGACAGCCATCTGAACCGTCCGGTGGTCGACGCCGTTGCGCAGGCGGTAGATGACGGCCCGCTCGGTGAACAGCGACGCCCAGCACCGGCTGACGTGCCGCAGAATGGCCGCCGGCCCCACCACGTTCAGGTAGGTGTCCTGCTGCCCGGCGAAGGACGCCGTCGGTGTGTCCTCCGCCGTGGCGCTGGAGCGCACGGCGTAGGCGGCCTCCTCGCCGAACCGGGCGAGCGCGCCGGTGATCGCGGCGGCCAGGTCGCCCGGGATCGCGGTCTCCTCGATGCTGCGGCGGATCGCCGCGCTGAGCGTACGAATCGCCGCCACGTCGTCCGGGCTCAGCCGCGACAATTCATCGAGCCGGTCGTCGACCGCCGGCACCTGCGCCATGACCTGCCGGAAGGCGGCTGTCGTCACGCAGAACCCGGCGGGCACCCGGATGCCGTCGACCCGGGCCAACGCGCCCAGGTGCGCCGCCTTGCCGCCGACGACCGACACCTGCGTCTCGTCCACCTCTCGAAGATCCACCAGCGGTACCCGGTCGCCGCTGCCCTCGTCCATCGACAACACACCCACGTCGCGCCCCCGTCACCTCGTTCGTGCTGGTCCGGCCGCCGATTCTGCGCCACGACCGGGGTCTTGCGGCAAGCCCCCAGGTGCGATATACGTTAGAAGTGGCAGGGAGTGTGATCTCCTTGCCGTTTGTTGTTTGGGCGGCCGATCGTGGCGTTCACTCGTCGGGGCGCGGCTCGATGCGCAGTCGTCGGCCGATCTGCCAGGAGGCGGTGGGCCAGGCCGCGACGAAGCCGGCTATCAGCCCGAGCTGACCGAGGAACCAGAACGTCGGGGTGTCGGGTCGCAGTGGTGGCTCCGGAAAGAACATGTGATGCGCGACCGTCAGCCACGCGAACAACGCCGCCTCGAACACGGTGATGGTCAGCAGCTCGATCCTGCCCACGCTCGACAGCGCGTTCCCGACCTTCGCGAGGCCGCGCCCCGGCCCGGCGAAATACCGGAAGAGCACAGCTATCGTCACCGCCGCCAGATAGTCGCCGGCGTAGCCGACCCAGAGCGGGTCCTTCGCCGGGTCGAATCTCACCGCGAACAGGGCGACCTCGGCGACGACGAAGCCGAGGGCGCAGTGGGCGCCGCAGCGGGACACGTGGGTGACGACGATGCCCCGGCGGGGCCGTCGCGGTTGATCCTCCCGCCGTCGCTGAGCGAACGCCTCGGGCCTGCCCCAGTTCCAGTAGAGGCGGACGGCGGCCAGGCCGACATAGAGGACGGTCACCAGCCAGACGATCTCCATGACCCTGACCGGCTGACGGTGCCCGCGCAGGTAGGTGTCCGCGAGGACGATCGCGAAGCTGACCACGCCGACCGTGAGGGACGCCCACGAGAGCGCCACGAGCCACGTCGGTTGCATCCCCGCCCCCTCCGCACTCCGTTCCCAGGGCCTCCCGGAACCGAACGTGAAGGGGGATTCGCTGGCCGGCGTCGGCCGCCGAGGGCACCTCGCAGTCTGTCACGCCGCACCCGTACAGGCCGGAAGATCGGGTGTTTCCCGCCGGGCCAGCGGGCCGGGTCTTCCCGGGACCCAGCAGGTCGAAAGGGGAGGGTCGAGGAGCCGTCGTCGCGCTGGCAGACTGGCCGCCATGGTCGACTGGCACACCCGGACGGACGTGGACAGCACCGTCACCCGGATCTCGGAACCGCACGTCAACGAGCTGTTGTCGGCGAACTTCTGGTGGTTGCGCGGCACCGACCGGGACATCGTGATCGACGCCGGGCTCGGTGTCGTCGCGCTGCGGGAGGCGATTCCGGGCCTGTTCGCGCGTGATCCGCTGGTCGTGCTCACCCACGCCCACCTCGATCACGTCGGAGCGGCGGCCGAGTTCGGTGACCGGGCCGCCCACCCCGCCGAGGCGGGGCTCCTGGTCGAAGGGGTGCCGGCGAGCCTGTACGGCGCGGAACTCTTCGACAAGCTCGGCATCGACCCGGCGGGAGAGGCCGTCCCCGAGCTGATGATCGATGCCCTGCCCGATCCGGGCTACGACCCGGCCACGTACCGCATCGAACCCATGACCGTGCACCGGCTGCTGAACGACGGCGACCGGGTCGACCTCGGCGGGCGGGTGCTGACCGTGCTGCACCTCCCCGGCCACACACCGGGAAGCATCGCCCTGTTGGAGGAGCGCACCGGCTCCCTGTACTCCGGCGACATCGTCTACGAGGGTGCCCTGATCGACGATCTGCCGAACTCCGATGTGGCCGCGTACCGGCGCAGCATGCGGTTCCTCGTCGACCTCGACGTGGCCGTTGTCCATCCGGGCCACGGGGACAGCTTCGACGGGACGCGCCTGCGCCAGTTGGCCGAGGCCTATCTGCGCAGGACGGCCGGCTCCGCCGACGGGAAAAGCTGATCTATAGCATAATTTGCGCCGTGCCCCCCAAAAGGGAAATTCCACGGCTTACCCGCGGTTCGGGCCGGTTACTGACCTTCAGCGACGGCGTCTTCGCGATCGCCGTGACACTTCTCGTGCTGGAGATCCAACCGCCGCACGACTTCGAGCACCTCGTCCAAGGGCTCAGGGCGCTGTGGCCGTCGTACCTGGCGTACACGCTGAGCTTCCTGCTCATCGGGCAGGTGTGGGTCAACCACCACGTGATGTTCGACCGGGTCTGGCACGTCGACCGAGGCGTCCTGTTCCTCAACACGCTGCTCCTGATGGTCATCGCGTTCCTGCCGTTCTCCACCTCACTGCTGGCCGACGCGTTGCGGGCAGAGCAGGGGCTGCGCGCGGCGGTCGTCGTCTACGGGGGCACACTGTGGACGGCGGCGGCCCTGTTCAACATCATTTGGGCTCACCTGCGCCGCGCCGGACTGCTGGACCCCGGCCTCGGCCCCTGCGGTGCCCGTGCCATCGGCCGCCGATTCCTGCTCGCGCTGGCCTGGATCGGATCCGGCGTCCTCGTCGGCGCGTTCGCGCCGATCGCCGGCGTCGTCATCATCGCCGGCTTCCTGCCCACCTACTACCTGCCCATCCGAGGCGAGTACGGCGAGGACGACCGCGCATCTTAGCTGCCGAACTCGACCCCGCTGAGGGAGACGGCGCGGTACGCGGCGAGGCGTTCGGCCTGCCCGGTGACGGCCTTACGGGTGGCGTGCGACAGGCGGCGCCACGGCTGGACGGCGACCGTGAACGTTGTGCCGGACTTACGGGGCCGCCAGGTGCCGACCAGTTCGCCGTCGACCAGGACCGCGCCCGGGCGACCCAGCACCGGCCACAACTGTTTGGCGTGGGCGGTGTCCGGCACCAGCGTCGCCCGGTCCTTGGCCTGCAGGAACAGGTCGTACGGGCCGAGCAGACGGGTCCCGGTGCCGTCGGCCGACCCCAGCGCCTCCTCGTCCGCGGCCAGCAGGGAGCGCACCTCGCCGCCGACGGTCACCTCGATCACGTCGTCGGGCCAGCGTGCCTTCACGTCCCTCAGCGGGGCGTCGAGATAGTCGGCCACCTGTTTCGGGGTGGCCGGGCCGAGCAGACGCAGGTACGCCCGGATGAGGTCGGACCGGTCACCCGCGGCGGCTGCCTTGCGGAACCTGGTGATGCGCTGCAGGACCGGCGGTGAGGTGTCGAGCCGCAACTCCAGTCCGGCCCGCACGGCGGCGAGCCGGAACGGCATCTCGTAGAGGTGCGTGGCGTCGCACGGCCGGCAGAACCGCAGATACGGCTCGGGCAGCGCCGCGGCCAGGCGGCCGGAGACGTCCCCCTTCACCGTCGGCGTGCTGACGATGGCCCGCATCCGGGCGGCGATCTCGTCCAGGGCCCCGAGCGTGTCGATGCCGGCGGCCTTCAACGGCCTCGCGGCGTCGTAGACGCGCTTGCCCGCGTCGGCCTCGGAGAAGGGCTCGACCGCGGCCGCCACCTGCGCGATGTCCGCGCGGCGGTAGAGGTGCGGCGCGCCCCGCACGGTCCACAGCAGGACCACGTCCCGGTCGGACAGCGCGGTCACGTCCACCCCGCGCACCGCCAACGCCCACCGGGCGCCGTCCGGGCCGGTGTTCTGCACCCCGATGTCCAGGACGGCGGTGTCGGCGAGCGTGCCCTCATCCCGGTCGAGCTGCTGGGCCCGGACCCGGAAGTTCATCACCTGGTGCCGATCGACCATGTCTGCACAGTAGTTGCGGTGGCGCCTGCGATGCGTCGGGGCGCGCAGCCCGGCGTGCGCATCGTCGGGACATGCTGTCGGCACCGGACAGACAGCGTCCCCGGGCCGGGGGAGAGGGCTCCCTCCGCGCGGCGATCCGTTCGTCGCCCCGTTCGGCCACGGTGATCTCGGAGGTGCCAACGCCCCCGCCACCGACAGGGAGACGACGCCGTGACTCCACACCCGACCACGCCGCCCGCGCCCGCCCAGCCGCCACCGACCTGGGCCCGCCGGGCCGGTCACGTGGCCTGGATGGCCCCCGTGCTGGGGTTCATCCCGCTGCACGTGCCGTGGATCCTGGGCATCCCGATGTTCGCCGATCCCGACCGGTTCCGCGAGTGGTACCACGGTCGCGGGCCCGGGGTGGGGGAGCACCCCGTCGACGGGTTCCTGGGCCTGCCGGCCGGCGCGTTCTACCTGGGTCTGCTGTGCGTCCTCGCCGGACTCGGCGGGGTTCTGGCGCTGGGACTCATCAAGGACTGGGGTGTGGTCTTCCCCCGGTGGGTGCCGCGGCTGCGCGGACGTCGGGTTCCGCCGTGGGTGCCGCTGACCCCGACGGTGCTCGGCGCCGCCCTGATGATCGGCTATTCGGTGACGCTGCCCTGGCAGTTCGCCGCTGACCTGTCGGAACCCGGCGGGGAGGACATCTTCACCCCGACCGGTGTCCTGATCGGTCTCCCGCTTCTGCTGGCCTGGACGTTCGCGTTGCCGGTGGCCGGCTGGTCCTACTACCGCCGTACCCGACCTGCTGGACGTGTCGCACCACGAGGGTCGCGGGCGAATTGATCACCGATGGGACATCGGCTATCGTGCGCGTCCGTGAAGCCATCTCGTCTGACCACCGCCCTGTTGATCCTTGCCGCCACCACGGCGCTCGCCGCCTGCGGCGACGGCGACAAGGCGACGAACGCCGGATCCGCCACCCCCGCCCCGACGTCCGCCGCTCCGTCCTCGGCGGCCACCTCCGCCGCCGCCACGCCGGCCTCGTCCGCCGCGGCGGGCGGCGCCAACGACAAGCAGGTCTGCGAGTCGGTGAAGAAGGCCAACGACGAGATGCGGGCCGAGTTGGTGAAGGTCGCCACCACCGGCGACGCGTCGGCGGCGGACTTCAAGAAGATCCTGACCGAGCTGGAGCAGAAGGTGAGCGCGGCCGCCACCGGCGACGGCAAGCTGGCCGATGCCCTGCGGGCGTTCGGCGCCGAGGCCGCGAAGGCCGCCGCCGCGGCGGACCCGGCGACCGCCGCCGACAACCCGGCGTTCGAGAAGGCCGGCAAGGACATCAGCACCGCGTGCAAGGCCGCCGGAGTCAATGTGATCCTCTGACTGACGTAACACGATGACGGACGGCCCCCACGCCTGAGCGGGGGCCGTCCGTCGACAACGGGGACGATGGTCAGCCGCGGGCGGGGGCTTGGTCACTGACCGGCTCGACGCGGATGGTCGGCGACAGCGCGCGCAGGAAGTCGGGAGCGTCGAACATCTCACCGGCGGAGGCGACCCCGCTCGCCCTCGTCTGACCATCGAGGATGCGCCGGACCGCCTCCACGGCCAGGGGCGCACTGACGGCGTAGATGTCCCGACCACTGGCCACGACGCGGCGGCGCGCGTCGCCGCGGCGCACGATGACGTCGACAGTGAACGTCTGCGCCGACCGACCCAGCCCGTCGACAGCGACCGGCGCCGCCGCGGCAGCCAGATCGGTGGTGGCATCGACGGTCATGTAGGTTCGGACCTCGGGAATGACCAGGTGACGGGGGATGGTGACGACGTCGGCCATGGTGAACTCCCCGAGGACGGTGCGCCGGCCCAGCGGCGCGGGGAAGTCCCAGTCCACCCTTGGCAGCTCCCCGCCGGAGTGGTACTCCAACCGGCCCCCGGTGTAGCGGACCCGGCGGCCGGAGCGGCGCTCGCGGGAGACGACGCCCGCGGCCACCGTCCCGGCCGTCGGGTGCCAGCTGCTCAGTCCGTACGCGACGTGCGCCTCGTCGGCCGACGTCCAGTCGCCCATCGCCGTCGTCGCGAGCAGGTCACCGAGCCCGCCGAAGAAGGCCATCGCCGGGACCACCGCGACACCCGCCGTCCGGGCGCGCTCGGTGAAGTGCGTGAATGTGTCGAGGTTGGCCTCGATCTCGGCCGCAACGTCCACGTACGGGATCCCGGCGCGCAACGCGGCCTCGATCACCCCGGCGGCGGTCGACGCGAACGGGCCGGCGCAGTTGATGACCGCGTCCACGCCGGTCAACGCCACGTCGAGCGAGGCCGGATCGTCGACCGACGCCACCCGGTAGCCGAGCCCGAACGCCGCCAACTGGCGCGGGTCGCGGCCCACCGGCACCGCACCGAACCCGTGCTCGCGCAGCTCCGCCATCACGAACCGCCCGGTGTGCCCGTACGCCCCGAACACCGCCACCTGGTAACCCATCGCTGCCCCCTCGAAGATCGACTGGACCCAGCGTCCCGCAGTGGTCGGCGGCCGACCAGTGTCGGGAACGCCAACCCCCGTACAGTTTCGGACATGGCCCTTGTCGCGATCGCCGCCACCGACGGGATGCTGCACTTCGAGCTGGCCCTGGCCTGCGAGGTCTTCGCCCACGACCCCTCCGGCCTGGCCGACCCCTGGTACGACGTGACGATCTGCGGCCCCGCCCCGGTCCGGGTCGGCCGCTTCCTGGTGGCGCCCGACGGCGGGTTGGACCGCCTGGCCCGAGCCGACACCGTGATCGTCCCGTCGATCGAGGACGTCGACGCGGACGTACCCCCCGACCTGCTCGACGCCGTCCGCGCGGCCCACCGGGCCGGCGCCCGGATGGTCTCCCTGTGCACCGGCGCGTTCGTGCTGGCCGCCGCCGGGGTGCTCGACGGGCTGCGGGCCACCACGCACTGGGCGCACACCGAGGCGCTGACCGCCCGCTATCCCCGGGTACGGGTCGACCCGGACGTGCTCTACGTCGACAACGGCTCCGTGCTCGCCTCCGCCGGCAAGGCTGCCGCGATCGACCTGTGCCTGCACCTGATCCGCCGCGACCACGGCTCGACCGTCGCCAACGCCGTCGCCCGCCGCCTGGTCGTGCCACCGCACCGCGCCGGTGGTCAGGCCCAGTACGTCACCACCCCGGTGCCGGCCCGTGACGACCACCCGCTGGCCAACCTGTTCCCCTGGGCCCTGGCGCGCCTGGACCAGCCGCTGACCGTCGAGGACCTGGCCCGGCAGGCGAACATGAGCTCCCGCAACCTGGCCCGCCACTTCCGGTCGGCCACCGGCACCACCCCACTTCTGTGGCTGTCGACGCAGCGGATCCGTCGCGCCCAGGAGTTGCTGGAGCAGACCGACGACAGCATCGACGCCGTCGCCGAGGCGGCCGGCATGGGCACCGCCGCGACGCTGCGTCGACACTTCCACCGCACCGTCGGCGTACCGCCGGACGCGTACCGGCGCACCTTCCGGGCCACCGGGCCGGGCGTCGGCTGACCGTTCCGTCAGCTCTGGTCGGGGCGTTGCCGGGCGAACGCGTCGCGCCTGCCCCAACGGCCGGGGATGTCCAGTAGCGCGATCCGCCCGAAGGTGGCGGGCAACGCCGGGTCCACGGCCAGGTGGTCCTCGTGCGGGTTGATACCGAGCATGGTGCGGAGAAGCAGCATGGTCGCCCCGCTGGACCACGCCTGCGGACTGCCGGCCGTCGGGTACCGGATCGGGAACTTGGTGGTGTCACGGTCGAACCCGCCGAACGCCTCGGGCAGCCGACCCTCGAAGTAGGTGGCCGCGGACAGGATGCCCTCGGCGATGCGGGCCGCCTCGTTGCCGAACCCGTACCGGCGCAGACCCCAGGCGATGAAGGAGTTGTCGAACGGCCAGACCGTACCGTTGTGGTAGCCGAGCGGGTTGTACCGGCGCTGCCCGTCGGCGAACGTCCGCACACCCCAACCGGAGAACAGCGCCGGACCCATCAGGTGCTCCACCACCCGGGGCGCCCGCTCCGGTGGCACGATGCCGCTCCACAACAAATGCCCGATGTTGGACGACAGGCTGTCCACGGCGGTGCCATCGTGGTCGAGCGCGAGGGCGTAGAAGCCGCGGTCCTCAAGCCAGAAGTCCCGGTTGAACCGCTCGTACAGCGCCGCCGCCTCGCTCTCCAGCCGTTCGGCGTAGGCCGGATCACCCCATACGGACCGGGCCAGCCGCGCCCCTCGGATCTTGGCGTCGTAGGCGTACCCCTGGGTTTCGCAGGTGGCCCTCGGGAAGCCCGGCAGCCGCCCGTCGGCGTAGGAGATGCTGTCCCAGGAGTCCTTCCAGCACTGGTTGTCCAGGCCGGTGACCTGGTTACGTCGCTGGTACCAGACGTAGCCGGTGGAGGTCAGGTCCGCGTACCTGTCGATCCAGGTCAGCGCCGCCCGAGCATCCTGCTCCAACTCCAGCACCAGCGCGGTGTCGCCGCTCCACCGCTCGTACTCGTCGAGCAGCACCACGAACAGCGGTGAGGCGTCCACAGTGCCGTAGTAAGGGGAGTGCGGCTGCTCCTCGAACGCGGCCGACTCCCCGTAGCGCAACTCGTGCAGGATCCGGCCCGGGTCCTCCTCCAGCACGTCGTCGGTCCGGGCGCCCTGCAACGACGCGAGAATCCGCAACGTCGGTGGGGTCAGCGACGGGGTGACCGGCAGGGTCTGCAAGCAGGTCAACAGGCTGTCGCGACCGAACAGGGTCATGAACCAGGGCAACCCGGCCGCGGGCACGCTCGCGCCGCCGAGCGACAGCGGGGCGAAGCGCAGCGCCGCCAGGTCCACCAGGCTGCGGTGGTAGACCTGCTGGAGGCCGACGCTGTCGGTGTCCAGGGTCGGGGCCGCCGCGACCCAGTCCCGCATGCTCGTGGGCAGGGTGGATTCGTCCGGCCGTTGGACCCGCAGGGCGGAGCGCAGGTCGACGCCGTCCGGACGCAACGCCAGCATGACGGCCTGCAACCGGGTCGACCACTGCTGCCCCGGGCGTAGCCGGACCGCGAACCGAAGGCCGCCCGGGTCGAACTGCGCGGGCTCACTCGCCGACACGACAACCTCACGGTGGTAGGTGCCCCGCCGGTAGCCCAGGCGCAACTCGTTCTTACCGACCTTGGTGTAGGAGGTGCCCGCCTTCTCCTCGATGTCGAACTTGATCTCGAAAATGTCGGCGAAGTCCGCTTCCACCTCCAGGCGCACGTCGAGCGTCATGTCCTCCTCGCCGTAGTTGAAGATCGTGACCGATTCGGTGAGGTCCGGGCCGATGCGCCGGCGCCGGATGGCCGACACGTCCGCCTCCACGTAGTCCACCGCCCTACCCGGCACCGCGAAGAACGTCACCTCGAAGTACTGGCTGTCATCCACCGACAGCGCCGTCATGCACTCACCGTCGACGGTGAGCCTCCAGCGGGACAGGAAGCGCGTGTCGGCGGCGAAGAGGCCGACCGGGGTGCTCGGGGACGACTTCACGTCCCCGCTGGCGTCGGAGACCATGAAGGTGTTCCCGTCGATGCACGCCACGGTGCCCGCGATGTCCCTCACCGGTCACGTCCCACTGTCGGGATCGTCGCGTCCGGACGGGCCGGACGTTCGCGGGAACAGCCGCCCGATGCGCAACGCCAGAGCGAGATCACCGTCGACGACGATCTCGCCCCGGGTGATCGCCGCCAGACCGTTCACCTCGCCCCGCGCCATCGCGTCCGCGACCTGCGCCGACACCTTGACCACCGTGGTGGCCGGACCACCACTCTTGATCACCCGCATCTGACCGTGGTCGATGTCCAGCAGCCACTGCTCCAGACGGCCGCCGTCGCGGATGTCGAACCGGACACTCCCGCAGACCTTGCTGAACCGCGGATCCTGGCCGGCGACCGCCAACCGCTCGAAGAAGTCGCTGGTCTCCGACATCCCACCTCCTCGGGCGCTGGTTGCAGCCGATGCCGGCTACCCGGTTCGGGTAACACCTAACGCCGGGCGGCACCAGTGGCTCAGGGAGCGAGTGAGAAGCGCGTCCAGGTGCTCCCGTCCGTGGTGATCAGGACGTGGTCCGGCTCGCCCGTCGAGCCGTCGTCGCTACCGAAGAGCCAGGCGAAACCGGGCGCGACGCTGACCGAACCGACGAGTCGGCCGTACTCCCGGGCGACTGTGAAGTGCCGCCCGTCGTCCCGGCTGACCAGCAGCCGGGCGCGGCGGTCGGGTTCGGCGCCCCCACCGGGCGTGACCGCCAGCAGGGACCCGTCCGACCCCACCGTGAGGTCGTAGTGGATCTGATTCGACAGCTCGGCACCGGTGTCCGTCCAGGTCTTCGCGCCGTCCGTGGTCCGCAACAGCCGCACCCCGTCTCCGGTGGTCGACGGTTCGGTCAACACGTACCCTTCCCGGTCGTTCAGCCCGACCGCCGTGATCACCTCGGCGTCGTCACCCGCCTCCCAGCTGGTCCAGGTCGCGCCGCGGTCGGCGCTGCGGGCGACAGTCGAGCCCCGGCCGCCCCCCATCCGGTACGTGGCCCAGATGCTGCCGTCGGCCGCCGGATAGAGGCTGAACAGTGGACGCCACGACGGTGCCGCGGCGGTGAGCCGGTACACCGTTCCGCTCGACGGATCCACCGCCAGCGGCTCCGCCACCGGCCCGCAGCCGAACCCGCAGAGCACCGGCCGAGCCGTCACCGGGAACGCCGGCACGGCGACGATCGCGGAGTTGCCGTCGCGCCAGGTGCGGCCGTAGTCGGTGGACAGGTGGGTCACCCCCGAGTCGGTGACCAGATAGGACCGTTCACCGAGGACCGAGAAGTCAGTGCCACTGCCAGGTGTCCCGGCCGCCGTGCCGGCCGCGCACCTGGTGCCCTCGAAGCGCGCCGCGTCCCAGTCCGACCAGCTGCGGCCGCCGTCGCCGGTGTACGCGAAGCGCACCACGCAGCCGTCGTGGCGCACGTCGACCCCGGAGGTCGGCCCGGTCAGCGTGAGTTGGCTGACCGACCCACCCGACGGTGGCGGCGGTTCGGCCGGCCTGGCCCGCTCCGGCCCGGACACCATCGGTACGACCGCCAGCCCGACCAGTGCGACCAGCGCGGTCGCTACCACCCCGACCGACCGGCGTCGACGGGACCGGGCCGTGGCGTGCAGCTCGTCGAGAGGCGGCTGCGACACGGCCTCGGTGATCGTGTCAACGTCGAATCCGGAGAACTCACGACCGGACATCGATCCTCCCAGCTTGGGTAGCGTCGGTTTCCCCCGTGGTGGTGTCGTCGGTGTCAGCGAGCAGCGCCGCCAGGGCGACCCGGCCCCGCGACAGCCGAGACTTGACCGTCCCGGACGACACGCCCAGCGTGGCGGCGACCTCGTCCACCGGCAGGTCGACGAGGTAGTGCAGGGCCAGCGCCTGCCGCTGCCCCTCCGGCAGCACGCGCAGCGCGGCGAGCAGGGCGAGGTGCTCCGGGGAGCGGTCGGCGACGGCCGGCGGCGGGCCGATCCGGCGCAGCAGCCCGTCCAGCACCCGACGGCGGCGGTACCGGCTGCGGGCCCAGTTCACCGCGACCCGACGCAACCACGCCTCCGGGTTGTCCAGCCCGGCGAACCGCCCCGGCGACACCAGCGCACGGGTGAACGCCTCCTGGACCGCCTCCTGCGCCTCGGTCAGGTCGCCGGTCACCGCGTACAGCTGGACCACCAGGCGCCGGAAACAGCCGGCGTACAGCTCGGAGATCAGATCGCCGTCGGACACCGCCACCCCCCTTCTCCACCACTCCCACCAACGGGCCGGGGAGAAGGTTCCGGTGGCTGGCCAGAATCCGGGTCAGTCGAGGTTGAAGTCCACCACGACCGGGGCCCGCCCGATCCGCACGCCGGTCGCGGCGTCGAAGCCGGCGGCGTCGCGGTGCCACACCGGCGGGGCGTACGCGCAGTCGCAGCGCAGCTTCACCCGCTGCCCGGGGAGCAGGCGCAGGGCGTAACCGCTGCCCACGTCCGCCACACCGGCCAGGTCCCCGGTGGCCGCGTCGAACGCGATCACCTGGGCGTAGGTGAGCAGCTCGTCGACCCGTACCGCCCCACTGAGCGGTGTCCCGGCGGGCAGCGCCTGATTCAGGGTCGCCGTCTGCTGGGCGCGCACCCGCACCGGCCGCGCCTGCTGCCGGCTGCCCACCCCACCGGACCAGACGGTCGCCAGGCCGGGGGCGGCGAACTGGACCGGCCAGTGGTACGGGCCGAGACCGGTGATCGTGTAGCGGCCGTCGTCGTCGGTCATCGGGCCGTGGTCGTCGTACTTCGGATCCGGCACGTACGGCACCACCATGACCCGGGCGCGGGGGACCGGCGCGCCCGTCGCCGCGTCGGTCACCACCCCGACGACGGTGCCGGGCGGATCGAGTCGGACGTCCGGCACAGCGGTCACCGCGCCGGCGCGCACCTGGACCACCCGGGCCCGCTCGCGCTCACCGGTGCCGCCGTGCCGGCCGACCCACTGCCAGCCGTGCGTCGTCGTGTCGTAGGGGCGCACCAGCAGCCGGTACCGCCCCGGGGCGACATCGCCGGTCACCAGGACACCCTGCTCGTCGGCGCAGCCTCCGTACCGCCCGAGCTGGTCCCCGCCGAGGGTGACCGCCGCCAACGCGGCGGCGTCCACCGGGACGAGCGCGGCGCAGGCCCGGGGGACCGGCGTGCCGGTCGCCGCGTCGCGCACCACCGTCCGGACGCCGCCGGGCGCGGACGACCCGGGGGGAGCCGCGGCGGCCGGCGCGGCGGCCTCCGTGACGAGCAGGGCGACGGCGACGGTGGCGGTCAGCTGGCGCAGGAGTGCGCGGCTCATGGGGGTGTCCTTCCGACGGCGCGACGGGTGGGCCGACGGTAACCGCTGACAGCGATCCATTTCGGTCAATGTCGCCATGTCGACCGTCGCTGGCCGGGTAACCGGCCACGCCCGCCCGGATCGGACGTTCTGCCGCGAACCCGACGCGTACGGCATCCGTACGACATAGCGTCACGGGGGCGGGACCACCGCCGCCCCCGGCAACGGACCGGCGGCGACGCCCACCTGAGAGGACCGGACATGAGTCGTGTCGACACCGTGCTCCTGCCCGAGCTGGACGGGCCGGTGCCGGCGACGCTGCCGCGCGCGCTCGGCCTGCTGAGCCTGGCCCTGGGCGTGGGCGCCCTGGCCGCGCCCGGACCTCTCGCGCGGATGACGGGCGTGGACGACAGCCCGACCGCCCGGTCCGTGCTCCCCGCCATCGGCCTGCGGGAGTTGGGCAGCGCCGCCGGCCTGCTCAGCGGCCGCCGCCCGGCCGGCTGGGCCTGGAGCCGGGTGGCCGGCGACGCGATGGACCTCGCAGTGCTCGGGCGGGCACTGGCCGACCGGGCTGGTGACCGCCGCCGCCGGGTCGCGCTGACCACCCTCGCCATCGCCGGCATCACCGCCGTGGACGTGCTCGCCGCCGTCCGCACCGGCCGGGCCCGACGGGCCCGCGCCCGGGTGATCCGGATGGAGATCGCGGTGACGGTGAACCGGTCGCCCGCCGAGGCGTACCGGTTCTGGCGGGACATGGAGAACCTGCCCCGGTTCATGGCCCACCTGGAATCCGTCCGCGCCGACGACCTGCGCCGCTCGCACTGGATCGCCAGGGGGCCGGCCGGGCACCGCGTCGAGTGGGACGCCGAGATCATCGACGACCAGCCGAACAAGTCGATCACCTGGCGGTCGCTGCCGGGAAGCCGGGTGCCCAACGCCGGCCGGGTCCGGTTCGTGCCCGCCCCCGGTGACCGGGGCACCGAGGTGCGGGTGGAGCTGCGCTACGCGCCGCCAGCGGGGGCGCTGGGGCGAGCGGTGGCGAAGCTCTTCGGCGAGGAACCCGAGCAGCAGGTCCGTGACGACCTGCGCCGGTTCAAGCAGGTGCTGGAGACCGGCGAGGTCGTCCGCTCCGAGGGCAGCCCCAACGGCATCTCCGTACGCCAACAGGCCATGCAGCGTCCCGCCCAGCCGCTGCCGCCGTCCCGTCGCTGACCGTCCACGCTCCGAAAGGGACCGATAATGAAGGCCACCGCCTGGATGGGCGCCGACAGCGTCAAGGTCATCGACGTACCCGACCCGAAGATCATGAACGCCCGGGACGCGATCGTGCGGATCAGCACCACCGCGATCTGCGGCTCCGACCTGCACCTCTACCACGGCTACATTCCCGCGATGCGCAAGGGCGACATCCTCGGCCACGAGTTCATGGGCGAGGTGGTGGAGGTGGGCCCGCAGGTCCGCAACCTCGCCCCCGGCGACCGGGTGGTGGTGCCCTTCCCGATCGCCTGCGGGCACTGCGCCTCCTGCCAGCGCGGCCTCTACTCGGTCTGCGAGAACTCCAACCCGAACGCCGGCATCGCCGAGAAGATCATGGGGCACTCGCCGGCCGGCATCTTCGGCTACTCCCACCTGCTCGGCGGGTACGCGGGCGGCCAGGCCGAGTACGCCCGGGTGCCGTTCGCCGACGTCGGCCCGATCAAGGTGCCGGACGAGATCAGCGACGACCAGGCGGTCACGCTGGCCGACGTGTTTCCCACCGGCTACATGGGCGCCGAGATGTGCGACATCAAACCCGGTCAGGTGATCGCCGTCTGGGGCGCCGGGCCGGTCGGGCTGCTCGCCGCGGCCAGCGCCCGGCTGCTCGGCGCGGAGCGGGTCATCATCATCGACCGGTTCCCGTACCGGCTGCGGCTGGCCGAGGAGCACATCGGCGCCGAGACGATCAACTACGAGTCCGTCGACGTGCTGGACACGCTCAACACGATGACCGCCGGCCGGGGCCCCGACGCGTGCATCGACGCGGTGGGCCTGGAGAGCCACCACGGCAACACCGCCATGTACGCGTACGACCGGGCCAAGCAGGCCGCGCGGGTCGAGACGGAACGGCCGTTCGCCCTTCGGCAGGCGATCCTGGCCTGCCGCTCCGGAGGGGTGGTCTCGGTCATCGGCGCGTACGGCGGCTTCGTCGACAAGTTCCCGATGGGCGCGTTCATGAACCGGTCGCTGGTCATGCGGACCGGTCAGTGCCACGTTCAGCGCTACACCCGACCGCTGCTGGAGCGCATCCAGCGCGGCGAGATCGACCCGAGCTTCATCGTCAGCCACCGGATGCCGCTGCGCGACGCCCCGAAGGGCTACAAGATCTTCCAGAAGAAGCAGGACGACTGTACGAAGGTGCTGCTCAAGGTCTGACCAGGCGCAGAGGTGCCGGCGGGGCGGGGGAGTGCCGCACCGCCTTTGGAGCTGATGTCGCAAACGAATCAGCCCCGGCTGGTCTGGGATCTCCTGCCCTGGGGAGACGAGCGGCCGGATGCGTGCTGTCGTAACGCTCCGGGCGCCTGATGCCGTCAGTGAATCAGCTCCAAAGGACCCGGCCACCGCCCCGGCCACCGCCTCGGTCACCGCCCCGGCCACCGCCCCGGCCACCATCTCGGCCACCACCGCGGGTCGCCCTCCGTCCACACGGCGCAGACGCGGGGCGCGCCTCACCACGTCGGGCAGCTAGCGTGTCGCCATGGAGAGTGGTGGCACGTCGCTGCCGGCCTCGGCCGACCTCACTATCCGCCTGCGGCCGGTTGCCGAGCCCGACCTGGCGATGTTCCGACGGTTACGCACCGAGCCGGGCCTGATCGGTCTGGACTGGGCCGGCTTCACGGACGCCGGCGCGCCGGCGCGGCGGTTCGCCGTCGACGGCTACCTCGGCGAGGACGACGGGCGGCTCATCGTCGAGGTCGAACACGAACGGGCCGCCGCCGGCATCGTCAGCTACAGCGCGGGGCGCTACGCCGGTCGGGCGTCGTACTGGTCGATCGGCATCGTCCTGCTGCCACCATGGCGGGGGCGGGGCATCGGCTGGCGCGCGCAGGCGTTGCTCTGCGACTACCTCTTCCAGCACACCCCGGCGCAGCGCATCCAGGCCGGCACCCACCCGGAGAACGTGGCCGAGCAGCGGGCGCTGGAGAAGGCCGGCTTCCAGTTGGAGGGAATCGTGCGGGCCAGCGAGTTCCGGGCCGGCCGGTGGCGCGACGGGTACCTCTACAGCCGGTTGCGCGACGACCCTTCCCCCTGGGACGCGGCGACCGGAGGCTAACGCGGGCGGACTCCCGGCTGCACCGTCAAGGTCCCGGCCTCGGCGTCGATGGTGGCCCGCGCGCCGAGCGGAACGGTGAGCTGCCCGTTGCCGTGTCCCAGCCGTAACCCGCCCAGGACCGGCACGCCGAGGTCGTACAGGCGGTCCTTCAGCACCCCCGCCGCGTCCCACTCACCCGGACCACCGACGCTGTTGGTGATCTGACCGATGGCCACCCCGGCGACCCGGGACAGCACACCCACCCGGCGCAGCTCGGTCACCATCCTGTCGATGCTGTACGGAGCCTCGTCCACGTCCTCGAAGAACAGGATCGCGTCGTCGAACCTCGGGGCGTCCTCCGCGCCGAGCGAGGTGGAGATCAACGTCAGGCAGCCGCCGAGCAGGGGACCGGACGCCCGCCCGGGCGCCAGGACGGGGGCTGCCGTCTCGGCCGGATCCCTGGTGATCGTGACGGGATCGGTGGTCATCACCGCCCTGCGCAGCGCCTCGGCCGAGTCGGGGCCGGTGCGGGCGTCGTTCCAGTTGACCATGGGGCCGTAGAAGGTGACCAGGCCGATCTCGCGCCAGAGCTTGCCCTGAATGCTGGTGATGTCGCTGAAGCCGACGACCACCCGGGGGTCCCGGCGCAGACCGGAGACGTCGATCTGGTCGACGATCCGCTGGGTGCCGTACCCGCCACGGGCGGCGAAGACAGCACGAACCCCCGGGTCGTTGAGCGCGGCGTTCAGGTCGGCGAGCCGCTGCGCGTCGGTGCCGGCCAGGTAGCCGTACCTGGCGAACACGTTCGCGCCCAGCTCGACCTCCAGGCCCCAGCCGCGCAGGATCTCGATGCCGCGGGCCATGGCGGTGGGGTCGGGGGTGCCGCCGGGCGACACGACCCGGACCCGGTCACCGGGTGACAGCACCGGCGCCCGCAGGACGCGCTTCGCACCACCCGGCGTGGCCTGCGCGGACGCGGCCTCCGCCGAGCCGCCGAGCGCCGCGCCGCCGGCCGCCGCCGCTCCCATCCGCAGCATTCGTCGACGGGACAGGGGCACCCGAGCGGGCCCCTGGATCGTGGCTGGGTCTGTTCCAGAAGCGGTCACCGGCGCGTCCCCTCATCGTGATCAGACGATGTGCGAGCCGCCCCAGCCTACGGCAGTCATCAATGCGATGTGGGGTCCACAAGGGACCTCGTTCACCCCAGCGGGCGCGCGGTGCCCCCGAATCGAGGGCTTCCCGCACCGCCCGACGTGGCTCAGCCGGTGACCGGGTGACCCGTCCGGTTCGCGGCGGTCTGCGAGGGCTCGCGCGTCGACGGCGGGAAGTCCGGGTCCGCGCGTGACCCGTTTGTGGCCGGAGAGCGTGGGAACTCGCCGCGTTCGTCCGCAGGCGCGCCTGACGGCATGCCGACGAGACCGAAGGAGCGGGGCATGGAGTACGAGCAGATGATCGCCACGGTACGACAGCGCGCGGGTCTCGGTGAGAACGAGGCCGTGCGGTCCATCCAGGCCGTCCTGTCGGTGCTCGGTGAACGGCTCGCCGGCCAGGAGGCCGACAACCTGGCGGCCCAGCTGCCGGACGGGCTGGACGCGTCCGTCACCCGCAATCCGCAGGGTCGCCGGTGGGACGTCGGTGAGTTTCTCAAGCACGTCGGCGACCGGGAGCAGGTCGCGAACGCGGACGAGGTGCGCCAGCACGCCCAGGCGGTGTTGCGGACCGTCGCCGATGCGCTGAATGACGACGAGCGACACGACCTGTTCGCCCAGCTTCCCGGCGGCATCACCGATCTGTTCGGCGTTCCCACCCCGCGCGGCTGAGCTCCGCGCCGATCGGGCCACCCGGGGCGCTCACGGGATCGGCCACTCGTGCACCGGCCGGTTGCTGTGCATCAGGTCCACGTAGTGCCGGACCACCTCGCGCAGCGCCGCCGGCCGGTCCAGGTGGTCGGCGGTCTCCAGCCGGTGCAGTGTCTCCACCTGCCAGGTCGCCCCGTTGCGGCCGGTCAGGCAGCGCTGCTCGATGATGCCGAGCAGTCGGTCGCGCTCGCCCGGGTCGAGCCCCCACCGGTCCAGGCCGTGATGCGCCATCGGCAGCAACCGGCGCAGCACCAGCTCGGTGACCGGCAGGTAGCCCAGACCGGGCCAGAAGACCTGCGCGTCGATGCCGTGCCGGGCGCAACTGGTGAAGTTCTCCTCGGCGGCGCTGAACGACATCTGCGACCACAGTGGCCGGTCCGATTCGGCCAGGGCGCGCACCAACCCGAAGTAGAAGGCGCCGTTGGCGACGGTGTCCAGCACGGTCGGCCCGGCGGGCAGCACCCGATTCTCCACCCGCAGGTGCGGACGACCACGCGACACGTCGTACACCGGGCGGTTCCACCGGTAGACGGTGCCGTTGTGCAGGCGCAGCTCGGCCAGATTGGGCACCTCGCCGGCCGCGAGCGCCTGTGCCGGGTCCTCCGGGTCGCAGACCGGAAGCAGCGCCGGGAAGTAGCGCACGTTCTCCTCGAACAGGTCGAAGACGCTGGTGATCCAGCGTTCGCCGAACCAGACGCGGGGGCGTACCCCCTGGGCTTTGATCTCTTCCGACCGGGTGTCGGTGGCCTGCTGGAACAGCGGAATGCGGGTCTCGCGCCACAGCTCCCGGCCGAAGAACAGGGGCGAGTTCGCGCCGACAGCGACCTGGATGCCGGCCACCGCCTGCGCGGCGTTCCAGTAGTCGGCGAACTGGGCCGGACTGACCTGCAGGTGGAACTGGGTGCTGGTGCAGGCCGCCTCCGGGGTGATCGTGTCGGCGGTGACCGCCAGGCGTTCCACCCCACTGATGGCGATCGGCAGATCCTCACCGCGGGCCGCGAAGATCTGCTCGTTGAGCAGCTTGTAGCGCGGATTGGCCGACAGCGTCTCGGCGGTCAGGTGCTCGGGGCGCAACGTCGGCAGGATGCCGATCATGACCATGTGCGCGCCGATCGCCCGGGCCTTCACCTCGGCGGCGTTGAGGCTGGCCCGCACGTACTCCTCGAAGTCGGCGGTGCCGGTGCCGGTCAGCCGGCGCGGCGGCACGTTGATCTCGATGTTGAACTGGCCCAGCTCGGTCTGGAAGCTCTCATCGGCGATGGCCGCCAGCACGTCGGCGTTGCGCATCGCCGGGTTCGACGCCTCGTCGACCAGATTCAGCTCGATCTCGACGCCGGTCATCGGCCGGTCGAGGTCGAAACGGGACTCGCGCAGCATCTCGGCGAAGACGTCCAGACAGCGGCGGACCTTGTCGCGATAGCGGGCCCGATCCTCCCGACTGAAGGTTCGCACGCCGACGTCCTCGCCCATGGTCACCACCCCGTCACCGCTGGTCCCCCTAACCTCGCACTGATCGGCGGGCAGGGGAAGACCCGATGGTCCTTTCCTACCCAGTCGCCCGCCCCGCCACCCCGACCAGGGCCGACCGATAGCATTGCGCCCCGAGAGGTGGTGGCGTGCGAATGCGCGAGAAGGTGACCCGGCTGTTCGTCGCGGCGGCGATCGCCGAGGCCTGCTCCTGGCTGGCCCTGCTGGTCGGCATGCTGGTCAAGTACGGCCCGACCGACAATGAGCTGGGCGTCAAGATCTTCGGGCCGATCCACGGCGGCCTGTTCGTCGCGTACGTCCTGCTGGTGCTCGCCGTGGCCCGGCTGCACCGGTGGAGCCTGCTGGCCACGGCGGTGGCCCTGGCCAGCGCGGTGCCGCCGTTCGCCACCCTGGCCTTCGAACGCTGGGCCCGTCGCCGCGCGATGCTCGGCGTCGACCGGCAGCCGGTCCGCGAGCCCGCCCCCGTCGGCTGAACCACCGACCGGCGGACGAGCCCGCCGGGACCGATCAGGTCAGCGCGGAGCAGGCCACCACGCCGGCCAGCAGCAGCGAGCCCACCAACGCCTGCAACAGCAGCGGTGGCCCGAGGTGCGACCAGAGCGTCGCGGTACGCGGGGTCAGCAGCTGCCCGGTGGTGAGGTTGACGATCCGTTCGATCCGGGGCGGCAGCTCCGGGTCGCGTTGCGGGCGCACCGTGAGCTGCACCTGGTCCGCCGGGTGCAGGGCACTCTGCGGCAGGTGACCGTGCAGCTCCACCTCGCAGAGCTGGCCGGCGGTGTTGCGCAGCCGCACCGGTGTGACCAGGTATTCCGGGCCCTGCTTCAGCTCCTTCCAGCGGCGCCGGGTGCCGCCGCCGCCGAAGGAGAAGAGCGAGCGCAGCAACAGGGCGGGCAGCCGGGCGAAGGCCGCCGCGGCGAGCACCGCCACCAGCACCGGCTGACCGATGCGTACCTCCCGGGTGTAGCCGTCGAGCAGGCGGATCAGCCGCCCGGTGACGATTCGTTCCGTCGGGTACACGATCCGTCGGGAATCGAGTCCGCTGTCCATTTCCACCACCGAGAGTTCGCGTGTGTTCACAGATCGTATCGACGTCTTCGGTTGAACGACGTGAATGAAACCTGGTCACGGGCTCACGACCGCGAGGTGACATCCCCGACGACCCGGGTAAGCGGGGGGCCGAGCTGGAAAGGGGTCGAGCATGCAGCTGTCCTTCCTGCGCCCGCTCTACGACCGTCCCGGGCCGTGGTGCTCGGTGTATCTGGACGCCTCCGCGGACACGGAGGACGCCCACCCCGCCCTGGATCTGCGCTGGCGTGCCCTGGAACGCCGCCTGGCCGAACAGGGGGCGGACGAGGCGAGCATCGCCGCGCTGGACCGGGTGATCCGAGGTCACGACCCGATGGTCGGGGACTACGGCCTGGCGGTCTTCGCCAGTCACGGCCGGGTGGTGCTCTCCGAGTACCTGTCCGCGCCACCACTGCGCGACCTGGCCCACGTCGGCCCGCTGCCGCACGTGATGCCGCTGCTCGCCCAGCGCGGCGAGCAGGTGGCCTGGGTGCGGGTGGTCGCCGACCGGGTCGGCGCCGACGCGATGGCGGTCAGCGCCGGCGGGGTGCCCCGGCGGGCGCACGTCGCCGGCCGGGACGAGTACCCGCTGCGGCGGGCGAAGCCCGGTGGCTGGTCCCAGTCGCGCTATCAGCGGGCGGCCATGGAGGCGTGGCACCAGAACGCCGGCGACGTCACCGCGGCGACAGTGCAACTGGCTGACCGGGTCGGCGCGGACGTGGTGGTGGTGGCCGGCGACGTCCGGGCCACCGGCATGATCGCCGCCCAGATGCCGGAGCGCTGGCAGGACCTGGTGGTACGCACCGATGCCGGGTCCCGGGCCGGCGGCGCCGACCAGACGATGCTGGACGACCTCACCGTGCAGACCATCGCGGAGATCGCCGACCAGCGGATCAGCGCCGCGCTGGACAAGTTCGGCGTACAGGAGGACGTCGGCGGCGGCCTCGACGCGGTCGTCTCGGCCCTGCAACGCAACCAGGTGGACATGATGCTCATCGTGGACGACCCGTCGGCCAACGGTGAGCTGTGGATCGGGGCGGAACCCACCGAGATCGCCGTCGACCCGGGGCAGTTGGCCGCCATGTCGGTGGCCGACCCGCAGCGGGTACGCGCCGACGCGGCGCTGGTCCGGGCGCTCGTCGGCACCGACGCGGCGCTGACCGTGCTCGGCGCGGACGAGGCGCCGGACCTGACCGACGGCGTGGGCGCGGTACTGCGCTACGTCGACCCCGGCACACCGGGGCGCGGCAATGGCTGACCGCTCGGTGGCCGACGTGGTGGTCGAGCGGCTCCTGGCCTGGCGGGTGCCCCGCGCCTTCGGGTACCCGGGGGAGGCGATCGCCCCGCTGGTCGACGCGCTGGACCGCACCGGCGGGGAGCCGGCGTTCATCCCGGCCCGGCACGAGGAGACCGCCTCGTTCATGGCCACCGGGCACGCCAAGTTCACCGGCGGCATCGGGGTCTGCCTCGCCACCCAGGGGCCCAGCGCCGTCCAGCTGCTCAACGGCCTCTACGACGCCAAGCTGGACAGCAAGCCGGTGGTGGCCATCGTCGGTGAGGACATCTCCGGGCCGCTCGGCGGGGCGCACCAGGAGATCGGGCTGAGTCGGCTCTTCGCTGACGTGTGCAACCAGTTCGTCCGGTACGGTCGCCGCCCCGAGGAGGTGGGGGCGCTGCTGGACCAGGCGTTCCGGACGGCGGCGGCGACCCGCAGCCCGACCTGCGTGGTGCTGCCCCGGCAGTTGCAGGAGGCGCTGGTACCCGACCCGCAGTCGTACGGCGCCGGGGTGATCACGGCGACCCCCGGCGAGCCGTTGGCCCGGGTCCTGCCGCACGAGGCGGACCTGGACGCGGCCGCGCAACTGCTCAGCGGCGGCCAGCGGACCGCGATCCTGGTGGGCCAGGGTGGTCGGGACGCCGCCGCCGAGATCATCGAGATGGCCGACCGGCTCGGCGCCGGGGTGGCCACCTCACTGCTGGGCAAGCCGGTGCTCGACGAGCGGTTGCCGTTTCACACCGGGGTGCTCGGCGAGGTCGGCACACCGGCGGCGGCCGAGCTGATGGGTGGCTGCGACACCCTGCTGATGGTCGGCACCAACGACCCGTGGACCGACTACTTCCCGATGCCGGAGCAGGCGCGCACGGTGCAGATCGACATCGACGGCCGCCGGATCGGCACCCGGTACCCGGCCGACGTACCGCTGGTCGGTGACGCCGCCGAGACCCTACGGGCGCTGCTGAGCCGGGTGCGCGGTCGGCCCGAGCAGCGGTGGCGGGCCACTGTGGAGAGTTCGGTGGACCGGTGGCGGGAGGCCGCCGCCGAGCGGGCCGCCGCCGCCGCGGACCCGGTCAACCCGCAGCTCGTCCTGCAGGAGTTGTCCGCCCGGCTGCCCGGCACCGGCGCGGTGGCTGTCGACGTCGGCTCAGTCCTCTACTGGTACGCCCGGCACCTCACCCTGCCACCCGGGGTCAACGCGCAGCTGTGCGGCACCCTCGGGTCGATGGGCTGCGCGCTGCCGTACGCGGTGGCGGCCAAGCTCGCCGCCCCGGACCAGCCGGTGGTGGCGCTGGTCGGCGACGGGGCGATGCAGCTCAACGGGCTCGCCGAGCTGATCACCGTGTCGCACCTCTGGCAGCGGTGGAGCGACCCCCGGCTGGTGGTGCTGGTGCTCAACAACCGGGACCAGAACGGGATGGGTGGCGGGCGGGAGCCGTCGTCCGACCCGACCCACCGCCGGCCCGACGTGCCGTACGCCGGCTGGGCCCGGCTGTTGGGGCTGCACGGGGTGCGGGTGGACCGTCCGGAGCTGGTCGGCGCGGCCTGGGACGAGGCCCTGGCCGCGGACCGCCCCTGCGTACTGGAGGCGGTCGTCGACCCGGCGGTGTCGCTGGCGCCGCCGGAGCCGGCGTTCGCCGACCTGCGCGGCCTGTACGCCGAGGGCGCCGCGGCCCGGAAGGTCCGCGAGCAGGTGGAGGTCACGGTGACCGCGGATGATCTCGTTTAGCGACTCCGGACCAGGGCATCAGTAGCGGCCCGACGACGCTGGAGGTCCGATGTCCGTACCCGCCGACCGCCGCTACGGTCCCGCGACCCTGCCGAGGGCGCGGGGCCCGCTCTCCACGGCGGTCATCGAGGCGCTGCGGCGTCCGCCGCACGACCTGCCGACCGATCTCGGCGTCGGCCTCGACGCGGCGGACCCGATCGTCGACGAGGACCTTCAGCTGACGCTGTTCCTCTGCTACGAACTGCACTACCGGGGTTGGCTCGGGGTGGACGAGTCGTGGGAGTGGCAGCCGACACTGTTGGCGTTGCGGGCCCGCTGCGAACGGGTCTTCGAGGCGGCGCTGCGCCGGCTGGTCGGGGCGCCGTCGGTGCCCGCCGCCGGGGTGGCGGCCGGCCTGACCGAGCTGGTCGCGGCCGACGACGGCCCGGCGCTCGCCGCCTGGCTGCAACGACGCGCCGACCTCGCCCAGTTCCGCGAGTTCGTCGCCCACCGCTCCGTCTACCACCTGCGCGAGGCGGACCCGCACAGTTGGGCGCTGCCCCGCCTCGGCGGTCCGGCCAAGGCCGCGCTCGTGGAGATCCAGACCGACGAGTACGGCAACGGGCGGCTGGACCTGATGCACGCCGAGCTGTTCCGGCGTACCCTCGACCGGCTGGGCCTGGACACCGGTTACGGCGCCCACGTCGACGTGGTGCCGGCGGTGACGTTGGCGACCAACAACGTGATGTCGCTGTTCGGGCTGCACCGACGGTTGCGCGGCGCGCTGCTCGGGCACCTGGCCGCGTTCGAGATGACCTCCTCGCTGCCCAACCGCCGCTACGGCAACGGGCTGCGCCGGCTCGGCTTCGACGAGGTGGCCACCCGCTTCTACGACGAGCATGTCGAGGCCGACGCGGTGCACGAGCAGATCGCCGCGCACGACATGTGCGGTGGCCTGGTCCGCCTGGAGCCGGCCCTCGCCTGCGACGTGCTCTTCGGCGCGGCGGCCGGGCTGGCGGTGGACCGGCTGTTCGCCGCGCACCTGCTGGGCAGTTGGGCCGCCGACCGCAGTTCGCTGCGGACACCAGCCCCGCCGGACCTGCCGCCCACGGTGTCGCTCGTCGCGTTGCCCGCGGTGGCCCCGCCGTCTCCGCCCGCGCTCGTCTGATCCACACCGCCGGCTGTCGGGGTGGGGCCTGCCGCGCGGAATCCGTCCTTTGCTCTGCACCCGCCCGCGCACCACGCACGCTGCGTAACTGGCGCGTGGGCGAGTGCAGAGCAAAGGCGGCGTGACTCTGGTGTGGCTCGTCCGTGCGCCTGCGCGGCGTGACGCGACGACGTGGATCAGCGCTCGCGGGTGGTGCCCGCCCGGAAGTTGATCGCCTTGTGGGTGCCGTCGCAGAACGGCTTGAGCGCCGACTTGCCGCACCGGCACAGTGCCACCGTGCCGCGCCGCGCGTCGATGCGCTCGCCGTCAGGGGTGACCAGCGCGAAGTCGCCACGGACCAGCAGCGGTCCGTCCTCGTACGGGGTGATCGTGGCGGCGGCGGGCTCGCTGGTGTCGTCGGTGCGCATGGCCCCGGAAGTGCCCGCCCTGACCCTGCCGAAACCCGCGCGACCGAACGCCGGTGATGACCGGGGCACCCCGCTGACCAGCGGAATGTGCCGCCGGGTGGGTGATGCCCCGTTTGAACCCCATCGGGACGGGAAGCCGGGCCGCGTGGTGAGCGAACGAGGCAAGGTGGGGCCGGTGCACAAGGTGCACAAGGGGCTCACGGCCGATGGCGCCGGTCTCGCCGGCGACCGGGTCGTGGCAGCGGGCAGTTGCGCCCGGGTGCTGGTCGCCGCCACCGCGCGGGCGCTGCGCGGGGTCGACTGCGCCGACCTCGGGCACACCGGGCCGACGTCGCGCTTCCCCGGCGCCCCCGAACCGGTACGCCGCGCGGCCGCCACCCGCGCCGCCGGCCGGGTCGCGCTGACCGTGGCCCAGACCGACGAGGTGGATGCCGCCCGGGTGGCCCGCTGGTTCGTCGACCAGTACCCCCGGCGGCGCTACCCCGGGGTGCTGATCGGCTCCCCGCACGGCGCGGTGGCGCACCTCGCGGTGGCTCTCGGCGTGCCGTGGCTGCCCGCGGGCTTCGAGATGACGGTGCACTGGTCCGAGGGTGGGGTGGACCGCCCGGCGGACGCCGCGGAGCACGGCGCGGCACTCGCCACCCGGTTGCTGGCCGGCAACGCCGACCTGCACCTGCGTCAGGTGCACTGCCCGGCCAGCCGTGGCGCGCTGACCGGGGCGACCGTGTCGCTGACCGCCGCGTGGCGGGCCCTACCGGCCGCGTACGCGACGTTTCTGGCCGACCGGTTGATGCCGGGTGCGCCGGTGCTGCTCGTCCGCGACGCGCGCACCTGGCCGGCGCTGGAGCGCGCCCCGGGGCACAGCTTCCAGGTCGGCTGCCCGGGCAGCGGGCTGGACCCGGTGGACTTCCACCCGGACAGCCACGCCCTGCGGCAGGTGCTGCGCTCCGTCGGCGGCGACGCGACCCGGTGGGAGCCACCGGAGGTGTCCGTACCGTCGGCGGACGCTGAGCACGGCGTCGACCCGGGCTTCGAGCTGGCCGCGCGGGACTGGACCGCCCAGCACCAGCACCCGCTGCACCGGGTGCTGGTGCCCCGGCCGGCGGCGCTGAGCGCGGGCGTGGCCGACCTGTACCGGCGGTGGCTGCGGCGCGCCGGCAAGACCGGTGACCGGTTGGTGGTGGAGTGCGGCCGGCTGCTCGACCCGTGGCAGGTGGTGCGGGCGGGGCTGGTGCCGTACTGGTGCGAGAACGCCACCCGCCGCAGCGTCGACGAGGCCGAGTGGTGGTTGGCCGGCAGCGAGGCGTTCAGCTCGGTGGACGTGCTGCCCGAGCCGCCCGGGGTGCGCTCGCCCGCGCTGGCCGGGCTGCCGCAGTGGCTGGCCGTCGCCGGGTTCGGCCGGCGGCGTCGGGCGTTGGACCGCACCACCGCCCGGGGCTACCCGGTCACCTCGGTGCCCACCCGCCGGGCCACCGAGGTGCTGCGGGCCCAGCCGTACGACCTGCCCGCGCCGCCCCCTCTGGGGGTCGCCGAGGCGTTGGCAGTGCTCCGCGACAGCGGCGGCCACCAGGGGTTGTTGGTCTCCTGAGACGGAGGACGCCGAAACATCCTCGCGAACCCGGGGTCCCGTGATTGAGTACCTACGGAGCGGGAACATCGCTGGCTGCGACGGCCTGATTGCGCCGCGTAGAGGCGGTGTCGCCCGCTGGCATCCCAGTCACTGACCCACTTTCCGGCCCGGTGCGTGGCTCGACCACGCGCACGACCGGTTTCCCGATCCGGGCGGGGGACCTTCCTGAGGGAGGCGCGGATGTTCGGACAGACGAGCACGACCACGACCACACCACCACCCACCGATCGAGGTCTGGAGGATCTCGACGCGGCGGCGATGGCGTACGCGGCCCGGATCGCCGGGCTGCCGCCGGAGCGGCGGGGGGAGGCTCGGGACGACCTGGTGCGCTTCGCGCTGCCGTTCGCCGGGCGGTTGGCCCGCCGCTACCGGGGGCGCGGAGAGCCGCTGGAAGACCTGGAGCAGGTGGCCCGGCTGGGGCTGGTCAACGCCGTCGACCGCTATGACCCGGAACGGGGCTCGTTCACCGCGTACGCCGCGATCACCATCGTGGGCGAGATCAAACGGCACTTCCGGGACCGCACCTGGGGCGTGCACGTGCCCCGCCGGCTGCGGGACCTGATCCTCGAGGTGGGGCAGGCCACCGCCGCGCTCACCAGTGAGCTGTCCCGAGCCCCGTCGGTGGCCGAGCTGTCGGCCCGGCTGGAGACCCCGGAGGAGGAGATCCTCGCCGCCCTGGAGTCGGCGGCCGGGTACAGTCCGGCCTCCCTCAACGCCCCGGTGGGTGGGGAGAGCTCCGCCGAGTTCGGCGACCTGGTCGGCGAGTCGGACAACGCGTTGGAGTCGGTCGACGACCGGGTGACGGTGAGCGGCCTGCTGCACCGACTGCCCTGGCGGGAACGGCGGATCCTCGCGATGCGCTTCTACGGCAACCAGACCCAGGCGGAGATCGCCGCCCGGTTCGGCATCTCGCAGATGCACGTGTCCCGGCTGCTGTCGCGGGCGCTCACCTGGCTGCGCCAGGCGATGCTCGCCGACGCGCCGCCGCCGTGGCAGAACGGCGCCGCCGAACCCGACCCGGGCAAGACCCGGATCTCGGTCAAGCAGAACGGCGACTCGGTGGTCGTCGAGGTGGGCGGCGAGATCGACCGCGACGGCGCGGACCAGTTGCGTCGGGCCATGCTGGAGGCGGTCACCGGTCAGCCCAGCGAGGTGGTCGTCGACCTGGTCGGCGCGGGCGGCTTCGACGCCGGTGGGATCGCCGCGCTGATGGCCGGGCGCGACGCTGCGGAGCGGACCGGGGTGCCGCTGCGGCTGACCCGGGTCCAGCCCGCGGTACGCCGGTCGCTCACCGCCGCCGGCCTGGCGCCGGCCCGGGACTGACCACACCGCACCAGGTACCCGCACAGGCGGAGGGCCGACACCCGGCTGGGTGTCGGCCCTCCCTGTTCGCGTACCCCCCGGTCAGTGCTCTTCGGGGGTGCCGTCGCTGTGCGGGTGCCGCCAGCGCTCGTGCGGCTTCGGCGCGTCCTCGGCGTCCTGCGGCGGGTCGCTCTGCTCGAAGCTCGGCCGGCGGACGCCCTCGGGCTCCGGCACGTCCACCGGCCGCGCGCCGGAGCGCGGCGCCGGCTGGTATTCGACGGCTTCGCGAGCGCCGTGCGCGCCCTCGGCGGCCGGCGACTCCGGGACGTGGTGTTCCAACCGCAGCTCCTCGGCGAAGTGCTGTGGCGGTTTCGTGGTGCGTTGCGGCAGGTCGCGGCCCAGATCGGCGACGAGCGGACCGTACTTCAGGTCGAAGGCGGGGCGCTCGGAGCGGATCCGGGGCATCCGGTCGAAGTTGCGCAGCGGCGGCGGGCAACTGGTGGCCCATTCCAGGGAGTTGCCGAAGCCCCACGGGTCGTCCACCGTCACCATCGCCCCGTACCGCCAGGACTTCCAGGCGTTGTAGATGAAGAAGAGGGTGGACAGGCCGAGGATGAACGAGAAGATGGTGGAGATCGTGTTCAGGGTGGTGAATCCGTCGGTCGGCAGGTAGTCGGCGTACCGGCGCGGCATGCCTTCGTTGCCCAGCCAGTGGTGCACCAGGAAGGTGCCGTGGAAGCCGATGAACATGGTCCAGAAATGCGCCTTGCCGAGTCGTTCGTCGAGCAGCCGCCCGGTCATCTTCGGCCACCAGAAGTAGTAGCCGGCGAAGAGGGCGAAGACCACGGTGCCGAACACCACGTAGTGGAAGTGCGCCACCACGAAGTAGCTGTCGTGGGTGTGCCAGTCGACCGGCGGGCTGGCCAGCAGCACCCCGGTGAGCCCGCCGAGCAGGAAGGTGACCAGGAAGCCGATGGCGAACAGCATCGGTGTCTCGAAGGTGAGCTGCCCCTTCCACATGGTGCCGATCCAGTTGAAGAACTTCACACCGGTCGGCACCGCGATCAGGTAACTCAGAATGCTGAAGAACGGCAGCAGCACCTGGCCGGTGGCGAACATGTGGTGCGCCCACACCGTCATCGACAGCACGGTGATCGCGATGGTGGCCAGCACGATCCCGGTGTAGCCGAACAGCGGCTTGCGGGAGAACACCGGAATGATCTCGGTGATGATGCCGAAGAACGGCAACGCGATGATGTAGACCTCGGGGTGGCCGAAGAACCAGAACAGGTGCTGCCAGAGCATCGGGCCGCCGGTGGCCGCGTCGTACACGTGCGCGTTGAGCAACCGGTCGGCGGAGAGCGCCAGCAGCGCGGCGGCCAGCAGCGGGAAGACGAGGATCACCAGCACGCTGGTGAACAGCATGTTCCAGGTGAAGATCGGCATCCGGAACATGGTCATGCCGGGCGCGCGCAGGGTGAGGATCGTGGTGATCAGGTTGACCGCGCCGAGGATGGTGCCGAGCCCGGAGACGACCAGGCCGAGCACCCACATGTTTGCGCCCACCCCGGGGGAGTTCTCGACGCTGCTCAGTGGCGTGTAGGCGGTCCAGCCGAAGTCGGCCGAGCCCTGCGGTGTGATCAGCCCGCCGACCACCATCAGCCCGCCGAACAGGTACAGCCAGTAGGCCAGCGCGTTGAGGCGGGGGAACGACACGTCCGGCGCGCCGATCTGGATCGGCACGATGTAGTTGGCGAAACCGAAGGCCGCCGGGGTGGCGAACAGCAGCAGCATCACCGCGCCGTGCGAGGTGAAGAGCTGGTTGTACTGCTCGGGGGAGAGGAACTGCATCCCGGGGCGGGCCAGTTCGGCCCGCATCACCATCGCCTCCAGACCGGCCAGTACGAAGAAGGCGAAGGAGGTCAGCAGATACAGCAGGCCGATCTGCTTGTGGTCGGTGGTGGCCAGGAACTTGATCAAGGTGTTGCCGGGGATCGGTGTCCGTACCGGCCCCGGGAACCCTCCGAACCGGGCCGGTGCCAGGATCGCCGGGCCCCGATCGCGACCGGGTTCCGTGGTTACCCGCTTGGGCATGGCTGCTCACCCCGTCGTGACGGCAGAAAGGACGGGCGTGCCTACCCGACCCTCGCACCATGTAACCAGGCCAGAGCGCTAAATTCGGTCAGAACGCTGGTACCGGGCGCAAGCGCCTCGAACCGTCAGGTCGCCGGCAGCATCGCCCAGACGGCCTTGCCCTGACCGGCCGGCACGCTGCCCCACCGCTGGGCCAGCTCCCGGACCAGCATCAGCCCGCGCCCGCCCTCGGCGCGCAGGTCCGTGCCGCCCGCCCGCGCCTGGGCGCTGCTGCCGTCCACCACCGCCAGGTGCAGGTACGGTCGGCGCAGGGTCACCGTCACCTGCATGGGCGTGCCGGCGTGCCGGACCACGTTGCCGACCAGCTCGCTGAGCACCAACGCGGCCGGGCCGGACGCGTCGGGCAGGTTCCACCGCGCGCACGCGTCGGTGACCAACTCCCGGGCCCGCCGGCAGGCCTCGGCCACCGGCTCCAGCCGGGCCCGTATCCGCAGCGCGGACGACGCGTCGGCCAACCGGGTCGCCTCCGCACAGTCCGCTGACACCGGGAGCACCCGGCAGGTGCTCGACTCGGCCAGCCACCGCGCCGCCACCGGCGACGGGGCACAGAGCAGCACCGGCACGGCCGGCCACTCCTCGGCCCGCCGGGCGGTCGCGGCGAACACCGACAGCGCCAGCCGGTCCTCGACGGTCACCCCGGCCATGTCGACCACCAGCGCCTCCGGCTGGTCGACGAGCGCGTCGCTGAGCGCCTGATGCACCGAACGCATCGTGCCGAGGTGCAACGGGCCGGTGAGCCGGACGACCGCCACCGGTGCCGTGGTGCGCACCTCGCAGGTGATCCCGCTCGACATCGGCGCCTCAATTCGCTGCTGGGTCGGGATCTGCCAACTACCCGACGCCGTTCCCGGTCAAACCGGACCGACGTCGGAGGCGAGACAGGTCACGCGCCGCAACCGGCCGGTCAGCGACGAGGCCGACCGGTCAGCGAGGCCGACCGGTCAGCGCACCGGACGCGATCATGACCACGCCGAGGCCCAGGTGCAGCCAGCCGTCGGCGTCGTTGACCGGTAGCACGTTCGCCCCGGTGTCCTGGTCCACCACCAGCCCGTAGAGCCAGAGCACCAGGAGCACCGCGCCGCCGCCGATCAGGAACGCCCGGGCACCGGTGACCGTCCGCGCCAGCAGCAGACCCGCCACCCCGAACGCCAGGTGCACCAGGTTGTGCAGCACCGACACCTGGAAGACGCCGAACAGGTACGCGCCGGAACCGTGCCCGGCGAAGCGCAGCGCGTCCATGCCACTGGTGATCCCCGGCACGAACCCGAGCACGCCGATCAGCAGGAACAGCACCCCCACCGTCGCCGCCGCGCGCCGTACCGGCGGTTTACCGTCCGCCGGGTTGGCCCGGGCCCGGGAGTGCGCCATCGGTCCGACCATTCCCGGCTCCTCGTCGCACGGCGGGCATGAGCGCTGCGGGCTACCCGCTGCCGCTACCGACAAACCGGCTGGCCGCGCGCGCCGTGGTTGCTGCCGTCGGTCAGGCCGGCAGCAATCGCGGCGCGCGCGCCGACTGCCGGACCCGCTCGTACAGCTCGACGTAGCGCTGCGCCATCACCGCAGGCGTGAAGCGCTGCGCGGCCACCCGCCGGCACTCGTCCGGGTCGAGCAACTCGGCGGCGAGCAGAAGATCGCCCAACTCCTCCTCGTCGGCGGTGAGCAGCCCGGTGTGACCGTGCTCGATCAGCTCCGGCAGGCAACCCCGGGCCGTCGCCACCACCGGTGTCCCCAGGGCGAGCGACTCGACGACCGCCGTGCCGCCCGGCTCCTCCCACCGCAGCGGGAATAGCGACGCGCGGGCGCTGGCCAGCAGGTCGTCGCGCTCCTGGCCGGCCACGGTGCCGACCCAGCGGACCAGGTCACCGTCGACGTGCGGGGCCACCTCGTCGAGGAAGAACCGCACGTCCGGGTTCTGCCGGGCCTCGTCGCCCGCCGCGGCCAGATCGGCCGGCCGATGGTACGGCCCGACCGGGCCGGCCAGCACCAGCGGAAGACCGACCCGGTGCGCGAGCCGGGCACCCACGTCCTGCCCCTTGCCCGGGTTGATCCGACCCAGGATGAGCAGGTGCTCGCCCTTCTGCGGCCGGGGTCGCCGGTCGGCGTCGACCGCCAGCGGGGTGGACAGGTGCACGTGCCCCACCGAGTGCTCCCGCAGCGCTTGCGGGGCGCGAGCCAGCTGCGACGCGGAGACGCCGTTGACCCGGACCCGGTCGCCACCGTCCAGGCTGCCGTAGAGCGCCGGGTGCTTGGCCAGGTCCCAGTGCAGGGTGTGCAGGGTCGGCGGCCCCGCCGGCCCCATCGCGGCGAGGGTGGCCAGCCCGACCGCCTCGACATGATCGTGCACCAGGTCGATGTCGTCGCGGGAGTGCAGCTCACGGACCACCCCGGCCAGGTGCGCCTGGGCGATCCCACAGACCTGGTTGTACGGCCGTTGCAACGCGGCGAACTGCCCGTCGGCGAAGACCGAGACCTGCTCGTCGACCGGCAGCGTGCTGCTGCCCACCGAGGCGAGCACCACCCGTACGCCGAGCCGCCGCAGCTCCGGCACCAGGGTGGCGATCACGTTCTCGATGCCGCCGTAGCCGGGCGGTGGCACGGACAGCCACGGGCCGGCGTTCATCAGCACGGTGAGGCCCTGCGCGCTCACTGGACCCTGGGCTCGCGACTGCGGGGCTCGCAGGACCGGCTCACTCCTCGCGCTCACGCGGCGGCCACCCGGCGGGGAACCCGGTGGCGCAGTTCGGCCAACGGCGGGCGTTCCTCGATGGACACGTCGCTGACCACGATCTCGCGGTCCAGGTTCGGCAGGGTGTCGGAACCGCCGCGACGGAACTGGGTCAGCAACGCCTCCGGCGCCAACCCGGGGGTGGCCCAGCCGCGCCGTTGCAACCGGGACCAGGCGGTCAGCATGATCTGCGCGGACATCCGACCCAGGGCGGCGGTGTCCTGGTGCCGGTGCTTGCGCTCACCGAGGTCGACCTGCGCCAGCGCGTCCAGGCCGACCAGATCGAGCAGGTCGATCATCATGGCCGTCTCCACCCCGTACCCGGAGACGAACGGCACCTGGGCCAGCACGTCGCGGCGGCCCGCGTACTCGCCCGCGAGGGGCTGCACGAAACCGGACAGCTCCGGCCAGAAGAGGTTGAGCAGCGGACGGGCCATCAACTCGGTCACCCGGCCCCCACCGTCCTGTTCCACGTTGGCGGTGCCCACCAGGGGCCGGTGGTAGAAGCCCTTCACGAAGTCGACCGACGGGTCGGTCAACAGCGGGCCGAGCAGCCCACTGACGAAGTGCGGCCGGAACTCCCGCAGGTCGGCGTCGATGAACGCCACCACGTCCCCCTCGGCGGCGGCCAGCCCGGCCCAGAGCGCGTCGCCCTTGCCGGTGAGCCGGGGCAACCCGCGGGTCATCGCGTCCTGGCTGACCACCTCCGCGCCGGCGGCGCGGGCCACCTGCGCGGTCCGGTCCGTCGAGCGGGAATCCACCACGATCAGCTCGTCGACCAGGGCGACCCGATCCATCAGGTGTTCGCGGATCGTCGACACGATCGCGCCGACGGTGGCCTCCTCGTTGCGCGCCGGCAGCACCACGCTGACCCGGGTCTCACCCTTGGCACGCATCAGCCGACGGGTCGGCCAGTCCGCAGCCGACGTCGTCCGGTACGTGGCCCACGCCTCCACCACCGGTGACACGCTCGATGTCGTATCCCGCACGGGCACCCCTCCATTCGTGCGTGGAAAAACCGAATTTGGTTGTTCCCATTCCGCATCACGCGCTAACCGCTTTCCTGGCAACAGCTTGATCACAGAGGGGACGTCAGCGCGTTCCCGGGGGATGAACGTTTGATTGCGCACACCCCAGGGGACTGCTCCCAGCGCAGCTGAAAAGTCTTCGAAGGGATGTCGGGATGCGGAAATGCCGGGTGGGTCTGGTCGGAGCCGGCGGCGTGGCGCAGCGCCACGCGCGGGTGCTGGCCGGGTTCGACGACGTCGAACTGGTCGGCGTCACCGACGTCGCGCCGGAGGCCGCGTCCGCGCTGGCCGCCCAGCACGACGGGCGGGCCTGCGCCGACGTCGGCGAACTGCTGGCCACCGGCCTGGACGCCGTGTACGTCTGCGTGCCCCCGTTCGCGCACGGCCCCGCCGAGGAGGCGATCATCGAGGCCGGGGTGCCGATGTTCGTGGAGAAGCCCGTCGCTGTCGACCTGGACACCGCCGAGCGGATCGCCGACCTGGTCGCGCGGCGCGGGCTGCGCACCGCCGTCGGTCACCACTGGCGCTACCTGAGCGTGCTCGACCAGGCCCGCGACCTGCTCGCCGACCGCCCGGTGCGGATGGTCAGCGGCACCTGGCTGGACAAGGTGCCCCCGGTGGCGTGGTGGTCGCGGCGGGACCGCTCCGGCGGCCCGGTGGTCGAGCAGGCCGCCCACGTGCTCGACCTGATCCGCGTGCTGGCCGGCGAGGTCACCGAGGTCACCGCGTACGGCAACGGCACACCGCCGCCGGTCGACGGCGCCGACATCGACTCGGTGACCACCGCCGCACTGCGCTTCACCGACGGCGCGGTCGGCACGCTCAGCGCCGCCTGCGTCCTCGGCTGGAAGCACCGCGCCGGCCTGGAGATCCTCGCCGACGGGCTGGCCCTCGCGATCACCGAGGACGGGCTGTCGATCCGCGACGCCGACGGCGAGCGACACCTCCCCGCCGACCCGGAAGCCGCCCGGGTGGCGGTGGACCGCGCCTTCGTCGACGCCGTCCGCGGCATCGGCGACGACGTGCGCGTCCCGTACGCCGAGGCCCTCGCGACCCAACGTCTGGCCCTCGCGGTGGCCGACTCGGCCCGTACCGGCACGACCGTGCGGCTCGCCACCGCGACCGCGCCGACGGTGCTCGCCAGCGGGGTGACCGTCGATGCGTGACAAGGTCGTGGTGGTCACCGGTCCCGGCCAGGTCGATCTGGTCGAACAGGACGCCGCGCCGCTGCGTCCCGGCGCGTTCCGGGTCGAGACGCTGTTCAGCGGTGTCTCCGCCGGCACCGAGCTGAGCTACGTCAAGGGCACGAACCCCTACCTGAACGTCACCTGGAACGCCGACCTGGGGCTGTTCCAGCCGGGCCCGGCCAGCACCCCCTACCCGGTGACGCGACTGGGCTACATGCAGGTCGGCCGGGTGGTGGAGAGCGAAACCCCGGCCGTCGCGGTGGGCACTGTCGGTGCCATGACGTACGGGCACCGCACCGGTTGGCTGGCCGACCCGGTCGCCGAACGGTTCGTGGCGCTGCCCGACGACCTGGACCCACTGCTCGGCGTGTACGTCGCGCACATGGGCCCGATCTGCGCCAACGGTCTGCTGCACGCCGCCGCCGACCTGCACGGCACCGACGTCCGGGCTCTCGGCGACGGGGTACGCGGCCGACGGGTCGCCGTCATCGGCGCCGGTGTCGTGGGATTGCTGACGGCGTTGTTCGCCCGGCGCAACGGCGCCGCGTCGGTGGTGGTGCTCGACCCGACCCCGCACCGCCGTCAGGTCGCCGAGGCCCTCGGCCTGGAAACCCTCGACCCGGACGCGGACGACCCGGCGGTCGTGCTCAAGACCCGGTGGGCGCACACCGCAGGCGACCGGGGCGCCGACGTGGTGTTCCAGTGCCGGGGGCAGGCGTGGGCGTTGCACCTCGCCCTGCGCCTGCTGCGCCCCCAGGGCACGGTGATCGACCTCGCCTTCTACCAGGGCGGCGCGGACGCGGTGCGCCTCGGTGAGGAGTTTCACCACAACGGGTTGTCGCTGCGCTGCGCCCAGATCGGCCGGGTGCCACGCGGGCTCGCACCCACCTGGGACCGCGAACGGCTCTCCGCCGAGACCATCGACCTGCTCCGGGCGTACGGCGACACGATCCGCAAGCACCTCGTCTCGGCGGTGGTGCCGTTCGACGAGGCCCCCGCCCTCCTCACCGACCTGGCCGACCGTCGCCGCCAGGAACTCCAGGTGGTGCTCGCCACCTGACCCGCCGGGCCGGAGCGCGCCCGCCGTGGTGACACGGCGGACTACCGTTCCCGCCATGAGCACCTCGACGCACCGGCCGGCCGGCGGCACCGCGACAGACCGGCCGGGCGGCGGGGCCGCCGCTGGTCGGCCGGTCGGCCTGGGCGCGCTGCTGCCGTACCTGCGGGAGCACCGCGGCACCCTGGTCGTGGTGGGCGCCCTGTCGCTGGCCGGCGCGGCGGCGTCGCTGGCGCAGCCGCTGCTCACCCGGTCCGTGCTCGACCGGATCGGCGCCGAGCAGGGGGTGTCCGAGCTGGTGGCGGTGCTGGTGGCCCTCGTGGTGCTCGCCGCGGCGATCGGCGGGCTGCGCGACTACCTGCTGCAACGCACCGCCGAAGGGCTGGTGCTGGGCACCCGGCGCCGGCTGGCCGGTCACCTGCTGCGGCTGCCCATCGCCGAGTACGACCGCCGGCGCACCGGCGACCTGCTCTCCCGGGTCGGCTCGGACACCACGCTGCTGCGCGCCGTCGTCACCTCCGGGCTCTTCGAGACGGTCACCGGGGCGGTGACGGTGGTCGGCGCCGGCACGGCCATGGTGCTGCTCGACCCGCTGCTGTTCGGCGTCACACTGCTCGGGGTGGTGCTGGGGCTGGCCTTCGCCGCCACCTTCGCCCGCCGGGTCCGGGCGCTGGCCCGGACCGCCCAGGAGCGGATCGGTGAGATGACCTCGGCGGTGGAACGGGCCATCTCGGCGGCGCGGACCATCCGGGCCAGCCGCGCCGAGACCCGGGAGACGCAGACCGTCACCGGCAGCGCCCGGGAGGCGTACACGGCGGGGCTGCGGGTGGCCCGGGTGCAGGCGCTGGTCGGCCCGATCGGCTCGGTCACCGTGCAGGGCGCGTTTCTGCTGGTGCTCGGCATCGGAGGGGCGCGGGTCGCCGCCGGGGCGATCTCCGTCGGTGACCTGGTCGCGTTCGTCATGTACCTGTTCCTGCTCGCGCTGCCGCTGGGCCAGGTGCTGCGGGCGTACACCCAGTTGCAGTCCGGCCTGGGCGCCCTGCAGCGGATCGAGGAGATCCTCGCCGTGCCCGCCGAGGGCGCGGGCGACCGGCCGGCGCCCGCCACCGCGACGGCGACCCCGCGCCGCCCGACCCCGATGATCGAGTTCGACCGGGTGGGCTTCGGCTACCCGGGTGGCGAGACGGTGCTGCACGAGGTCACCTTCGCGGTGCCCGCCGGCACCCGGACCGCCCTGGTCGGCCCCTCCGGCGCCGGGAAGTCCACCCTGCTGGCCCTGGTCGAGCGGTTCTACGAGGTCAGCGCCGGTGCGATCCGACTCGACGGCACCGACGTGCGGGACCTGCCCCGCGACGCGCTGCGGGCCCGGCTCGGCTACGTCGAGCAGGAGGCCCCCGTGCTGGCCGGCACGTTGCGGGAGAACCTGCTGATCACCACCCCGGACGCCGCCGACGACCGGCTGCGCGAGGTCCTCGACGCTGTCAACCTGGGCCACCTGGCGCAGCGCACCCCGCAGGGCCTCGACGTGCAGGTGGGGGAGGGCGGCGTCCTGCTCTCCGGGGGTGAACGGCAGCGACTGGCCATCGCCCGCGCGCTGCTCGCCGGCCCGCCGGTGCTGCTGCTGGACGAGCCGACCAGCAACCTCGACTCCCGCAACGAGGTCGCGCTGCGCCGCGCCATCGACGCGGTGGCCGTCCGCCGGACGCTGTTGATCGTGGCGCACCGGCTCGCCACGGTGGTCGACGCCGACCAGATCGTCGTCCTCGACGGCGGCCGGGTGGTGGCCGTCGGCACCCACGCCGAACTGACCGCCACCGACCCGCTGTACCGGGAGCTCGCCAGCCACCAGCTGCTGGTCGGCTGACTCCGCCCCGGTGGCGCCGACTTGCCGGGCGGCCGGGCCGCACACGGTGCCCCGAATCGCGTACCGTTGCCGCTCATGGGTGTGTCTCAACGGTTCAAGAGCAAGTTCCGGCGGTTCCTCCAGCGCCCCGGCTCGACCGTGGATCTTGCTCCGCTGGAGAAACTGCTCCCGGCGATCGAGGCGCGCGAGGCTGACCTCGCCGCGCTCGACGACGCCGAGCTGACCCAGGCCGCGGGCGTCGCCGCCGACTACGAGGAGATCTGCGCCGTCGGCCGCGAGGCCGCCCGCCGTGGCCTCGACCAGCGGCCGTACGACGTGCAGCTGCTCGGCGCGATGTCGCTGCTCTCCGGCAAGGTCGCCGAAATGGCCACCGGTGAGGGCAAGACACTGACCGCCACGATCGCCGCGTACGGGCACGTGCGGCTCGGCAACGGCCCGGTGCACGTGCTCACCATCAACGACTACCTGGCCCGCCGCGACGCCCAGTGGATGGAGCCGGTCTACACCCTGCTCGGCCTCACCGTCGGCTGGGTCAACGAGGCGTCCACCCCGCAGGAGCGGCGCGACGCGTACGCCTGCGACGTCACCTACGTGTCGGTCAGCGAGGCGGGCTTCGACTACCTGCGCGACCAGCTGGTCACCGACGTGGAAGACCGGGTGCAGCCCGCGCTGAGCACCGCCATCGTCGACGAGGCCGACTCGATCATGATCGACGAGGCCCGGGTGCCGATGGTCCTGGCCGGCGCGGTGCCGGGCGAGCAGGACCCGGTGCACGCCGCCGCCGCGCTGGTCCGTGGCCTGCGCAAGGGCAAGCACTACACGGTCGCCGAGGACGGGCGGAGCGTGGCGTTCACCTCCGCCGGCCTCGCCGCCATCGAGGCCAAGCTCGGCATCGACCTGTACGACGAGGAGCACGTCGCGCAGCTCTCCGCTGTCAACGTGGCGCTGCACGCGCACGCCCTGCTGCACCGCGACGTGGACTACATCGTCCGGGACGGCACCGTCGAGCTGGTCGACGAGATGCGCGGCCGGGTGGCCCAGCGCCGCCGCTGGCCGGACGGCCTCCAGGCCGCTGTCGAGGCCAAGGAGGGGCTGGACGCCACCGCCGAGGGCGAGGTGCTCGGCACCATCGCCATGCAGGCGTACATCGCGCTCTACCCGAAGGTGTGCGGGATGACCGCCACCGCCGTGCACGTCGGCGACCAGCTGCGGGAGTTCTTCAACCTCGAGGTCGCGGTGATCCCGCCGAACACCCCGTGTATCCGTGAGGACGAGCCGGACCGCATCTACGCCACCCGGGCCGAGAAGGACGAGGCGCTCGTCGACGAGATCCAGCGCGCGCACGCCAAGGGGCGGCCGGTGCTGGTCGGCACCCTGGACGTCAAGGAGTCCGAAGGGCTGGCCGCCGGGCTGAACGCCGCCGGGGTGCCCTGCGTCGTGCTGAACGCCAAGAACGACGACGAGGAGGCGGCGATCATCGCCGAGGCCGGCGCGTACGGCGCGGTCACCGTCTCCACCCAGATGGCCGGCCGGGGCGTCGACATCCGGCTCGGCGGCAGCGACCAGAGCGACCAGGAACGGGTCGTCGAGCTGGGCGGGCTCTACGTGATCGGCAGCGGCCGGCACGACAGCCGCCGGGTGGACGACCAGCTGCGCGGCCGGGCCGGCCGGCAGGGCGACCCAGGTGGCTCGGTCTTCTTCGTCAGCCTGGAGGACGACCTCGTGGTCCGGCACGCCGCCGACTCGGTGCCGGCCTCGCCGCGGATGAACGCCGACGGCCTGGTGACCGACGACCAGGTCGACTACGCGGTGGAGCACGCCCAGCGGGTCGCCGAGGGCGTCAACCACGAGATCCACCGCAACACCTGGCGATACAGCGTGGTGATCGAGCAGCAGCGCAAGGCCCTCGCCGCGCGCCGGGAGCGACTGCTGACCAGCGACGTGGCAGCGGTGATGCTGCTCGAGAAGGAGCCCGAGAAGGCCGGCGAGATGGACGAGGACCTGCTCGCCCGTGCCGCGCGGTCGATCGCGCTCTACCACCTCGACCGGCTCTGGGCCGAGCACCTGGCCGAGCTGTCGGAGGTCCGTGAGGGCGTGCACCTGCGCGCCCTGGGCCGGCTCGACCCGCTGGACGAGTTCCACCGGGCGGCGGTGCCCGCGTTCAACGACCTGATCCCGGAGATCGAGGCCCGCACCATCGCCACCTTCAACGAGACCGAATTCGATGAGGACTGGCAGCCCGACGACGGCACCCTGGTCCGGCCCACCGCCACGTGGACGTACCTGGTGCACGACAACCCGTTCGGGTCGGAGCTGGACCGCCTGATCGCGTCGATCGGTCGGCGGCTCAGCGGCACCTCGCGCTGAGTTACCGGACGTCCGGGGCCCCTGTTGCGCCTTCAGGCGCGGCAGGGGCCCCGATTTACGCCGTTTCGACCCAGGTTTCCTAGGGTAGTAGGGCTGGTCGGTCGAGTCGGGAGAGAGCAGACGATGACACAGGTGACGATGCGTGCCGGGCAGGCGCGAGACGGCACGGAGGCTGCACACCGGTGAACCTCGACACGCGGGAACCGGTGGTGCAGACCCTCGGCGTCCTGGAAGCAGCCGCGCTGTTACGGGAGCTGACCGCCGGGCTGATCGCCCTGACCGACTTTGATGAGGCTCTGCTGGCCCTGGTCCGGGTCACCCGGGACGCCGTCGCCGGGGTGCGCTGGTGCGGGTTCACCGCGCTGCGGGCCGGCGAGCCGGCCGGGGTGGCCGCCTCCGACGAAGGACTGGCCGGGCTCGACGACCTGCGACACGATCCGGATTCGCCGGCGATGAGCGCGATCCGCCGCCGCGAGATGATCCTCGCCGCCGACCTGGACGGTGAGCCCCGCTGGCCGGCCTGGACGGCGCGCGCCCGCGACCTCGGCGTACGCGGGGTGATCTCCGCGCCGGTCGACATCGACGACCAGGTCATCGGCGCGATCAACCTGTACGCCGCCGCGCCGGACATGTTGACCCCGCAACACCAGTTGACCGCGATGCTGCTCGCCGAACACGCCGGACTGCTGCTCGCCGCCGTCCGCGACCGCAGCCGGCAGCTCACCCTCGCCAGCGAACGGGACGCCTCGCTCCTGCAGGACGGAGTGGTCGGCCAGGCCGTCGGCGTGATCATGACGCAGCGCGGTTGCCCGCCAGCCGAGGCCCTCGACGTGCTGCGGACGGCCGCGTCATCACTGGACATACCGCTGCGTGAGGTGGCCGAACGGCTGGTCCGGACGGTCTCCCGCTCACGCGACACCTGACCACCCCGCCCGCCGTCCCGCGCGGTCCCCGCGTTCCGCGCGGTCCCCGCGTTCCGCGCGGTCCCCGCGTTCCGCGCGGTCCCCGCGTGATCGACTCGCGTTTCTTAAAGTCGGGGTGTCCGGGCCGGTGGGACGGCGCGGTTTCCTGAAAGCCGAGTGGATCAGTCCGGATGGCGGGGTGTCCCGGCCGCCCGGATGGCGCGGTTTCCTGAAACGCGAGTGGATCAGGGCGGGTGGTGTCCGTTCGTCCGGTCAGCGGCGAGTCGGACCGTTTCGTTTCGTCTCGACCGACCCCGGGTAGCACTCTGGTCAGGTGAGCTGCGCCGACCCGGGGGAGGACCGATGCAGAGCCGGCTGCGGGTGCAGGGGCATCCGATCCAACCGATGCTGGTGACGTTCCCGCTCGGGCTGTTCGTCAGTGCCACCGTCTTCGACCTCACCGACGTCGTCGGCGGGCCCGCGTTCTTCGGCGAGGTCGGCTACTGGACGGGCATCGCCGCGCTCGTCGCTGCCGCGCTGACCGCCGTGGCCGGCATGGTCGACCTGTGGGACGTGCCGGGTGACCGTACCCGCCGCACCGCCGTCGCGTTCAACCTGGTGAACGCGGTGATGGCCGCCATGTTCCTGCTCACCTGCCTGGTCCGGTCACATTCCCCGCAGCGCGGCGCGTCGGTCGCGATCCTGGTCACCGAGCTGGTCGCGTTGGCCGTCGGCGGGGTCGGCGTGCACCTGGGCGCCCGGCTGATGCGTCAGTTCGACAGCGGCCGTGTCGAGGCTGGCGGCCTGGACGCGCTCGCCGGCTCCACCGGCGAGATCGCCCGCCCCTGACCCGACCGCCTGCCAGGACCGCCGGGCGCGTGAGCCGGGCCGCTGATCACCCGCATGGCGTCGAGTTGCCCGCATGGCGTCGAGTCGCCCGCACCGGGGTCGAGCATCCGGGCGGTCGGCGGTCTACCATCCGCCGATGACCTCCTCGCTGGACACGCTGCCGAAGATCGGTGCGCCGGCCACCCGGGCTCTGCACGGCGCCGGCTACACCGCGTTGCGTCAGCTCGCGGGCGTACCCCGGGCGGATCTGGCCAGGCTGCACGGCATGGGTCCGAAGGCGCTCGACATCCTGCAGGCCGCCCTCGAAGAGCACGAGCTCGGTCTCGGCTGAGCCACCGCCGACGCCCCGCCCGGCCGGCGGCAAATGGGTTGCCGCCCGGGTGACCGGCCGCGAGGCTGAGCGCCATGACTGTCGAGCGTGACGCCGAGGACCTGATAGCGGAGGCCGCCGCGGCGCCCGTCGATGGTTGGGGCTTCGGTTGGCTGGCCGGCCGGGCCACCGAGGAACGTCCACCGTGGGGGTACGCCCGGCTCGTCGCCGACCGGATGGCGTACGCCGATGCGGCACTGGACGTGGACACCGGCGGCGGGGAGGTGCTCGCCGAGGTGCCGCGTCGACCGAAGCTGCTGACGGCGACCGAGGCGTGGCCGCCGAACGTCGAGGTCGCCCGAGGGACCCTGCGTCGGATCGGTGCGTCGGTGGTGGCGGTCGCGCCGGAGGGGCCGCTGCCGTTTCGCGACGCCTCGTTCGACCTGGTGGTCAGTCGGCATCCGGTGCGTACCGACTGGGTGCAGACGGCCCGGGTGCTGCGGCCGGGCGGAACGTTCCTGTCGCAGCAGATCGGGGCCGGCACCATGCGGGAGCTGAGTGAGGCGATGCTCGGGCCGTTGCCGCCGCCGACGCAGCGCCACCCCGAGCAGGCGGCCGCCGCTGCCGAGGCCGCTGGCCTGCGGGTGGTCGACCTGCGGCGGGCCACCCTGCGGGCGACCTTCGCCGACATCGGCGCGGTGGTCTGGTTCCTGCGCAAGGTGATCTGGACGGTGCCCGGGTTCACTGTCGACCGCTACCGCGCACCCCTGGCCAACCTGCACCGCCGCATAGTCGACGAGGGCCCCTTCGTCGCCCACGCCCACCGTTTCCTCATCGAGGCCACCCGCCCCTGACCTCCCCCTGGACATGCACCGATCTTGCACTTTCGGTCGCCGCAAAAGCCACTCACCCGGGCAGACCGACCACCGAAACTGCAAGATCGGCGGGAGTAGGGGTGGGGGCGCGGGGGCCGGGGGGCGTTAGTGCGGGTGGGTTTGGTGGTGGGTGGCCAGGACGTCGGCGCCGAAGTCGCTGGCGGGGCGGCGCAGCACGGTGTGCGCGTGGTTGCCGTCCGCTGTGGTGTTGTCGTACTCGATCAGCAGGTCGTCGCCCTGCACCCGGTAGTAGTGCCGCCGCCCGGGTTGGGTCGGGCCGGCCCAGGCGAAGTGCAGCGCGCCGGCGTCCAGTCGGGTCGCCTCCCGGATGGCCAGCTCGGGCGGCAGCCGGTCGAGGTAGAGGGCGACCACCTGGTCGAGCAGCGCGCGGCCGGTCGGTCCGAGCCGGTGCGCCGGTACGCCGAGCGGCTCCAGCGGCCCGTCGACGCGCCCACGGGTGGCGCTGATGATGTCCGCCGGCGCCTCGTCGGCGATGATGGCGGCGGCCCGTTCGGCCGGGCCCAGCGCGTCGAGCAGGGCGCGGGCCAGGTCCTCCTCGACGCCCAGTGGGCGGGAGACCGGCCGGCCGGCGTAGCGGACGGCGGCCGGGTTGGCGCCGAAGAAGATCGGCGCGGGGGAGACCTGACCGTCCACCACTGTCATGTTCACCGACAGGTGGTGGCCTTCGAGTCGCCACGCCCAGCGGTCGTCACGCGCCGGGTCGCCGAACACGGCCACCCAGTAGTCGGCGCTGTGCCGCCCGCGCTGCCAGCCCTCGGCCCGGTCCAGCACCTCCTCCAGGGAGATGATGGCCATGGCCTGCGCGTACGCCGAGGGGCTGAGCGCGGTGGCCAGCAGCCGGTGTGCGGCCTTGCGGGCGGTGACGTCGAGGTCGGCGAGGCAGACGCCCGGTCGGGGTCGGGGCCGGTATTCCAGCCAGCGGCGGGCCGCCTCGTCGTCGAACGAGTGCACGGCGCGCTCGCGGGCGGCGGGGTCGAGCGCGGTCAGCAGCGCGGTGCCGGCGGCCCGCATCTGCTCCGGCAGGGGATCTTCCACCGACCCTGTATACCGCCAGGCCGGGCCGGTGTCAGCCGACGCGCAGCAGCTCGGTCATGTCCGGTAGGTCGAAGAAGCGCGCGGTTTCGAGGGCCGACGGGTTGCCGTGTGCCGGGTCGGCGCCGGCGGCGAGCAGCGCGCGGACCGCTTCGGTGCTGCTGCGGAAGACCGCCGCGGCCAGCGCGGTCTGACCCCGGTCGTTGGCCCGGGTGTGGTCGGCGCCGCGGCTGAGCAGAGCGGCCACCGTGTCCGGGTGGGAATGGTACGCGGCGAGGATGAGCAGCGTGTCGCCCTTGTCGTTGGTGAGGTTGACCGGCAGGCCGGCGTCGAGTTGTGCCGCCAGTTCGTCGGTGGAGCCGGCCCGGGCCAGGTCGAACATCCGGTGCGCGAACGCCAGCGTCTCGGCGTCGAGGTCCTCGGTCACCGCCCCAGGTTAGTCGTACCGCTGCTGATAGGTTGCTCGGCCGGCGCGCTGGGGAGGGATCCGATGGGTGAGACGGTGTACGTGGGCAACGCGGGTGTCGACGGCGCCACCAACGCCGGTTGGCTGCTCGGGCATTTCGCGCCGCCGGGGGAGATCCGGCACAGCACCGATGTCGAGGTGAAGTGGGGTGTGCATCCGCCCGGGCAGGCGCGGTCGCGGTGGGCGACCGGCGAGCTGCGCACCACGCTGCTCGTCCTCGTCGAGGGGTGTTTCCGGGTGGAGCTGCCGGACCGGACGGTACGGCTGGCCGCCCCGGGCGACTACGTGGTGTGGGCTCGTGGGGTGGACCATTCCTGGTTCGCCGAGCGCGCGTCGGTGGTGTTGACAGTGCGGTGGCCGTCGCTGCCGGGCTACCGGGTGGACCCGCCGGTGCTGCGCTGACCGACCCGTGGGGCTGACCGGGCGTCCCAACAGGCGGAATTACCTACTAAACCTATAGGCTTTGCCGTCTAGAGTACGAGGGCACCCCGCCGAACGACCCGCGAGGAACCGCCATGACGCACCACCGTCCGGAGCCCGACCTGCTCACCGTTGCCGCCGGGTGGGCCGACCCGGCCGGCTGGCCGGTGGCGCTGCGGTTCGACCCCGCCGAGCGCTGGTACGCCCGCCTCGCCGTCAGCGACGAGCACGAGGTGTGGGCGCTGAGCTGGCTGCCCGGGCAGGGCACCGACCTGCACGACCACGGCGGCTCCTCCGGAGCGTTCCGGGTGGTCGCCGGCGTGCTCACCGAGCAGACCGTCAGCGCCGGCCGGCTCCGCCCCCGACTGCTGTCCGCCGGTGCCGGCCGGCGCTTCGGCCCCCGGCACGTGCACCAGGTGACCAACCGGGGCGCGGACCCGGCGGTCAGCGTGCACGTCTACCGACCGGCACTGCTGCGCATGACCCGCTACCACCTGCTGGACGGTCGGCTGCGGGTCGCCGAGGTCGCCGAGGCCGGCCGGTCCTGGTAGGTCGGCGCACCGAGATCCCCTGTCACCGGAAGGAACCGAGAATGCAGATGACCGCCGAGCACTGTCCCGCCCCCGTGCCTCCGCCGGGCTCCCGGGGCATCGACGAGATCCTGGCCGCCGCCCGGGCCCGGCTGCGCCGGCTGGACCCGGAGCGGGCGCACCTGGCGTACCGGAGCGGTGCGCTGCTGGTCGACATCCGCCCGGCCGCCCAGCGGGCCGCGCACGGCGTGGTGCCGGGCTCGCTCATCGTCGAGCGCAACGTGCTGGAGTGGCGCTTCGACCCCCGCTGCCCGGCCCGGCTGCCGCAGGCCGTCGACTACGACGTACCGGTGGTGATCCTCTGCCAGGAGGGCTACACCTCGTCGCTGGCCGCCGCCGCGTTGCAGGACGTCGGCCTGCACCGGGCCACCGACGTGGTCGGCGGGTTCGCGGCCTGGCGGATCGCCGGCCTGCCCGCCCTCGGCCCGACCCCCCTGCACCACCGCGCACCCCACGCGTCCCCGGTCAACGCCGGCCGGACGCGCCGCTGACCGTCACGCCACACCCGGCGTGGCGGCCCACCGCCACTCAGGAGGCACCATGTCCGTCGTCGCCATCCCCACCCGCCGCCACCCGGGGGTACGCCCGGCCCGCCCGCGCACCGGCCCGACCCTGACCATCACCCTCGACCTCGCCCCGGGGCCGTTGAGCCCGCGGCTGGCCCGGCTGGTGCAGCTGCTCGGTGAGCTGGCCGAATCGGGGGAGGGGCAACTGCGTGCCGCACCGGGGCCGCACCCGGTCCCACTCCCCGCCACCCCCGAGCCGTCCGCCGACGCGGACCACGTCCGCATCCTGGCCGGGTCGCGGACGGTCCGCCGGGGCGACCACGTCATCGCGCTGACCCGCATCGAGTACGAGCTGCTGCTGTTCCTGGCCGAGCGGCCGCGCCGGGTCTTCACGCGCCTGCAACTGCTCTCCAGCGTCTGGGGCTACGAGCACGCGGTGGCCCGGACGGTGGACGTGCACGTCCGCCGGCTGCGCGCCAAGCTGGCCGGCTCCGAGGTGATCACCACGGTCTACGGGGTCGGTTACCGGCTGGCCGACGAGGCAGCGATCAGCGTGGACCACAGCGGCTGAGCGCTGGTCCGGCGGCATGTGACCGGCCTGGTGAACCGGTCGGGGACCCCCGTATCGGGGCATCTCGGCGACTCTGCTGTAATCATCAGGCCTCGTACGCAGAGCGAGCATCTGGCTCCGATGTGTTCGTCAATTGTCACATTCATGCAACGCAGCCGCCTCTTGACCCTCGCCCAAGCGCCGGGAAGCATCGATGAAGCGGCGTCCCGGGCCGTGGGGAGATACCCGGACCAGCCCAAGGAGGACCATGTCGGTCAGCCCCGCCTCGTCGCGCGCCGGATGGCATACGTCCCAGCCCGCGGTGCCCGGTCGACCTCCCGGCGGGCAGCGTCGCCCGGCGAACACCGCCGCGCCCGTGCTCACCGTGACGCTGTCCATCCCGCTGGCCTGTGAGGAGTCGCTGACCCCGGCGGCACGGCGGCTGCTCGAGGCCGCCCGGGAGATGCTGGAACGGGGCGAAGGCGTGATCATCGGTTCGGTCCCGGCCGAGCGCCGCCCCGACCAGACGCCCGCCGCCCGGTCGGCGGCCCGCCCGATCAGCCCGACCATTCCCGCCCTGCACATCCTCGCCTCGTCGCGGTCGGTGCTGCGCGACGACGAGCCGCTGCCGTTGACCCGGCTGGAGTTCGACCTGCTGCTGCACCTGGTCGCGCACCCGCGCCGGGTGTTCACCCGGCTGCAACTGCTCAACGCCGTCTGGGGCTACGAGCACGCCGGCGTGCGTACCGTCGACGTGCACGTGCGTCGGCTGCGCGGCAAGGTCGGCGTGGACGTTCCGCTGGTCACCACCGTCTACGGCGTCGGCTACCGGCTGGCCGACGACGCCCGGGTCACCATCGACCGCACCGGCTGACCGGCGTCGCCGAGCCACCCGACGCGGGGCAGGATGGTCCGGTGCGCATCCGCCCCATCTCGCCCGACCTGCTCGTCACCGAGCTGACCGGTCGGCTGGCCGACGCGGCCACCCGCGCCGCGACCGCCGCCGCCGGGCCCGCGCGGCTACGGGTGGCAGTGGACGGCGCTCCCGCCGCCGGCGCCGACGCACTGGCCGCGGCGCTCGTCGACCCACTGCGCGCCCAGGGCCACCCGGTGCTGCACGTCCGCGCCACCGACTTCCTCCGCCCGGCGTCGCTGCGCTTCGAGTTGGGCCGCACCAACCCGGACTCCTTCTACGAGGCCTGGGTCGACGAGGCCGGGCTGCGCCGCGAGGTGCTGGACCCGGCCGGTCCGGGCGGCAGCGGCCGACTGCTCCCGTCGCTCTGGGACGCCGACGCCGACCGGGCCAGCCGCGCCCGCTACGTCGACCTGGCACCCGGCGGCGTCGTCCTGGTCAGCGGCCCCCTGCTGCTCGGCGGCGGCCTGCCCTTCGACGTGACCGTCCACCTGGAGCTGTCCCCGGCGGCGCTGCGCCGGCGTACCGAAGCAGCCCAGGAGTGGGCGCTGCCGGCCTTCGACAGGTACACCGAGGAGGTCGTCCCGGCGAGCTTCGCCGACGTGGTGGTACGCGCCGACGACCCCCGCCGACCGGCGCTCGTGGAGCCCGACCAGGACGGCTGACAACAACCGAGAATCTGTCGGTTTGCGCGGCTGATCGGGCGGGTACTCGCCCGGCTCACAGAGCGCGGGTGATCGCCCGCGCACCGAACGCGACCGTGACCGAGGCCCCGTGCCGCCGGCATCCGGTTCACCTTGAGGCAGAGGCCCAGAAAGGCAGGCAGCGATGCTCGTCCACGACACGGTCGGTACGACCCGGTCCCAAACGGAGATCGACCAGATCCGGCAGTCGCTCCAGGCGCGCTACGACGAACTGACCGGCGAGTACGACCAGGCGGTGCTCCAGAGCCAGGTGCTGCGGCTGGTGGAGGTCGGCGACACCGCCGGCGACGACCAGGCCGACAGCGGCACCAAGACGGCCGAGCGGGACACCGCCCAGTCCCTGTTGCGCACCATCCTCGACCGCCGCGCCCAGTACGAGCACGCCCTCGGCCGGCTCGAGGAGGGTACCTACGGCTGGTGCGAGGGCTGCTCGGCGGCGATCCCGGTGGAGCGGTTGGAGATCTTCCCGTCCGCCACCACGTGCGTGACATGCAAGCAGACGCGCGAGCGGCGGGCGGCCTGAGCCACGCCAGCGGTTGCCGGTCGGTCCGCGACGCGATGGACTGCACCAATGGGTGACATCCTGGTGGGCACCGCGTCCTGGACCGACCGCACACTGCTGGACTCGGGGTGGTACCCGCAGACCGCTGACACCCCGGAGAAGCGGTTGGCGTACTACGCCCGGCAGTTCCCACTCGTCGAAGTGGACGCCACCTACTACTCGCCGCCGGCCGAGGCGACCGCCCGGCTGTGGGCCGAGCGCACCCCGGCAGGCTTCACCTTCAACATCAAGGCGTTCAGCCTGCTCACCGGGCACCCCACCCGGGTCAGCGCGCTCTACAAGGACCTGCGCCCCGAGACCGACAAGAAGAACGTCTACCCCGACGACCTGCCCGCGCAGTCGTACGAGGAGGTGTGGACGCGCTTCCTGTCCGCGTTGGACCCGCTGGTCGAGGCCGGCAAACTGGGCGCGCTGCTGTTCCAGTTCCCGCCCTGGTTCACCATCAAGCGGGCCAACAAGCAGTACCTGCTGGAGGTGGCAAAGCGCTGCGCGCCCCTGCGCCCGGTGTACGAGTTCCGGCACGCCTCCTGGTTCGACGGCGACAACGCCGACGAGACCCTGGCCTTCCTGCGCGAGCACCACCTGCCGTACGTGTGCGTGGACATGCCGCAGGGCCACCGCTCGTCGCTGCCCCCGGTGCTGGCCGCCACCGCGGACCTCGCGGTGATGCGTTTCCACGGCCACAGCGACAAGTGGACCAGCAAGGACATCCACGAGAAGTTCGGCTACCACTACTCCAAGCGGGAGTTGGCCGACTGGGCGCCGAAGTTGCGCGAGCTGGCCGACGAGGCCGGGCAGACCCACGTTCTCATGAACAACTGCTACCGCGACTATGCGCAGACCAACGCGAAGACCCTCGCCGGTCTCCTCGACGGGGACTGACCTCACCCGATTCGGGTGGTGCCGCATCACCCGCCCCGCGGCGAGGGTGGACGCGGTGGGTACGGCCGTCCGCGGACGGTCGACGCCGGAGACGACACGGAGGTGACGGGGATGACGGTTCGACTGGTGACGGATCGACGGCGTGGTGCCGTCCTGCACGTGGTCGGCTCGGCCGACAACATCCGGCGAGCCCCGCAGGGCAGCCCGGTGCGGGCCCGCCGTGGGCCGGCGGGGCCGCCGCGCCGCGCCGATGACCGACGGTGGGACACCACGGAACGGGGGTCGACCAATGGCTGACTCGATGATCTCGGCGTTCGAGTCCTCGCTGGACAAGACGAACATCATTCTCAAGGACATCGAGGACGCCTACGGTTGGCCGAAGGAGCGACGCAACCAGTCGTACGCGGCCCTGCGCACGGTGCTGCACCTGCTGCGCGACCGGCTGCCGGTGGACGAGAGCGTGGAGTTCGCGCAGCAGTTGCCGGTGCTGGTCCGGGGCATCTACTTCGACGGCTGGGTGCCGTCGGACGTGCCGATCAAGCTCAACCGCGACGACTTCCTCTACGAGGTGCGGCAGGGCTTCCCGTACGACGCGGAGGGTGGTCCGGAGCGGGTGACGCAGGTGGTGCTGGACACCCTGCGCCGCCACGTCACCCAGGGCGAGTGGCAGGACGTGAAGGACACCATGCCCAAGGATCTCGCGGTGATGATGCCGTGACCGCCTGACGCCGCGAGCCCGCCCGACCGCCGTCGGGCGGGCTCGGTCATCGGAGGCCCACGCCATCCCGGCACTCTCCGCCGCCGCGAGTGAACCGCCCGTGTCGCCCCGGTTCGGCGTCTACGGTGAGGGTTAGAGAAGATCGCGCGTGGGGTACCACCCGCAGCACGACGGACCCCGGCGCACGGCGGGGGCGGCACACCCGAGGGAGTACCGATGGCACTCAACGATGACGACATGCAGACCACCGGCGGCGGCGGCGTGGAGGGCCCGGCCGACGGTGGTGCGACCCCCGGTCAGCACGACGGTGGCGCCGATGGCGGCGCGGAGGGTCCCGCCGACGGTGGTGCGACCCCGGGTCAGCACGACGGTGGTGCTGACGGCGGCGCGGAGGGTCCCGCCGATGGCGGTGCGACCCCGGGTCAGCAGGACGGTGGTGCTGACGGCGGCGCGGAGGGTCCCGCTGACGGTGGTGCCACCCCGGGTCAGCAGGACGGTGGCGCCGACGGCAGCGCCCGGTAGCGGCACGCCATGACGTTCCTCGACCCGCCGGGCGGCCACCACGGCCGCCCGGCGGTTCCGTCCGCCCAGGCCACCGCCGCCTTGGCCCGCTGCGTCTCGGTCGAACCGGCCAAGTTCGCCGCCGCGCACTGGGGGCACACCCCGCTGCTGTCACGCGCCGCCGACCTGCCCGACCCGTCCGGCTTCACCGACCTGCTCAGCCCCGCCGACGCCGACGAACTGCTGAGTCGCCGCGGTCTGCGTACCCCGTTCCTGCGCGTGGCCAAGGACGGCCAGTTGGTCGCGGCGTCGCGCTGGACCGGCGGTGGCGGCGCGGGCGCCGAGATCGGCGACCAGGTGCTCGACGAGCGGGTCCTGGAGCAGTACGCGTCCGGGGCCACCCTGGTGTTGCAGGGGCTGCACCGGCTCTGGCCGCCGCTCATCGACTTCGCCCGCGACCTGGGCCTCGCGCTCAACCAGCCGTTGCAGATCAACGCATACCTGACGCCGGCCGGCAGCCAGGGCTTCGCCACCCACTACGACACCCACGACGTGTTCGTGCTCCAGGTCGACGGCCGCAAACACTGGCGGATCCACCCGCCGGTGCTGCCCGACCCGCTGGAGAAGCAGCAGTGGGGTGGCCGTGCCGACGAGGTCGGCGCCACCGCGCAGGGTCCGGCCGCGCTGGACGTGGTGCTCGCCCCCGGTGACGCCCTCTACCTGCCCCGGGGGTGGCTGCACAGCGCGCAGGCGCAGGACGCCAGCTCGCTGCACCTGACCGTGGGCATCCGCGCGCTCACCCGCTACGCCCTGGTCGAGGAGCTGTTGGCGCTGGCCGCCGAGGACCAGCGGCTGCGGGCCAGCCTGCCGTTCGGCACCGACGTCGCCGACCCGGACGCCATCGAGCCGGAGCTGACCGAGACGGTGGAGGCGTTGCGGGACTGGCTGCTGCGCGCCGACCCGGGCGCGGTCGCCGCGCGGCTGCGCCAGCGGGCCTGGCCGGCCGCCCGGCCGGCGCCGATCCGACCGCTCGCCCAGGCCGACGCGCTGGCCACACTGGACGCCGACTCCCGGCTCACCCTGCGGACCGGTCTGCGTTGGCAGCTCGTGCCCGACGGGTCGGACACCGTGACGCTGCGGCTCTTCGACCGCACCATCACCCTGCCCGTGGCCTGCGAGACGGCCGCCCGCGCGCTGCTCACCGGCGCGGTCACCCGGGTCGGTGACCTGCCCGGCCTGCCCGACGACGCCGACCGAATCACCCTGGCCCGCCGGTTGCTCCGCGAGGCCGTCCTCGTGCCGGCCTGAGCTACCGCGCGAGCGAGGTCAGCATTTCTCGCAGCCAGGCGATCTCCGTACGGCTGGTGGCGGTGGCGATGCGAAACAGTCCTCGACGGAAGGGGTCGTGGGGAAAGTCGTCAGCGCGCAGCGGTCGGTCGCCGTCCCAGAAGAAGCTCGCCGGCTGGGTGAGGAAGTCGAGCCGGCGGTGCAGGACGGCCGCTTGAGCTGCCGGGTCGTCGAGATGACCCAGGAAGGCCAGCAGTGTGAACCAGCGGTTCTCGTCGGTGATGAAGAGCTCGTCAGGTGCGCGGAGCTGACGCAGCAACTCCGCCTGCCCGGCCGGGCTCAGGATCAGCACGTGCCGTGGTGCCGCCACCTGGCCGGCCTGCACGTCCCGGCGCAGCAGGCCCGCGCGTTCCATCCGCTTGATCGTCGGGTACAGCGTCCCGTCCGCGATCGGCCGGACGTGGCCGGTGAGCGCAGCCACCCGCTTGCGTAGCTCGTACCCGTGCAGCGGAGCGTCGGCCAGGAAGCCCAATATCGCGAACTCCAACACCGTGCTAACTTACCTCGGCAACGGAATACCTCGAACACGAGGTATCGGCTGAGGAGGTACGTGATGCGGGGCGCCCAGGTCCGACCAGATGGCACGACGATCCGCTGGGTCGAACTTCCCGGTGCCGAACCCACCCGGGTCTACCTGCACGGGCTCGGTGCCTCCTCACCGGCGTACTACGCGGCGGTGGCCACCAACCCCGCGCTCGCCGGACGGCGCAGCCTGCTGATGGATCTGCTCGGGCACGGCATCAGCGACCGGCCGGCCGACGCCTCGTACACGCTCGAGGAGCACGCCGACCTCGCCGCTGCCGCGCTCACCGCAGCCGGCGTCAGGGCCGCCGAGGTGATCGCCCACAGCATGGGTGGCGCCGTCGCCATCGTGCTGGCCGCCCGGCACCCGCACCTTGTCTCCGCACTGGTTCTCGTACACGCCACCCTCGACCCGCAGCCTCCGGGCGTCGGTCTCGGAGCCCGCTACACCGAGGAGCAGTTCGTCCGCGGCGCCGGTCGATCCGAGACACTCACCCGAGTCGGCGCAGCCTGGGCGGCGACGATGCGGCTTACTGGTCCGGAGGCGCTCTACCGCACGGCAGTACACCTCGGTCGCGCCAGCACCCCCACCATCCGTGAGCTGCTGCTCGAACTGCCGGTGCCGCGCACCTACCTCCACCCCGCCGACGACGAACCGGTCGGAGCGCGCGCACTGACCGACGCCGGCGTGCGGGTGGTCGCCGTGCCGGACAGCGGCCACAACATCATGCTGGACAACCCCGACGGTTTTGTCGCGGCCACCGTCGCGGCGTTGCCGGCGTAGCGCCCGCGCAGATGGTCAGCGGCCGAGGACCAGCAGCAGCACGGTGGTCAGCAGACCGGCGCCGATCACCACGATGATCGGCCGGGGCCCGAGCACCGCGTGCCGGCGGTCGGCCAGCACCCGGGCCGGCACCAGACCGACCAGGGGCCCGAGCAGCGTCACCACCAGCGCCAGCACCGGCAGACCGACCGCCAGGTCGCCGCCGTACCCGACACCGAGCGCGCGGGCACCGGCGCCCAGCGCGTACGCCAGCACCCCGCCGGCCACCCCGCACAGCACCAGCAACGGGTTGACCGAGCCCGGCAACTCGCCCGGGTTCCCGGCCCGCTCCAGCAGGTCGCGGGCCTTGGCGAGCAGCGGCACGGGGTCGGTGGCCCCGACGCCGTTCGCCGGGGCGGGCGGGCGGCCGAGGCGACGGGCGCCGAGGCGCGAGCGGGCCAGCTGCCACAGGTGGGCGACCTCGGCGTCGACCCGTTCCTGCAGTTCACGGGCGGCGACCAGCTCCTCCTCGGCGCTCTGGAGCTGCTCGGCCGCGTCGGCGACGGCCCGCTCGGCGGCGGCGCACTGCCGCTCGTGCCAGGTGTGCGCCTCGGCGCGCTGCTCGCGCACCCGCGCGGTGAGGTCGGCCAGCCGCCGCAGCTGCGCCGCGTACGTCTCGCTGGTCACCGGTTCGTTCATCGTGTCGGTCCATACGGGATGATCACCTGTCCGGTGCGGTGGACCGCCCGGTCGAAGAAGAGGCCCCGCCACGGGCGGGGATACCAGTCCGGGCCGCCGGTGCCCGGGTAGAGCGAGGAACCCAGCTCCCCGCCGTGCGCGTCCAGGGCCACCCACGCGCCGATCTGGTCCGTGCGGGCGGCCGGCCCACCCAGGTCGGCGCGCATCCGGGCGACACCCCGCCACCAGGCCAGCACGTGCGTGCGCCGCTCCGGCCCGTCGTGCATGATCCGGCGCAGCTGCTCCAGGCCGGTCCGCCGACCCGCCCGGACGGCCAGCGCGCCCGCTGCCGCGTCGACTGCGAACAGCAGCAGGTAGTGCGGGCTCCCCGGGCCGCCGCTGAGCCCGTCGGCTGTCTCGGCCATCAGCTCGCCGACGGTCTCCTCGTCGTACCAGGCGGCGTCGTCGGCCAGGTCGTCGTAGAGGGCGCGGGCGACCGGGTCGGCGTCCGCGTCGAGGCAGGCGATGGAGAACCGGGCGGTGCCCGGCGGGTGCTGGCGGGCCAGCGACCGGGCCGCCGCGTCCAGCACCGCGCACGCCTCGTCGACCCGGGTGCCGAGCACCGCGAGGTTGCGGCCCGGGGCGCGCGGCAGCCGCAACGCCGCCGAGCGGGACTGCACGTCGATGATCTCGCCGAGCAGCGCCACCGGGTTACGCGGCGCGCTCCCGTCCGGCGGCGCGGCCAGCGCCCGGAAGTCCGGGGCGTCGCCCAGCCGGGGGATCGCGTCGCCGTCGAAGAGCCGGGCGGGTGCCGCGTCGGGGGCGCGCATCCGCCACAGCCGGTGCTGCAACCCGCTCCAGGTCTCCCAGTCGCTGGCCGACGGGATGCGGGCGACCTCGTTGCCCTCCACCATGCCCGACTCGGCGTTGACCACCGCGTGCCAGCGCGGCAGGGACTGCGCCGCGTCGTTGCGCTCGGCGAGGATGCGCAACGCCTTGGGCAGGGCGATGCGCAGGGTGAACTGGGCGACCAGCGCGGGACGGCCCCACAGCGCCTCGATGCCCCGCACGTCCTGCGAGGCGAGGACCAGATGGATGCCCTGGGACCGGCCGCGCCGGGCCAGGTCCTCCAGCAGGTCGGCCGCCTCCCGGGCGACCACGTCCCGGCCGGCCAGCAACATCTGGAACTCGTCCACCACCGCGACGATGCGGGGCCAGTGCCCGGTCGGGTCGACCGCCCGCAGCTCGGCCAGCTTGGTCACCTCGTGCTTCTTGGCCGCGTCGGCGCGTCGGCGCAACTCCTCGGCGAGGAAGCGCAGCAGCGCCAGCCCGAACTCCCGGTCGGTGTTGACGTTGATGCCGACCAGGCGCATGTGCGGCAACCAGCTCGGGTCGCGCCGGCCCTGCGCGAACCGCGCGAAGGAGACCCCCTCCTTGAAATCCAGCAGGTAGAACTCCAGCTCGGCGGGGGAGTAGCGGGAAGCCAGGGCACCGATCCACGCGAAGATCAGGTTGGTCTTGCCGGTGCCGGACGGCCCACCGATCAGCGCGTGCGGTGGATAGTCGCCCAGCGTCACCCGCACCGGCCGGCCGTGCGGGCCCTCACCGATCGGCGCGGTCAACCCGTCGGCGGAGTCCTCCCGCCACATCAGCTCGGGCGGGGGCAGCAGGTCGGTGAAGGGGGTCGGCGGCGGGCCCGCGTTCACCCGGGCGGCCACGTCCCGGCAGGTCTCGGTGACCAGCGTCGCCGGTGGGGGTGGGTCCAGCCGGACCGGCAGCCCGGCCGAACCGCCGATCCGCGCACCGGACGCTTCGGCCACCACCCGGGTCACCGTCGGGTCCTCCGGCAACGGCGCGCCGTGCACCACCAGGTGTACGCCGCAGGCCGCCCCGGCACGCACCACCCGGTCCAGTTGCCCGCGCTCGTGCCGGTTCAGCTCCTCCCCGCCGAGCAGCACCGCCACCCGCCACGGTTCGGGTCGTCGGCCGGTCGCCGCCGCCAGTTCGCGCAGCGACGCGTACTCCCCGGCGAGGACCGTCTCGTTGATCCGGCGGATCTGCTCCACCAGGTCGTCCAGCAGCGGACCCAACCCGCCCGGGCCGACGAAGGTGAGCAGCCCCGCCGTACCCAACGGGGCGAACCCGGCCAGACCACCGCCGAGCTGGTCCGGGTCGTACCCGATCAGTCGTACCGCCCCGGGGTCGGCGCGGCCGACGGCCCGCAGCAGCAACGCGGCCACCACCGCGTCGCAGCCGGCGCGGTCGTTCCCGGAGAGGTGGACGTGCCCGGCGTCGAGCAGCGGCACCAGCGCGGGCACCGGGTCGACGCCGTCGATCCCGACCGTGCCGACCCGCAGCGCGCCGGGCGGCTCGGCCCGGCGGGCGGGCGTCGGTGCCCACCCGGCCCAGTCGGTCCCCGCGCAGCCGGGCGCCTCCTGCCGGGCCGCGTCGGCGGCCCGCCGGGCCAGCTCCGCGATCCGGGCCGAGTAGCGGGCGTCGATCTCGGCGATGCGGTGGTCGCGTTGGGCGCCCACCCGCTGCGGTACGGCGGCGGCCGCCCGCTGGACCCGGGCCAGTCGTTCCCGGCCGGCGGTCAGGTCGGCGTGGGCGGCGGACAGCCGGTTACGGGTGGCGCCGAGCGCCTCGGCGAGGGTGTCCCGGACCCGGCTGGCCAGCTGACCGCGCCGGTCAGCCATCGGAGCCCCGACGCGTCGGCGCGTCCCGCCACGGGCTGCCCGAGCGCGGGGGTGGCCCGCCGGGGCGCGACAGCCCGTCCGGGCGCGGCGGCAGGCCACCGGAGCGCTGCGCGGCGGGCGTGCCCGGCCGCTGCACCGCACCGCCGGGGCGGGGAATCCCGACCGCTGGCCGTCCGGTCCCACCTTGCTGCGCGCCCGCCGGTTGCCCGGTGCGTGCCGGTTGCCCCGCGTCGCCTCGCGGACCCGCGCCCGCCGGTTCTCTCGCGCCGCCTGCTTCTCTCGCGCCGCCGGCCGGCAGGTCCCGGCCGAGGCGGGCGAGCAGCAGCCCGGTCGCCACGCCGGCGGTCACCGCGGAGTCGGCGGCGTGCGGTGGCTCCCCGGAGGAGCGCGGCGGCGGCATCCGGCACACCCGGGTCAGCAGCGTCTCCAGCACCGGCGGCGGCAGCCCGGGCAGCAGGTCACGGACGCGCCCGTCCAACTCGCCGCGCAGCCGACCGAGGTCGCTGGCGCGGGGCGGGTGCCCGAGCAGCTCACCGGCCAGCTCGCGCAGCAGCGGTGGCGCCAGCGCCGCCATGCCCAGCCCCACGTCGGCCGAGGCCCGGCGCAACTCCGTACGGAGCCGGTCCCGGTCGCCGGAGCGGACCCCACCCACGACCCGGCGCAGCAACTCCTGGGAGTCGCCCACCCGCTCGTCGGGTTCGTCGTCGGTGCCCTCGCGCCCGCCGGTCAGCTCGGCCACCCGCACCGACCACCAGCGGCGCATGCGCACCTGCTCGGCCGGCTCGGGTGCCACGGCGGTCGGCCCGGACGCCGGTGGCGTGTCGTGTCGGGGAGCGCGTTGCTCGGGGCGGGGGGCCGGGGCGCCGTCCGCGCCGAGCCCGATCGCCGTCAGGTAGGCCGACAGCTGCTCCTGCGCCACCCGCAGCGCGTAGCCGGCGCTCTCGGCGTGCTCGGTGGCGGCGGACAGCTCGGGCACCCCCATCGGGTTGGCCGACTCCTGTCGTACCCAGCGCAGCCGCTCCGCGGCCAGGCCGAACTTCTCCAGTGCCTGCCCGAGCAGGGCGTGCGGGAACTCCTCGGTGGCGGCACGGACCTGCCCGCCGACATCCTCGATGATGGACATGACGGCCTACAGGGTGGAGACGTAGAGCTGCGCCTGCTCCACCGCGACAAGTGTCGCGGCGAGACACTCCTCCAGCTCCTGGCTGGCCTGGGTCAGCGAGGCCTGGGCCGCCTCGACGGTCTCGTGCCCGCTGCCCTCCAGTGCCCCGGCCAGGGTCTGCTGGGCCTCGGACAGTTTCTCGCCGGCCGCCTGCACGGCTGTCTGTCCGTCTCCGATCTGTTGGAGGGCGACATCGATGGCAGCCTTCAGCTCGGCGACGCTCGCCACGGCGAAACCTCCTGGGGGCGGGGAGATCTCCATTAGAGCCTATCGGCGGTCGGGAAAGAACATCCGCCCTGTCGGTGTTCCTGCCCGCCTGTCCGGAAGGCCCTCGGAAGTGCCGGGAGTCCGATCTGTGGGAGTCCCAGTGCGAGAATTTCTCAGTTGCTGGTCGGGTCCTCGCGAAGCCAGCGCGGCCCGTACACCTCCGCGCCCAGCGCCGTCACCCGCCCGCGCAACTCCCGGTCGGCGGTGACCACCAGCCGGCGACGCCGCGGCTCCGCCTCCACCAGCTCGACCACCGTGTCGTCGCCGGAACCGGCCGCGGAGACCACCCGTACGCCCTCGGTGCCCGGCACGTCCCGCGCGGCCCCCTCGACCACCAGGACCACCTCCACCGGGGCGGGCAGCCGGGCCGGTAGCCCGACGGTCGCCACCGGGGCGAGCGAGTCGCGCAGGCGGGCCGCGGCACCGGCACGGTCACGCCACCACCCGTTCGGGCGGGAGCCCACCACGTTGGCGCCATCCACGATCAGCAGCGGGGTCTCATCCATCCCGCCAGCCTGCCACCACCCGCCGGCAGTGGCCCGACGCCACTCCCGGAATGCCGGTGCACCGCCACCTGCGGCGTTTGTCGGGGCGCGCGCCGGGTAGCCCCTGCCGACCGTGCCGAGCCCTACTGCGGAGGACAGACATGATGGGACCCGGTGACATCGGCTCCGACCCGTGGGACGAATTCCTGGCCAGGTACTTCGGCCGGGGCGAGGGAGGGCGCCGACCGCCGCACCGGGTCGACATCACCCGACTGATGACGGCCGACGCCCGGGAGATGCTGGCCGACGCCGCCCGGCGGGCCGCGCAACGGCACAGCAGCGACCTGGACACCGACCACCTGCTCTGGGCGGCGCTGCAACGCGAACCGCTGCGCGACCTGGTACGCCGGGCCGGGGCCGACCCGGACACCCTGCTCAACGCCCTCGGCGGAAAGGGCGACGGCGCGCCGCGCGGGGAGGTGCCGCCCAACCTGTCGCTGACCCCAGCCGCCAAGCGGGCGCTGCTCGACGCCCACCAGCTGTCAAGGGCGATGGGCGCCAACTACATCGGCCCGGAGCACATCCTGATGGCGCTGCCGCTCAACCCGGAGTCACCCGCCGGGCGGATGCTGGCCGCCGGCCGGATCCAACCCGAGTCGTTGCAGGCCGCCAACGCCGAGCGCGGGCCGATGGCCGGGCCGAAGCCGGACCGCGGCACCCCCACCCTGGACCAGTACGGGCAGGACCTCACCGACCTGGCCCGCAACGACCAGATCGACCCGGTGATCGGGCGCGCCGACGAGATCGAGCAGGCGGTGGAGATCCTGTCCCGGCGTACCAAGAACAACCCGGTGCTGATCGGCGAGGCCGGCGTCGGCAAGACCGCCATCGTCGAGGGGCTGGCCGAACGGATCTGCGACGGCGACGTACCGCAGACCCTGCTCGGCAAGCGGGTGGTCCAACTCGACCTGGCCGGCCTGGTCGCCGGCACCCGCTACCGGGGCGACTTCGAGGAGCGGCTGAAGAAGGTGATCGACGAGATCCGGGCGCACCGGGACGAGCTGATCATCTTCATGGACGAGATCCACACCCTGGTCGGTGCCGGCGGCGCCGGCAGCGAGGGCGGGATGGACGCGTCCAACATGCTCAAGCCCGCCCTCGCCCGCGGTGAGTTGCGGGTCATCGGCGCGACGACGCTGGACGAGTACCGCAAGAGCATCGAGAAGGACGCCGCCCTGGCCCGACGCTTCCAGCCGGTGCTGGTGCCCGAGCCGAGCATCGACGACACCATCGCCATCCTGCGTGGGCTGCGCGACCGGTACGAGGCCCACCACCAGGTGCGCTTCACCGACGAGGCGCTGGTCGCCGCCGCCGAACTGTCCGACCGGTACGTCACCGACCGGTTCCTGCCGGACAAGGCGATCGACCTGATCGACCAGGCCGGCGCCCGGGTGCGGTTGCGCACCCGTACCCCCGCCTCCGACGTGCGGGAGCTGGAACAGGAGCTCGACGAGGTACGCCGGGACAAGGAACAGGCGGTCACCGACGAGCAGTACGAGCGGGCCTCCGCGCTGCGTGACCGGATCGCCGAGCTGGAACAGCAGATCCGCCAGGCCAACGGCGAGGACGGGATGTCCTCCTCGCAGGTGCCCGAGGTGGGCCCGCAGGAGATCGCCGAGGTGGTCTCCCGGGCCACCGGCATCCCGGTCAGCCAGCTCACCGAGGAGGAACGCGACCGGCTGCTGCGCCTGGAGGGTCACCTGCACCAGAAGGTCGTCGGTCAGGACGACGCGGTCACCGCGGTCGCCGAGGCCGTCCGCCGCTCCCGGGCCGGGCTGGCCGACCCGGAGCGGCCGATGGGCAGTTTCCTGTTCCTCGGCCCGACCGGTGTCGGCAAGACCGAGTTGGCGCGGGCGCTGGCCGAGGCGTTGTTCGGCGAGGCGGACCGGATGGTCCGGGTGGACATGAGCGAGTTCCAGGAACGGCACACGGTCAGCCGGCTGGTCGGCGCGCCGCCCGGATACGTCGGCTACGAGGAGGCCGGCCAGCTCACCGAGGCGGTGCGTCGCCGCCCGTACGCGGTGGTGCTGCTCGACGAGATCGAGAAGGCCCACCCGGACGTGTTCAACATCCTGCTCCAGGTGCTCGACGACGGGCGGCTCACCGACAGCCAGGGTCGCACCGTGAACTTCAAGAACACCGTACTGATCATGACGAGCAACCTCGGCTCCGAGCTGATCACCGGTGCCCAACGCTCGGTCGGCTTCGGCACCGGGGACGTGGGCAGCGAGCAGGAGAGCAACGAGCTGCGGGAGCGGCTCATGCGCCGGCTGCAGGAGAACTTCCGCCCGGAGTTCCTCAACCGCATCGACGAGGTCATCATCTTCCGCCGGCTGGAGGCCGAGCAGTTGCGCGACATCACCGCGCTGCTGCTGGAGGAGACCCGCCGCCGCATGCACGCCCAGGACCTTCAGGTGGAGTTCACCACCGCCGGCATCGACTGGCTCGCCGAGCACGGCTACCAGCCGGAGTTCGGCGCCCGCCCGCTGCGCCGGGTGATCCAGCGGGAGGTGGACAACCACCTGTCCCGGATGCTGCTGGAGTCGGCGATCTCGCCCGGGCAGAAGGTCACCGTGGACGTCCGCGACGGCGCGCTCACCTTCGACGTGACAGCGGGCGAGCGGGGGTACACCGCCGCCACGACCACCCACCCGCGATGAGCGGGCCGGCGCGAAGGGACGACCACGAGGACCCGCACGAGCCCGCGGAGGCCGCGAAACCCCGGGACGAGGACGACGAGCATCCCGACCCGATCCTGGCGTCGCCCACCGCCAATCCCCGCCGGACACGGGTGCCCGCGGAGGGCCTGCATCCGAAGACCGACCAGGACGACCCGGAGACGTCCGGGCCACCGCCCGGAGAGGAGACCTGATGGTACGCGAAGCGCGGCTCGACCCCGAGGTGGAAGTGCTCTGGGAGGACTTCCACGCCGAGGTCAACGTCCCGTCGGAGCAGCTGCGGACCTGGCTGCTGACCCGGGGTTCGGGGGAGGACTCGTTCGGCCCGAACCCGAACCTCGACCTGCCCCAGCCGGGCCGGGAGATCCTCAAGGTGCTCAACAAGCGCAAGGTGGACCTCACACCGGAGGACATCGAGGTGATGCGGGAGGCGGTCGAGCGCATCCGCGAGCTGATGGACGCCAAACCCTCGCGCGGCAACGCCGACGACACCTGGCGGCACTCCCTGCTCGACCTGGGGCACGACCCGCTCGTCGAACGCTGAACGGAGCTCACCCACGACGGTGCCGTCCCGAGCCGGGGACGGCACCGTCGCGGTGGTGCTACTGACCCTTGTCGGACTCCAGGCTGCCGATGGTCAGGCCCGCCGCGTCGGCGGCGGCGTCCCGGTCACCGCGGGTCTGGTCCTCCCGGGTGAGCAGGTTCGCGTACTCGGTCACGTCGGCCGGGTCGGGCACCGTCGGCAGGCGGCGCAGGAACGCCTCCACCGCACGGGTGGCGGCGGTGTGCGCGGCAGCCGCCTGGCGCAGCAGTTCGCGGTCGTCGGCGGGCGGGTAGAGGTCGGTCATGTCCGCCAGATACCCGGCCCACGGCGGTTCGCACCGCCAGCGGCCGGGAATACCGGTGGCTCAGCCCGGTCGGACCCCGGTGGGCTGCCGCACGCCGAACCCCGGGTTGCGCGGCAGCCAGGCCAGGTACGCCGGATGCGGCGCCAACGAGTCGACGTACGCCGCCTTCGCCGTCTCCAGCACCAGCTCCGCGCCCCGGGCGGCGGGGGAGTCCGGATGCCAGCCGAGCAGCAGCCGCCACCGCAGCGGCGTCCCGGCGAGTTGTCGGGTGACCAGGCCGCTCACCGGGCGGAACGTCGCCTGGCACAGGGCCACCGCCACGCCGGCCTCCACCAGGTCGACGCAGCCGCGGATGTCGGTCTCGTACACCTTGCGGGGGGTGAAACCGGCGCGGGCGCAGGCGGCGGCGAAGCAGTCGGCGAAGCAGCCGTCGCCCGGCGCGGCGACCCACTGCTCGTGGCGCAGGTCCGCCAGGCGTACCTCGTCCTGCCCCGCGAGGGGATGGGTCTCCGGCAGCAGCACCAGCACCGGGTCGACGGCCACCTCCTGCCAGCTCAACCCGAACCCGGCCGACGGGCTGGCGTCGCCACACACGCCGGCCAGCGCGAAGTCCAGTCGGCCGCCGGCCACCAGCTGCGCCAACTCGTCGACCGACCAGGACGCGTACGTGGTGATCTGGGCCGGCGGCTGCTCGGCGGCCAACCGGTGCACCAGCCGGCCCAGGATCGGGCTGTTCACCCCGCCGAACCGGTAGCACGGCGGCGCGTCGCCCGCCCCGGCCAGCCGGGCGGCCTCGTCCTGCAACCCCTTCATCGCCGGCAGCAGCACCCGGGCGCGGGCCAGCACCAGCTCACCGAGCGCGGTGGGCCGGGCCCCACGCCGGTCCCGGTCGAACAGCGGGCCGCCCAGCGTCCGCTCGATGCGTTGAAGCTGGGCGGTGAGCGCCGGCTGGGCCAGGCCGAGCGCCGACGCCGCCTTCGTCACACTTCCCGTCTCCGCGATCGCGCAGACCACCCGCAGGTGACGCAGCTCCAGGTTCATAGGGTGACGGTAGGACTACGGGGTCTGCTGGCGGAATAGCCCGAGCGGATCGGTGATAATGAATGCATTGCCGGCGGTCGCCGATCACTGCTCGCGCGGTGCCTCCGGCAGGTCCGCCAGGTACGTCGGGCGTCGCGTCACCGCGTCGAGGACCTTGTCCACCACACCGACCGCCGGCTCCACGATCCGGTTCCACGGTGGGGTGGCCGGCGTGCCCGGGTGCGGTCGGGTCGGCGCGGCCTCCTCGGCGATCTCCAGCCGGTTGCCGAGCCGGATCAGCTCCTCCTCGGTGGCCACCTCACGCAGCTCGGTGATCAACCCGCCCACCCCGTCGACGTGCCGGCGAACCCGTTCGGCGACCTCCGTCAGCGACTCGTCGGTGAGTCCCTTCAGGGCGCCGAGCAGCGCCGCATCGGCGTTGATCTCCGCGTCCACCCGCTCGGTGGCCGTCGGCAGTGCCGCGCGGACCGCCGGCAACAGGTACTGCTCCTCGGCGGACAGGTGCCGCGACAGTGCGGCGGTGAGCACCGCCAGCCCCTCCTGCGGCGTGCGGTCCGGGCCGGCCAGCTGGTCCAGCAGCGCCAGCAGTTGCCGGTGCTCCCGGTCGACGATGTCGGCGATGCTGCTACCGGCGGGTCGGTAGCCCTCCTCGGGTGCGGGCGTGGGCGGCAGCGGCGGCAGGGGAACAGCGGACATGGTGCCCTCCTCGACTGGCGGGCGGAAGCTCCGGCAGGGACGTACGGTCGTCGGCGGCGGTACCCGGACGCGGCCACGGCGAAACCGACCCGTCGATGCCTCCACCCGCGCCGGCCTGTCCACCGGCTCGGGCTGGTATGAAGAGGCGATGACGAGCGATGCCGCCTCCGCCCGACCCGACCCCACCGCAGAGGTCGTGGACCTCTGCCGCGACCTGCTGCGCATCGACACCACCAACACCGGTGACAACGACACCAGCGTCGGCGAGCGCCGCGCGGCCGAGTACGTGGCGGAGAAGCTCGCCGAGGTGGGCGTGGAGTCCGTCCTGCACGAGTCCGCGCCGGGCCGGGCGAACGTGGTGGCCCGCATCCCGGGCACCGACCCGAGCCGGGGCGCGTTGCTGGTGCACGGCCACCTGGACGTGGTGCCCGCCGACGCCGACGAGTGGTCGGTGGGCCCGTTCTCCGGCGAGCTGCGCGACGGCTACCTGTGGGGCCGGGGCGCGATCGACATGAAGGACTTCGACGCGATGGTGCTCGCCGTGGTCCGCCACTGGCAGCGCACCGGCGTACGGCCCCCGCGCGACATCGTGCTCGCGTACACCGCCGACGAGGAGGCCGGCAGCGACTACGGTGCGCGCTTCCTGGTGGAGAACCACCGCGACCTCTTCGACGGCTGCACCGAGGCGATCGGTGAGGTCGGCGGCTTCTCCTACTCGGTCAACGACAACCAGCGGCTCTACCTCATCGAGACCGCCGAGAAGGGCATCGACTGGCTGCGGCTGCACGCCAAGGGCCGCCCCGGGCACGGCTCGATGGTGCACGACGACAACGCCGTCACCGCGCTCGCCGAGGCGGTCGCCCGGATCGGCCGCCACCGCTTCCCGGTGGTGGTCACCGACACCGTGCGGGCCTTCCTGACCGAGGTCTCCGACCTGCTCGGCATCGAGTTGGACCCGGACGACCCGGAGACGGCCATCGCCAAGCTCGGCCCGATCGCCAACATCATCGGCGCGACCATCCGCAACACCGCCAACCCGACCCGGTTGAGCGCCGGCTACAAGGACAACGTCATCCCCGGCCGGGCCACCGCCACCATCGACTGCCGCAGCCTGCCCGGCCAGTCCGAGCTGCTGGAGCGGCAACTGCGCGAGCTGGTCGGCCCGGACATCGCCATCGAGTACGTCCAGCGGCAACCGGCGCTGGAGACCGCCTTCGACGGTGACCTGGTCGAGGCCATGTCGGCGGCCCTGCGGGCGGAGGACCCGGGGGCGCGGCCCGTTCCGTACATGCTCTCCGGGGGCACCGACGCCAAGGCGTTCTCGCAGCTCGGCATCCGCTGCTTCGGGTTCGCCCCGCTCCGACTGCCCGCCGACCTGAACTTCTCGGCGTTGTTCCACGGCATCGACGAGCGCGTTCCGGTGGACGGACTACAGTTCGGCGTGCGGGTTCTCGACCGGTTCCTCCGCACCTGCTAGTCGTGTCCGGCCCTGTCCGCCGGCGCGCAATCTCCCCATCGTGAAGGGACTGCCCCACATGACCGACCAGCATGGTGAGCTGGACGCCGCTCTCGAGCGGGTGATCGAAGCGGCCCGCCACCACCTGGCCGCCGTACGCGCCGCGCAGGGCCGCGTCGACGACGACGACGTCTGGCAGGCGTACGTGGCGTTGAACAACGCCTCCTTCGCGTACGACGAGCGGCTGCTCGACGCCTTCGGCGAGGTGACGCCGTGGGATGTCGACTCGATCGACCCGGACGAGGCCGACGAGCGCTTCGGCGGCGGCGAAGGAGCCGAGGCCAGCGACCCGCACCCCCGGGTGATCTCGGTTCGTCAGCGTCGCGACTACCGGGTGCCGAGCGTCTCCGCGCTGCTGCGGGCGGCCGAGGCGGCCCGCCGCGAGGGCACCCCGGAGGACGACGAGCCGGCTCCGGTGGAGGGCGTCGGCGAGGCGGTGCTGGAGCTGCTGCAGAGCGGTGACGGCTCGCTCGGCGCGTTGGACGTCCCCGAGTTGGAACCGCTCGACGGGGTGGTCATGGTCAGCGAGGTCGGCACCCCGGTCGACCTGGAGTCGTTCGACGACGACGACGCGGTCGGCCCGTTCCAGCCGGCGGCCGACGACCGGCTGGTCGGTCGGCTCGACGAGCACCCGTTCCTGGAGCTCGACGACGACCACGACCACGCCGGGCACCAGCACTAGGCAGGGTGCCGCCCGGGGCCGACCCCGGCCCTGGGCGGCACCGCCCGGTCGTCAGTACGACAGGCCCGGCTGCGGCTGGTTGATCCGCCGACGGCGCAGCACCACCTGGCGCGTGCCGTCGCGGTACAGCCGCACCCGGGCCAACTCCCATCCGGAGAACTCCGCCTGGATCGCCAACTGCGCCGCGGCGGTCAACCGGTCGACGTTCGGCGGCAGCCGCAGCGGCGCGTACTCGTAGTCCATGCCATCCATGCTGCCCAGCCCAGCGGCCGTCCGCCACCCCCTCCCGAGTGACCAACGACGCCTCCCGGGGCGGTTCGTGCCACCCCGTGCCCCTCTCGCGCCGATCTTGCGGTTCCGGTTGCCGGTATGGGCGAGAAGCCCGATGTGCCGCGACAGCAAGCGCAAGATCGCCGACAAGGGGCCTGGTGGGGCGTTAACCCGTGGGGAGGTTGGCGCTCAGGAGGGCGGTGAGGGCTGGCGCGGCCAGGGCTACCGCCCGGGTGCTGCCCGGGTCGACCGCCAGCCCCCAGGACGGGTCCGGCCAGTCCTCGAGCAACTCGACGCACGGCAGCGCGATGAACGGCACCCCGTCGCCGGTGAACGCGGCGAGCGCCCCGGGCGACGTGAAGACCGGCAGCAGCGGCGCGCCGGTCGCGTCGCCGATGACCGCCCACGGGAAGTCGGCATCCGGCGTCGGTTCCCCGGCCAGCGGGACGCACACCGTGGCGCCGGCCAGCACGGCGAGATAACCGGGCAGGTCACGCCGGTCCGCCGCCGCCGCGAGCACCGCCGCCACCGCCGCCACCGCCGGCTCCGCCGCTCCGACGGGTGTCGCTCCCGCTGGCGTCGCCCCGACGGGTGTCGCCCCGGCTGGTGTCGCTCCCGCTGGTGTCGCCTCGGCCGGTGTCGGCTCGGAATGGATCACAGGGACCGGCGCGGACCCGACCGGTGCCGGTCGGTCGGGCGTCGATCGCGTCGCCGGGCCGGGCAGGGCGGCCGGCGGCACCGCGCGGCAGGAGAGCGCGCCGGGCTCGTCGGTCAGCACCTCGGCGGCGGTACGGGTCACGAACGCACTGAGCCGTTCCACCTGCTCCGGAGTGCGGGGTGCCTCGTACCACCAGCCCTCGTCGCCGGTCGGGCGGTGCCAGCCGAGCGCGGCCAGGCGTGCCTCGTCGTGGCCGGGGCAGACCACCCGTACCACCTGGCGGCGCACCAGCAGCCGGATCCCGCGCGGACCGGCGGTGAGCTCCAGATCGGTGTCCCGGTCGCAGCCGGCGACGGTGTCCCGCAGCCGGGCGGCGATCTCCGGCCAGGTCGGCGACGGCGACGTCACGCCGGTGCGCCCGGCAGCCGGTCGTCCATCCGCCCGAGCCGGGCCACCGTCTCCTCCAGCCGGCCCAGCGCCGAGAAGTCCCCCGGCGTGCCGAACAGGTCGCCGAGCCCCGCGCCGAGCGCGACGTCCAACCCCTCGGTGTGCTCGTCGACGTGCGCGGAAGCGACCTCGCGGGCCCGCCGGTACGCGTCGAGCACCAGTTCGGCAACGCCCTCCGTGCCGGCGCGCAGGGCGGCGGGCGCGAGGGTGAGGCCGGTCAGCGCGCCGGTGGCGTCGACGGTCGCCGAGACCAGTCCACTCTCGTCGGCGGCGGTGCCGGACAGCTCGGCCAGATCGTCGCGGAGGCCGGCGAACCGGCGCTCGATGTCGGCGATCCGCCCGGCGAGCGCGTCGAACGCCGACGTCGGGTCCGTCATGAGATTCCTCCCCGTGGATCGTGCGACCGGGTGGTGCCCGGCGGCCGGGAGATCGTATCGTCGGTGCGCTCGACTCATGGGGGGAGGAACGGCATGGCACCGGATATCGATGTGGACGTGCTGGCGGTCCGTCGACTGGAGACAGCCGCCAAGCAGGTCGCCAGCTCGCTCGCCGCGCTGGAGGGGCAGATCGTCTCGGCCGGCGACGTGCCGTCGGACGCGTTCGGTCATCTGCCGTTCGCCAGCGACATGCTCCGCGACAAGTACGCCGAGCAGGTCACCGGCGGCAAGGAGCTGTTCGCCGCAGCGAACGCCGCGTTCGGCCGGGTCGCGAAGGCGCTGGCCGACACGGTCGAGGCGTACGAGGTCAACGAACGGGACCTGGACGCCGGGTTCAAGGCCATCCAGGCGGGACTGCCCGGATGAGCGGCCCGGCCGGCAGCGCCGTTCAGCTGTGGAACGGTCTCGACAGCGCGCTCTCCGGTGTGCAGGACGCCGTCGACAGTGTCTGCCGGACCCTGGCGTGGCCGCTGATCCAGCTCGTCGACCTGGTCGACGGTGAGCCCGCCGTGTTGCGCGCGAAGGCCGCCGAGTGGGACGCGCTGGCCACCCAGGTGCGCGACCTGGCGCAGGGCCACCGCGGGACCCGGGAGTCCGCGCAGGTCGGGTGGCGCTCACCCGCCGGCGTGGCGTACGGCCAGCGGTTGGCCGATGTGGAGCAGCAGCTCCTCGACGTCGCCGAGCAGTTCGCCGCGACCGCGGAGTACCTGCGCAGTGTCGCCGACGGTCTGCAGACCGTGCACGACGTGCTCGTGGACCTCTGCGTGGAGTTCGTCAACTTCCTGCTGGTGACGCTGGTGACGGCGTTGCTGATGGCGCCGGTCACCATGGGCGCGTCCTGGGCTGCCGGGGTGGGCGTGGCCGTCACCAGGGGCCTGATCGTGGTCACCCGGATGCTGAAGGTCATCCGGCCGCTCGCGGTGCACCTGCAGAAGGTCATCCGCCTGCTCCAGCGGGTGATGCTGTACCTGCGCAAGCTGCGGGCGCACCTGGACAAGCTGGTCGACATGCAGAAGGCGCTGCGCACCGGCAAGAAGTACGCCGACAAGCGCCGCGCCGCCGGCAAGCTCGACAAGTGGCACCACAAGTTCCTCGACCCCACCAAGGGCACCTACAAGCTGGGCAAGTCCGGTTCCCCGTTCGACATGGGCGCCCTCGACCGGGCCGCCGCGTTGCGGGCGCACGGGGTCGCCGACGGCGCCCGGGTGATCGCCCGGGACTGGGCGACCAACCTGCCGTGGAACGTGCCGAACTCGGTCGTCCACGGTGTCACCTGGGGGACTGTCGCGTTGACCAGCGGGCTCTCCGTTCCCGGCAGTGAGCAGGTCGGCGACCAGATCGACCAGGCGGTGCAGAGCGGCGCGGACTGGATCGACCAGAATGTCTTCGGGCAGCCGCCGGCAGACCAGCCGGCGGGCCGCTAGGGAGGCGACGGGTGATGTCAGGGGAGCGCGGGCGGCTGGGCCGGTTCACCGACGCGGTGCTCGGCGGCGCGCGGGCCGCCCGGGACAAGGCCCGCGAGCTGCGCGACGAGTTCCGCACCAGCGACGAGCCGGAGCGCGCCCTGGTGGCGCCGCTGCTGACCGGGCAGGAACTGCGGTACGTGGGGCTGGGGCCGGTGCGCATGTCGCAGACCCATCAGGCCGGTCGGCAGCTCGCCGACGACGTCGGCGCGGAACTGGCCGAGGCGCTCGACCCGAAGGTGCTGTTCGGGCTGCTCAACATCGTCAACCCGGTGGTCTGGGTCGACGCGGTGCTCACGCCGGTGCGGCTGGCCGCGGGTGTGCTGATGCTGCCCGGCCACGCCGGCGCCCTCGCCGCCGGCGTGGCGGAGTCGGCGGCACCGGAACCGGCGCTGCCCCACCAACCCGCCCAGCGGCAGCCGATCCCGCTCACCGAGGAGCAGGAGGCGTTTCGCGCGCTGGTCCGGCTGAGCCAGTACCGTCCGCTGGCCGAGCAGCTCGCCGAGATCGCCTACCGCCGCCGGTACGTCTTCAGCGGCGACCTCGCCACCCTCGCCGGCAGCCTGCTGCTGTTCCTGGAGCGCTACAGCGGCACGCCGCTGGCGGTGACCGACACCCACCTGCACCTGCTGCGGATGGGCCCCCGCCCGGACGCCGACCGACCCGACCGGCGTCAGCCGCGGGTGCTGTGGAGTGTGCGCCGCGACCGGGTGACCCGGGTCGACTCCGAGCGGGGTGCGAGCGGCCTCGTGCAGCTCGCCTCCACCGTCTTCTTCGACGACGGCTCGTGGATCCGGCTCACCCAGCCGGCGCTGCGCGACGACCAGTCGCGCTTCCTGACCGCGATCCAGGACCTCCCCGGGCAGCGCCCCACGCCGTGACCCCGGCGCGCTGACCAACGGTGACCCGGCCGGCGGGTCAGCAGTGATCCGGCGCGCCGGTCAGCCGTCGCGTTCCGGGTAGCCCACCGGCACCGCGGAGACGTCGTCCAGCGCGGTGGTGATCTCCTCGGGCAGTGTGATCCGTTCCACCTGGAGCGCGCCGAGCAGTTGCCCCACCGTCCGGGCGCCGAGGATCGGCGCTGTCACGCCGGGCCGGTCCCGGATCCACGCCAACGCCACCTCCAGCGGCGACACCCCCAGCCCGCCGGCCGCGGTCGCCACCGCCTCCACGATGCTGGAGCAGCGCGGCTCCAGGTAGGTGGCGACGAATGGTTCGAAGTGCGGCGACGCGGCCCGGGAGTCGGCCGGACGGCCGTGCCGGTACTTGCCGGTGAGCACCCCTCGGCCCAGCGGCGACCAGGGCAGCACGCCGAGGCCGAGCGCGTCGCACGCGGGCAGGACCTCCCGCTCCACGCCCCGCTCCAGCAGCGAGTATTCGACCTGGGACGCGACCACGGGCGCCCGCCCCGGCCAGGCGGTCTGCCAGGCGGCGGCCCGCGCGGTCTGCCAGCCGGAGAAGTTCGACACCCCCACGTAGCGGACCTTGCCGCTGGCCACCGCGTGGTCCAGGGCGGCCAGGGTCTCCTCCAGCGGGGTGTCCGGGTCGTACCCGTGCACCTGGAACAGGTCGACGTGGTCGGTGCCGAGCCGGCGCAGCGACGCGTCCAACGTCCGCAGCAGGTGCCCCCGGGAGCCGTCACGGCGTCGGCCACTGCCGGGGCGCAACCCGGCCTTGGTGGCGATCAGAAGCTCGTCGCGGGGGACGAGGGAGCCCAGCAGCGAGCCGATCACCGACTCGGCGTCGCCGTCGCCGTACACGTCGGCGGTGTCGACCAGGTTGCCGCCGGCGTCCAGGTAACTCTTCAGCTGGGCGGCCGCATCGTCGGCGTCGGTGTCCCGGCCCCAGGTCATGGTGCCGAGCGCGAGCCGCGAAACCGCCAGCCCGCTTCGGCCGAGCGGTCGCTGTTGCATGGGTGAACCTTATTTCGAACCCGCCGCCACGGATATCCTCGCTCCCGTATCTCTGCCGGTTCTGCCGGTTCCGCCGCCCTGGGCTGCCCCGACGGAGGGGGGATCAAAGGTGTCGAGCCGGTGATCGAGGCCGTTATCGGCATTGCGTAACCTGGTGCGACCTGTGCCACGGATGGGGGAGGACCAGTGCGACTCGGGCTCAGTCTCGGATATCAGACGGCGTGGAGCACACCGGCCGATCACCTGGCGCTGGCCCAGGAGGCGGACCGGCTGGGCTATTCGGTGGTGTGGGCTGCGGAGGCGTACGGCTCCGACTCGCCCAGCATGCTGGCGTGGATGGCCGGTCAGACCGAACGGATCGACGTCGGCGCCGCGGTGATGCAGATCCCCGCCCGTACGCCGGCGGCCACCGCGATGACCGCAGCCACCATCGACGCGCTCTCCGGCGGCCGGTTCCGGCTCGGCCTGGGCGTGTCCGGCCCGCAGGTGTCGGAGGGCTGGCACGGTGTGCGGTTCGCCAAGCCGCTCGCCCGGACCCGCGAGTTCGTCGACATCGTCAAGCTGGCCATCGCCCGCAAGGAGGTGGCGTACGACGGCGAGCACTACACGCTGCCGCTGCCGGACGGCCCGGGCAAGGCCCTGCGTCTGGGCTTCCACCCACCCCGCGAGCACATACCGATCTACCTGGCCGCGGTCGGCCCGAAGAACCTGGAGCTGGCCGGTGAGATCGCCGACGGCTGGCTGGCCGTCTTCTACTCCCCGGAGTTCGCCGAGGAGCAGCTCGCCTCGGTGCGCGCCGGGCGGGCCAAGGTCGGCAAGGAGCTGGCCGGGTTCGACGTGGTGCCGTCGGTGCCCGTGGTGGTCGGCGACGACATCGCCTCCTGCGCCGAGTTGGTGCGCTGGTACGCCGCGCTCTACGTGGGCGGGATGGGCAGCCGCCAGCAGAACTTCTACAACCAGCTCGCCACCCGGATGGGCTACGGTGACGCCGCCCGCGAGGTGCAGGACCTGTACCTGGCCAAGCGGCAGCGCGACGCCGCCGCCGCGGTGCCGATGGAGTTCATCGACCGCACCTCGCTGCTCGGCCCGAAGGAGCGCATCGCCGAGCGGATGCGGGAGTACGCCGCCGCCGGCGTCACCACGCTGTCGGTGACCCTGTTCGTCGCCGACCGGGACAGCGGTGTGCAGACCCTGCGTACCGTCGCCGAGGCTCTGGACCTCTCGGGAGTCGGCGAGTGACCTGGGTCGAAGCCATCGTCCTGGGCATCGTCCAGGGACTGACCGAGTTCCTGCCGGTCAGCTCGTCGGGGCATCTGCGGATCACCTCGGCGATCTTCTTCGACCGCGACGCCGGCGCGTCGTTCACAGCGGTCACCCAGCTCGGCACCGAGGCGGCCGTGCTGATCTACTTCGCGAAGGACATCTGGCGGATCACCCGGACCTGGCTGGTGGGCATCCGGGACAGGTCGGTGCGCTCCAGCCTCGACTACCGGATGGGCTGGTACGTGATCGTCGGCTCGATCCCGATCGGGCTGTTCGGGTTCCTCTTCAAGGATCAGATCAAGACGGCGGGGCGCAACCTGTGGTTGGTGGCGACCACCCTGATCGTGTTCGCGTTCGTGCTGGCGTTCGCCGAGTACTGGGGGCGGCAGACCCGGACGTTGGAGAACTTCCGGATGAAGGACGGCGTCGTGATGGGTTTCGCCCAGGCCATGGCGTTGATCCCCGGGGTGTCCCGTTCCGGCGGGACGTTGACCGCCGGTCTGCTGCTCAACCTGACCCGGGAGGCGGCGGCCCGGTACTCGTTCCTGCTGGCCATCCCGGCGGTGGTGATGTCCGGCGTGTTCAGTCTCGGTGACGTCTTCGAACCGTCCGCGCCGGGCACGTCCACCCCGTCGGTCGCGCAGATGATCGTGGCCACCATCATCGCGTTCGGCATCGGCTACGCGGCCATCGCCTGGTTGTTGCGGTACGTGGCGCACCACACCCTGTACGTCTTCGTGCTGTACCGGGTCGCGCTGGGCACCCTGGTCCTCGCGCTGCTGATGACGGGCACGATCAGCGCCACCTGATCCGCCCACGCTCGCACCGGCCTCTGATCCCCGCCGTGGGGTTGGAGGCCGGTGCGTGTGCGGCGTCCACCGGATGCCGCCGTACTTCACTGCATTTGGGATGAATGGTCCCAGAACGCACCTAGTCTTTCCCTGTCGGGGATGACGTCCCAGCCCAGACGCGTGGGAGAGGGGCGACGGTGACCGCCAGCGGCGCGCAGCGCGGGCGGGACCGGCCGCCACGGCGCAACCTCATCGCGGTCCTCGCGATCGTCGCGCTCTCCGGCGCGTTCTTCGGCTACGACCAGGGCGTCATCAGCGGGGCGCTGCGCGACATCCGCCAGACCTTCGACGCGAACACCTTCGCCGTCGAGGCGGCGGCGAGCTGGGTGACCGCCGGTGCGCTGGTCGGTGCGCTGCTCGGTGGTCACCTCGCGGACCGGATCGGCCGCCGGGAGCACTGTGGGTCGCCGCCGCCGCGTTCGGGGTGGGCACCCTCGTGCAGGCGTTCACGCCGATGATCGGGGTGATGTTCGGCGCCCGGCTGATCCTGGGTCTGGGCACCGACCACCGTCACCGGCCGGTACGCAGCAGCGACAGGCTGGCCAGGGCCAGCGTTCCCCAGGCCGGCACCCAGAGCGGCTGTTGCTGTGCCACGGTGCCGAGGCCGCCCCCGGCGGAGTAGCAGGTCAACACCAGCAGCCCCAGGAAGGTGCCCTGCCGTGCCCGCGATCGGCCGGTGTCCGGACCGAGCAACCACCGTCCGATGCGTTCACCGAGTTTGGCCACCGTGCCCGACTGGTAGGTGACGGCAGTGGTGATCCCGGCGGTACGGGCGAACAGCGTCGCCAGCGCGCCCATGGCGAGACCGCCGGCGGCGGCCAGCCCGACCCGCGCCGGCCCGCCCTGCCGGCCATAGTCGAGCAGCACGTTGAGCGCCGTCCAGAGGGCCATGGCGAGCACGGCGCAGGCGAGCCCCCGCGAGGACTGCGACCACCGGCCCTGCGCCGCTCGGACCTGCGAGACGACGCCCGTCCCGACGGCGAACGCGACCAGCGAGGCCGCGGACTCGGGCCAGGCGGCGTGTCTGCCGGCCAGGCCGATGCCCAGCAGGACGGCGTTGCCCGACTGGTTGGCGACGAAGGCCCCGTAGTGCAGGAAGGCGAAGGCGTCGACGAACCCGGCGGTGCCGGTGGTGAGGGCGAGGACCACCAGCGGATGCCGGAACTCCCGGTACACGTCCTGCGGGTCCGCGGTGAACGACGGCCCCACGAATGCCGAGTCGCCCATCGCGTTGCACACCCTCCGACAGCGGCCCCGGACACGCCAGGCACAACGCACTGTATCGACCCGGTCACGCCGCTCAGCCTGTTTCGCGGCGGATCGGCGGTTCCACGCCTGTCCGGCGCTCCCGCGCCGGATCGGCCCGGGCGACGCGAACCCGGCGAGGACGGCGGGCGACGACCCCGGTCGGGCACAGGTCATAGGGTGGTCCCGTGGCGACCCTCCTGCTTCTGCGACACGGCCGGACGACAGCGAACGCGGACGGCGGTCTGGCCGGCCGCCAGCCGGTCGAGTTGGACGACACCGGGCGCGCCCAGGCCAGCGCGGTCGGCGAGCGGCTGCGGCAGGTGCCACTGGCCGCCGTGGTGACCAGCCCGCTGATCCGCTGCCGGCAGACCCTGGAGCTGGCGCTCCCGCAGGCCACCCCGGTCGTCGAGGACGGCCTGATCGAGTGCGACTACGGCAGCTGGGAGGGCCAGCCGCTGAAGAAGCTCGCCAAGGAGCCGCTCTGGCCGGTGGTGCAGCAGCACCCCAGCGCGGCCGTCTTCCCGGGCGGGGAGGCGATGGCGGCGATGGCGGCGCGGGCCGTGGCGGCGGTGCGCTCCTGGGACGCCCGGGTGAACGCCGAACACGGGCCCGAGGCGGTCTGGCTGGCCTGCAGCCACGGCGACGTGATCAAGGCCATCGTGGCGGACGCGCTCGGCGTACACCTGGATGCCTTTCAGCGGATCGTGGCCGACCCGGCGTCGGTGACGGCGATCCGGTTCACGCCGCTGCGTCCGTTCCTGGTGCGCCTCAACGACACCGGCGGCGACCTGACGGCGCTGGTGCCGCCGCCGACCAAACGGCGTCGGCGCGCGAGCCGGGTGGCCGACTCGGACGCGGCCGTCGGCGGCGGGGCGGGTGCGTCGCGGTGAGGCGGGTCACCACACCAACCCCGGCCGGGGCGTCAACGCCCGCCACGCCCGGTGCAGCCCCTGGTACGCCGGGCGCGCCGCCACTGCGGCGATTCGCGTCGGTGGGGTGCGCGGTGCCCAGGCGGGCCGGATAGGGTCGTGGGTATGACCCACCAGGTGCACGCCTTCGAACCGCCGGAGCGGTTCGTCGCCGGGACTGTCGGGCCGCCGGGGGAGCGCACGTTCTTCCTGCAGGCCCGCGGCGGCGGCAGGCTGGTCAGCGTCGCGCTGGAGAAGGTCCAGGTGTCCCTGCTCGCCGAGAAGCTGGAGGAGTTGCTCACCGAGGCGCAGCGTCGCTTCGGGGTGGACCTCCCCGAGCTGGCGCCGGTGATCGGCGACAACGAGCCGCTGGACACTCCGGTCGACGAGGAGTTCCGGGTCGGGACCCTCGGGCTGGCCTTCGACGTGGACACCGCGACCGTGGTGATCGAGGCGATCGCGGCGGGCGAGGTGGAGCCCGAGGTCGAGCTCGGCGACGAGGACGACGACGAAGACGACGACGAGGACGACGAGCCGGACGAGGACCTCGATCGCCTCCGGGTCCGGCTCACCCCGCAGGCGACCCGCCAGTTCATCGAGCGGGCCCGGCGAGTGGTCAACGCGGGCCGGCCACCGTGCCCGCTCTGCGGCCAACCGTTGGACCCCGCCGGGCACCTCTGCCCGCGGCACAACGGTTACCACCGGTGACCTCGTCCGGCCTCCAGCCTCGCCAGGACGGCGACGCCGCGCTGCGGCTGCTGCGTGACGGCGTCCTCGACCTGGAGGGTCGGCTGGTCGACGCGTCGAACACGACGCTGCGCGGCATCCTGACCCTGGACGGGATGACCGCCCGCTGCGTCTACAAGCCGGTCCGTGGCGAGCGCCCCCTCTGGGACTTTCCCGACGGCACCCTGGCCGGTCGGGAGGTGTCGGCGTACCTGGTCTCCCGGGCCACCGGGTGGGGTCTGGTGCCGCCCACCGTGCTGCGTGACGGCCCGCTCGGCCCCGGCTCCTGCCAGCTGTGGATCGACGAGCCGGAGGACGCCGAAGCGCTCGTCGGTTTCCTGCCCGCCGGGGAGCTGCCGCCACGCTGGATCCCGATCGCCGCGGCCCGGGACGACGACGGCGCCGCGTACGCCCTGGCCCACGCCGACGACCCGCGGCTGGCCCGGCTCGCGGTGCTCGACGCGGTGCTCAACAACGCCGACCGCAAGGGCGGTCACGTGCTCGTCGGCGCCGAAGACCGGATCTACGGCGTGGACCACGGGGTGAGCTTCCACGTGGAGGACAAGCTGCGCACGGTGCTCTGGGGTTGGGCCGGCAAGCAGTTGCCCCTGGACGCCGTGGAGATGCTCGACACGCTGGCCGGGCAGGTCGCCGGGCCGCTCGGCGCGGAGCTGGCCGACCACCTGACGATCAGCGAGGTGGCCGGGGTGGCCGCCCGGGTGGACCGGCTGCGCGAGACCGGGAGCTTCCCGCTGCCGCCGGAGGACTGGCCGGCGATGCCCTGGCCACCCATGTGAGCCGCTGTCATCTTGATCACCCGTGGGGTGCTCCGGCGTCGTCGCCGGGCTGGCTAGGCTGATCCCATGGAGTCTTGGGCGGGACACGAGGTGCCACGGCTGCCGGGCAGGGGCGAGCCGCTGGCGTTGTACGACTCGGCGCGACAGGGTGTCCACCCGAGTGAGCCGGCCGACGCGGGAAGCATGTACGTCTGCGGCATCACCCCGTACGACGCCACCCACCTCGGCCACGCCGCCACCATGATCACGTTCGACCTGGTGCAGCGGATGTGGCGCGACTCCGGCCGCCCGGTGCGCTACGTGCAGAACGTCACCGACATCGACGACCCGCTGCTGGAGCGGGCCACCCGCGACGGCGAGGACTGGGTGGTCCTGGCGATGCGCGAGACGGCGCTGTTCCGGGAGGACATGGAGGCGCTGCGGATCATCCCGCCGGCGCACTACGTGGGCGCCGTCGAGTCGATCCCGGACATCGTCGAGAAGGTCGAGGTGCTGCTCAAGGACGGTGCCGCGTACCGCCTCGACGACGGCACCGGCGACGTCTACTTCGACATCTCCGCCACGCCCCGCTTCGGCTACGAGTCGAACCTGACCCGCGAGCAGATGCTGGAGATCTTCCCGGAGCGCGGCGGCGACCCCGACCGGGCCGGCAAGCGGGACCCACTGGACCCGCTGCTGTGGCGTGGTGCCCGCGAGGGCGAGCCGTCCTGGCCGGGCGGCGAGCTGGGCCCGGGCCGCCCCGGCTGGCACATCGAGTGCGCGGTGATCGCGCTCAACCTGCTCGGCGACCGGATCGACGTGCAGGGCGGCGGCAACGACCTGCTCTTCCCGCACCACGAGGCGTCCGCCGCGCACGCCGAGCGGCTCACCGGTCAGGCGCCGTTCGCCGAGCACTACGTGCACGCCGGGATGATCGGCCTGGACGGCGAGAAGATGTCCAAGTCCCGGGGCAACCTGGTCTTCGTGTCCCGGCTGCGCGCCGACAAGGTCGACCCGATGGCGATCCGGCTGGCGCTGATCTCCGGGCACTACCGCAGCGACCGTACCTGGACCGACGAGCTGCTCGCCGCCGCGTACGAGCGTCTGGACCGTTGGCGGCGGGCCGCCGCCGCGCCCGCCGGGCCGTCCGGGGCTGAGCTGCTGGCCGGGGTACGCGCCCGACTGGCCGACGACCTCGACACTCCCGGCGCGCTGGCGGTGGCCGACCGCTGGGCCGAGGCGGCCCTGGCCGGCGCCACGGACGACCCGGAGGCCCCCGCGCTCTTCGCGAACACGGTGGACGCCCTCCTCGGCATCCGCCTCTAGCCCTTGCGCACCGGGCCACGCCCCGCCCGCGTCGATCATGGAGTTGTGGTGGGCGATGAGCGGTGCCGCGCCCCTTACGCGAGGCGCCACAACTCCATGATCGACAGAGGGCTCAGCGGCCGGGTCAGGGAACGAATGTCACCTCGGGGAAGCGCCGGCTCGGGCCGCTGAGCAGGTGGCTGCCCCGGTGCCGGAGGTGCCGGTCGAAGAACGCCAGCGGGTACGCCTGCCCGATGCGGACCGCGCGGGACGGGTCGAGAGTGCCGATCCACCCGGTGAGTTCCTCGTCGCTCATGCCGATGACCCGGGCCAGTTGCGGCACCAGCCACTGGTTGTCGCCGTACGACGAGTGGACCGCTCCCGCGGCGTGGATGTTGAGCCGCCATCCGCGCAGGTGCGTGAAGAACTCGGCGACGGGGGGCTCCGTGGCCCGCGTGAACGCCGCCGTCATCAGCATGAACGGCCGGTGCAGGTCGGTGCTGGGCAGCGGTTGCGACTGCATCGGGCCGTCGAGGCTCAACCCCGCCTGGATCCGCTGGTCGGTGCCCATGGTCAGGGCCGTGGCGGTGCCGCCCTTCGACCAGCCGAACATGCCGATGCGCTTCAGGTCGAGGGCGGGGCCCAGCCCGGCCGGTAGCCGTGCCTGCCCGACGTCGGGGTTGCCCCCGGCGGCCAGCTCGGTGATCTGGTCGAGGACGAACCGGACGTCGCGGGTGTAGGTCCACGGGGTGGCGTGGTAGTCGTCCTCCTCGACGGTGACTCGGCCGTCGGGGAACTCGCTGTACCCGTCGTAGGTGTGGTCCACCGTGACCACCACGTACCCGTGACTGGCCAGTTCCTGGACCACGATGGTGGTGTCCGACCGGTGGCTGCCGCTGCCGTGCGAGTACAGGACCACCGGCAGCCGGCGGCCCGAGTGCCGCACCGGGGCGCCCTGGTGGCCGGCGGTCAGTGGCGCCAGCGCGGCGTCGGGGTCGAAGCCGGCGGAGTCCAGCAGCGTACGCATCGAGGCGGCGGTCATCCACGGTGCGAGCGCGTACCGCCGCACGTCCCGGGCGGGGTACCAGACGCTGACCATCAGCTCCCGGTATCGCCCCGGCCCGGCCAGCGGGTCCGGCTGCGACCGGTCGACCAGGTGCAGCGGCACCGTGCCCACGCGGTAGGGCCCGGTCGGCGCGGGCAGGGTGAGCCGGACCGGACCCGGATCGGCGGTGGCCGCCGTGGCCCGACCGGCTATGCCCAGCGGCACGCTGACCCCGGCCGCCAGCGCGGCTCCGACAAGGCCGCGGCGCGTCATTCCCCGGTCACCGACCGGCTGCACGACTGTCATCCGTCCTCCCCTGGGTTGTTCGACGCCGCAGCGGAGCGCTCCGGTCATCGATATAATCGCAGTGTATACACCGAGGGTGTAGTTGCACCATCGACTGCGCGCCGTTCACCCGTCACCGGTCGGTGCCGTCTCCGCTTGTTCGACCTGATGGATGAGTTGCTTGAGGTGGGCGATCTCAGCGCGCAGCGCTGCCTTGCCGGCAGCGGTGAGAGTCACCCAGGTGCGTGGGCGCTTGCCCTCGTATCCCTTCTCGATCTGGATCAGCTCGGCCTTCTCCAGGACGGTCAGGTGCTGCCCGAGGTTGCCTGCGGTCAGCTGCAGGGTGGTGCGCAGGAAGCCGAACTCGACCGGGTGGGCCTGGTGCGCGATGGCCAGGATGCCCAGCCGGACGCGCTGGTGGACCACGTCGTCGAGGCCGTTGGTGGGATGGACGGTCATCGCACCGGAGCCTCGGTGCTCGGCCGGAACACGGCGAAGGCGGCACTGCCGAGCAGCAGCAGAGCTGCCGGAACGAGCAGGTGCGGCAGGAAATACCACGGTGAGGTCGAATGGATGACCTGGCCGCCCATCACCATCACGATCGCCAGGTAGGCGAGGCTGTAGGCCAGCAGCGCCCAGTTGCGTTCGACCCACGCGAGCACCAGCAGCGCCAGCGCGATGACCGCTGTCGGACTGGCCAGCCCGTTGACGAGCCAGGCCGTCGGCCCGACCTCGATCTCGACCGGGTCGGTGGAGAAGGGGTCGGTGGGCACGGGGAGGAGTGGGTGGAACGTCAGCCAGATCGACACGGCCGCCATCAGAACTGCCAACGCGACGCCGACGGCGATGTAGGGGCGGATCGGGGTGCCCACGCCGCGCAGTCGGGACCGTCTTATGTAGAAGCCGGCGATCGCCGCGTAGGCGAGCACCAGCGCGATCGTCCAGTACCCGAGCTCCGCCGGGTTGGGTGCGACGCAGACCGTGTGCTGCGGGCGGTATCGGCAGGTGCGGAACACGTCGAGGTAGGGGGCGTACCGGTAGACGGGTATCGCGACCAGGGTGATCACCGCGAGGACCAGCAGCGGAAACCAGGTGCCGCGTTGGGCGGCGCGGACCTGACGGGTCAGGTCGCGCACGGCCGCCAACAGCTCGTGTGGCCCGTCCGCCTGGGAAGCGGATTCGTCTGTCATGAAGTTAGCTGTGCATTACAGACTTGTCGGCGCAAGAGAATCAGGCCGCATCTCGCGGCCCGTGGCGGAGAACTAGCCCAGGACCAGGCCGGGGTCGGGCTCCGGGTCGGGGGTCGGGCCCGGGATCTTGTACTCCTCGGTGAGCGTGGTCATCGGGCCGGGCCAGGTCGCCTGGGACACCTCGATCGGCTTGCGGTGCGCGTCGTACGCGACGTGCAGCAGGTGCAGCACGGGGGTGTCGGGTCGGATCTGGAGGATCTCGGCCTCCTCCCGGCTCGGCTGGCGGGCGCTGATCGTGTCGGTGGCCGAGACGTAGCGCCGCCCGGTGGCTTCCTCGGCCTCCTGGTAGAGCGGCCGGCCGAACGCCTCGGTGCGCTCCAGGGAGGTGCCGGCGGTGTCGCGGGGCAGGAACCAGGAGGCGCCCACCTCGACGGGGGAGTCGTCGGTGCGCACGAGGTGCCGGCGGCAGAGCAGGCTGGTGCCGTCGGACACGCCGAAGGCGTCGGCCACCTCGGCGGGGGCGGGGGCGGGCCCGACGGAGACGAGCTGCTGCCGGTACCGGGCGGCCAGGTCGGTGTGGTAGCCGCGGAAGCCGCCGTAGCGGCCCCGGGAGAGGCGGTTGAGCCGGCGGCGGGTGCCCCGGACGTACGTACCGGAGCCGGGTTTGGTGATCAGGATGCCCTCGACCCGCAGCTGGTCGACGGCGCGTTGCACGGTCTGCTTGGCGACGCCGAACATCTCGGCGATGGCCGGGATGGACGGCAGCCGCTCGCCCGGCCCCCAGTCGCCGCGGCGGACCTGGGCCTTGAGCTGCGCGGCGATCTGTCGGTGCGGGAACTCGGCGGCCCCGGGATTGATCTGCACACCCGCCTCCTTGATCACATCTAGGTTCCTAGGATGCCCTAGCGGGTGTGACGGCGCCACCCCGGACACACCAAAACGGGCCTCCGGACCGGAAGGTCCGAAGGCCCGCAGCGGAGCGGCGGCTACCAGGAACCGGCGGTGGGGCCGGCGGAACCGCCCCGGCGGCGCAGGTACTTCTCGAACTCCTGGGCGATCTCGTCGCCGGTCAACGGGGTGATGCCCTCGTCGCCGACCCGTTCCTCCAGCTCGCGGACGTACTCGCCCAACTCGGCGTCCTGCTCGGCGGCGCTGCGCACCCGTTGCTCCCACTCGGCGGACTCCTCGGCCAGGTCGGCCATCGGCACCGGCAGGTCGACGACCTCCTCGACCCGGTGCAGCAGGGCGAGGGTGGCCTTCGGGCAGGGCGGGTTGTTGGCGTAGTGCGGCACGTGCACCCAGAACGAGACGGCGTCCACCTCGGCGCGGGTGCACGCGTCGTGCAGCACGCCGACGATGCCGGTCGGGCCGTCGTACCGGGTGGGGGTCAGTTGGTAGCGCTCGGCGGCCTGCGCGTCGGAGGCGCTGCCGCTGATCGGCAGCGGCCGGGTGTACGGAACGTCTGCCAGCAACGCGCCGAGCAGCACCACCCGTTCCACCTCCAGGCTGTGGCAGATCTCCAGCACCTGCTCGCAGAACGTCCGCCAGCGCATGCTCGGCTCGATGCCGCGGATCAGCACCACGTCACGGTCGGTGCCCTCCGGGCTGGCCACCATGAACCGGGTCGTCGGCCACTCCACCCGCCGGGTCTCCCCGTCGGCCATCGTGATGGTGGGCCGGCTGACCTGGAAGTCGTAGAAGTCCTCCGGATCCAGCTCGGCGATCTGCCGGGCGTTCCAGACCTGCTCCAGGTGCTCGACGGCGGCGGTGGACGCGTCGGCGGCGTCGTTCCAGCCCTCGAACGCGGCGATCGCCACGGGGGACCGCAGCACCGGCAGTCCGTCGAACTCGGTCACGCCGTCACCTCACCCTGCTCGTCGCGGCCGGCGCCGGGACCGCGCCCGGTCGTCATGCCGTGGTGCACGGTGGCGTCCCTGTTGTCCTTCACGTCCGTCAGCCTACGTGCAGGGCGGGGGCACGGCCCGTCGGCCGCGCCGGTCGGCCGCTCCGACAGCAGGTCATACCCGAACGAACCAGACAGGGTGATCCCCGTGACACAATAGGGGATCGCTCGAGGATGGTCGTGGAGTCCGGCCGAATCGCACTAACCTGAACGGGTGCGGACTTCATTGATGGATGTGCTGGCTGAGCGGGTTCTCATCGCCGACGGTGCGATGGGCACGATGCTCCAGGCCGCGGACCTCACGCTCGACGACTTCGACGGGCTCGAGGGGTGCAACGAGATCCTCAACGTCACCCGCCCGGACGTGGTGCGCGGGGTGCACGACGCCTACCTGGCCGCCGGCGCGGACTGCGTGGAGACCAACACCTTCGGCGCCAATCTCGCCAACCTCGCCGAGTACGACATCCCGCAGCGCATCCGCGAGTTGTCCGAGGCGGGTGCCCGGATCGCCCGGGAGGCCGCCGACGCGGCCAGCACCCCGCAGCGGCCCCGGTTCGTGCTCGGCTCGATCGGGCCGGGCACCAAGCTGCCGACCCTCGGGCACGCCGACTACTCGACCCTGCGCGACGCCTACCAGGAGAACGCCGCCGGTCTGATCGCCGGCGGCGCGGACGCGCTGATCATCGAGACCTGCCAGGACCTGCTCCAGGTCAAGGCGGCGGTGGTCGGGTCGAAGCGGGCGATGGCCGAGCTGGGCCAGTCGGTGCCGATCATCTGTCACGTCGCCGTGGAGACCACCGGCACGATGCTGGTCGGCAGCGAGATCGGTGCGGCCCTGGCCGCGATCGAACCGCTCGGCGTGGACCTGATCGGGCTCAACTGCTCGACCGGCCCGGCCGAGATGAGCGAGCACCTGCGGTATTTGTCGCAGCACTCCCGCATCCCGCTGTCGGTGATGCCGAACGCCGGCCTGCCGGTGCTGACCGCCGACGGGGCGTACTTCCCGCTGACTCCCGTGGAGCTGGCCGAGGCCCTGGAGCGGTTCGTCACCGAGTACGGCGTGGGGCTTGTCGGCGGCTGCTGCGGCACCACCCCGGAGCACATCCAGGTGCTGTCCGAGCGGCTGCACGGCGTGACCGCCCCGGCCCGCGAGCCCCGACACGAGGCGGGTGTGTCCTCGGTGTACCACCCGGTGCCGTTCGCCCAGGACGCGTCGGTGCTGATGGTGGGGGAGCGGACCAACGCCAACGGCTCGAAGGCGTTCCGGGAGGCGATGCTCGCCGGTGACTGGCGGGCCTGCGTGGAGATCGCCCGCAGCCAGGCGCGCGACGGCTCGCACCTGCTCGACCTCTGCGTGGACTACGTCGGCCGCGACGGCACCCAGGACATGCGGGAGCTGGCCGGCAGGTTCGCCACCGCGTCGACCCTGCCCATCATGTTGGACTCCACCGAGCCGGCGGTCGTCGAGGCCGGGCTGGAGATGCTCGGCGGGCGGTGCGTGGTCAACTCGGTGAACTTCGAGGACGGCGACGGCCCCGAGTCCCGGTACGCGCGGGTGATGCCGATCGTCCGCGAGCACGGCGCGGCGGTGGTGGCGCTGCTCATCGACGAGGAGGGCCAGGCCCGTACCCAGGAGTGGAAGGTCCGGGTCGCGACGCGGTTGATCGACGACCTGACCGGCCGGTGGGGGGTGGACCGTTCCGACATCCTGATCGACGCGCTGACCTTCCCGATCGCCACCGGGCAGGAGGAGACCCGCCGCGACGGCCTCGAGACGATCGAGGCGATCCGCGAGATCGCCAGCCGCTACCCGGGCGTCAACTTCACCCTGGGCATCTCGAACATCTCCTTCGGCCTCAACCCGGCGGCCCGGCAGGTGCTCAACTCGGTGTTCCTGCACGAGTGCGTGCAGGCCGGCCTGACGTCGGCGATCGTGCACGCCAGCAAGATCCTGCCGATGTCGAAGATCCCCGACGAGCAGCGCGAGGTCGCCCTGGACCTGGTCTACGACCGGCGCCGCGAGGGGTACGACCCGGTGCAGCGGTTCCTGGAGCTGTTCGAGGGTGTCGACGTGACCAGCGCCCGGGCCAGCCGGGCCCAGGAGTTGGCCGCGCTGCCGCTGGACGAACGGCTCAAGCGGCGGATCATCGACGGTGAGCGCAACGGCCTGGAGGCCGACCTGGACGACGCGATGGCCGGCGGCCGGTCCCCACTGTCGATCATCAACGACATCCTGCTGGACGGCATGAAGGTGGTCGGCGAGCTGTTCGGTTCCGGCCAGATGCAGCTGCCGTTCGTGCTCCAGTCCGCCGAGGTGATGAAGACCGCGGTGGCCTACCTGGAACCGCACATGGAGACCGCGGAGGACGGCGGAAAGGGCCGCATCGTGCTCGCCACAGTGCGCGGCGACGTGCACGACATCGGCAAGAACCTGGTCGACATCATCCTGTCCAACAACGGCTACGAGGTGGTGAACATCGGCATCAAGCAGCCGATCAGCGCCATCCTGGACGCTGCCGAGCAGCACCGCGCCGACGCGATCGGCATGTCCGGGCTGCTGGTGAAGAGCACCGTCATCATGAAGGAGAACCTGGCCGAGATGGCCACCCGGGGGGTCGCCGAGCGTTGGCCCGTCCTGTTGGGTGGGGCGGCGCTGACCCGCGCGTACGTCGAGGACGACCTGCGCGCGATGTTCCCCGGGCAGGTGCACTACGCGCGGGACGCGTTCGAGGGTCTGTCCCTGATGGACCGGGTGATGACCGCCAAGCGCGGCGGCGCGCCGGTGATCGACCCCGAGCGGGAGGCGGCCCTCGCGGCCCGGCGGGCGCGCCGGGAACGGCAGCGCTCGGTGGTCAGCACGTCGCTGCCGGAGCTGCACGACTCCTCCGTCCGCTCCGACGTGGCCGCCGACGTGGCGGTGCCCACCCCGCCGTTCTTCGGCACCCGGGTCGTCAAGGGCGTGTCGATGGCCGACTACGCGGCGCTGCTCGACGAGCGGGCCACCTTCTCCGGGCAGTGGGGCCTGCGCGGCGCCCGGGGCGGCAGCGGACCCTCCTACGAGGAGCTTGTCGAGACCGAGGGCCGTCCGCGCCTGCGGTACTGGCTGGACCGGTTGATCGCCGACCAGGTCCTTGAGGCAGCCGTGGTGTACGGCTACTTCCCCGCGTACTCCGAAGGCAACGACCTGGTGGTGCTCGACGAGAACGGGCACGCGGAGCGCGCCCGGTTCTCCTTCCCCCGGCAGCGGCAGGAGCGGCGGCTCTGCCTGGCGGACTTCTTCAAGCCGCGGGGCGAGCAGCTCGATGTGGTCGCGTTGCAACTGGTCACCGTGGGTCAGCCGGTCAGTGAGTACGCGGCGAAGCTGTTCGCCCGCAACGAGTACCGCGACTACCTGGAGGTGCACGGGCTCTCCGTGCAGCTCACCGAGGCGCTCGCCGAATACTGGCACCAGCGCATCCGCGCCGAGATGACCCTGCCCGACGGTCGCCCGCTGGGGCACGACGACCCGGCGGACCTGGCCGGCATCCTGCACAACGACTACCGGGGTTGCCGGTACGCGTTCGGCTACCCGGCCTGCCCCGACCTGGAGGACCGGGCGAAGATCATGGATCTGCTCGGCGCGGACCGGATCGGGGTCGAGCTGTCCGAGGAGTTCCAGCTGATGCCGGAACAGGCCACCGACGCGATCGTGGTCCACCACCCGGAGGCCAACTACTTCAACGCCAAGTAACGGGCGCAGGTGCCCTGACCTGCACCTGAGGTACGTCCGGGCGGTCGCTGAGTGCCAGCGTGCCGCCGGGACGGTCCTGCCCTGGCATGCGGCCCCGGCCCTCCAGGTGGGACGCTACCGGGATGCGACAGGTCACAGTGCTTGGTAGTTGCGGTGGCTTCCCCGAACCCGGCCGCGCCTGCAGCGGTTTCGCGGTGGACTGGGACGGCTACCGCTTGGTGTTCGACCTGGGCTATTCCACGCTGCCGCGGCTGCTCGAACACTGGCCGGACGGTGTGCTGGACGCTGTCGTCGTCACCCACGAGCACCCGGATCACTGCGTTGACCTGCACGCTCTGTTCAGGATGCGGTTCTACGGTCAGCCCGGGGGACCACGGCTGCCGCTGTTCTGCCCGCCCGGCGTGCTCGACCGGCTCAGCGGCTTGGAGCCCGACGCCGATCTACAGGCGGTCTTCGACCTGCACCCGTTACCCGGCGGCTACCGGGTCGGGCCGTTCGACCTGACCGGGCTGTCTCTCCCGCACTTCGTGCCCAACGCCGGCGTCCGGATCGCGGCCGACGGGATCGTCCTGGCCTACTCCGGGGACACCGGGCCTACTTCCGCGCTGGCCGAGCTGGGACGTGACGCCGACCTGTTCATCGTCGAGGCGACGGATCACGACGGCGAGACGAGCCGTCCCACCCGAAACCTGTTGACCTCCACCGAGGCTGGTCGGTGGGCTCGTCGGGCGGGCGCCCGCCGCCTGATGCTCACCCACTTCTGGCCGGGCAACGACCGGGAGGTGGCGGTGGCCGCCGCGCAGGCGGAGTTCGGCGGTGCCGTTATGGCGGCTGAGGAAGGGCTCACGCTGCTACTCGGGACGTAGCACCGCCTCGACGGAGTGGGACCGGGATTGCTCACCCGCTGATGAGGACTGCGGAAAGCCCGCTCTGTGTGTCGAAAACGGCCGGGTGGCTCCGTCTTCAGGGAGGATGCGGTCATCGTGATCGCAGCAGAGCAGGGAGATGCGGCATGGCGATCCAGCGGATGGACAACGTCCTCATCGTGGTCGAGGACCTTGACGCGGTCATCGCGTTCTTCGTCGAACTCGGCATGGAGTTGGAGGGGCGGGGACCGGTCGAGGGGCGGTGGGTGGAGCGGGTCATCGGGATCGACGACGTCCGGCAGGAGGTGGCGATGCTGCGGACCCCGGACGGCCACGGCAAGGTCGAGTTGGCGATGTTCCACCGTCCGGCGGCGATCATCACGGCACCGAGGGACGCGCCGGCGAACACGCTGGGCATTCGGCGGATCATGTTCGCCGTCGACGACATCGACGACGTGGTCGCCCGGCTGCGCGGCCACGGCGCCGAACTGGTCGGCGAGGTGGAGCGGTACGAGGACATCTTCCGGCTCTGCTACGTGCGCGGCCCCGAGGGCATCATCGTCGGCCTGGCCGAACAGCTCCGCTGACGCCGCCGTCGGACGTCGTCCACGTGGCCGTCGCCGACCTCGGCCCAACCAGGTGTGCCTGGCCTGGGCCGAGGACAACCGCTCACCACTGGTGCACGAGATCGTCGACCTCGCGGCGCCATCACCGGGTGATCGGTGCCAAGGGGGGTCAGGCGCTCCGGAAGGTCTCGCGTAGCGCCGGGTCCAACGGACGGCCGCTTGTCGGCTCGATGAACAGGTTGGCGAGCAGGAGATCGCCCAGGTAGGTCGGGTTCACCCCGGACTCCCTTCGGCCGAGGGCCTGTGCCGCGCCGCCGAGTCGCAGCGCGGCCCGCGCCGCGCCGGCCGGCAGGCGGCCGACCCGGCGGGGCCGACCGACCGCGTCGGCGATGCGCGCGAGCATGTCGGCCCAGGTGAGGTTCTCGTCGGCGACCGGGATGTCCGCGCCGCTCGCCCGCTCCAGGGCGTCGACCGCGACCTCGGCCACGCTGCGGGCGGAGGCCGCGGCGCTACCGCCGGTCGGGGCGAGCAGTGGGGTACGCGAGCGGGCCCACCGGTCCAGCGGAGGCGCCCAGTTGGGCAGCCGGTCGCCGGCCCGACCGAAGACGAAGGGCAGTTCGAGGACGGCGACCGCAAGGCCCTCGCCGGCGGCCGCCCGCCCCTCCCGGGCCTGCTCCAGGCGGCACCGGATGTACGTGTGCCGTTCGGCGAGGCGCCACTGCGGGTGGAGCCGGTCGAAGTAGGTGTAGTAGGAGCCCATCACGACGCCCCGGGTGAGCCCTTCGAGGCGGGCGGCGGTGAGCAGGCGCACCACCGGGTCGACGTTGGCGCGCCGGAACTCGGGATAGATCGGCTTGGGCAGCGGCCGTTGCTCGTCGGTGCGGGTGGCGTACACGACGCCGTCGTGCCCGGCGAGCAACGACCGCAGGTCGTCGACCGAGGCGGACCCGACATCGAGCAGGTGGTCGACGCCCGGTTGGGCGGTCCGCGCCACGGTGGTCGCGGCGTGACCACCCGCGCGGAGGACGTCCACGACGTGAGCGCCGATCAGCCCGCTGCCACCCACCACGAGAATTCGCACGGTGCATCGTCCACTCTGGAACCCGTGTCTTGTCAACCCACGGGCGCCGCCGGGCGGGTCACTGCTTGTTCTTCGCGACGTTGTAGATGTCCAGGACGTCGTCGTCGAAGTAGGGGCCGTACATGTTCCCCGAGAACTTGTACGACATCACCGAGTTGACGAACCCGAACCGGAGGTCGTTGTCCCAGGCGCGCAGGAAGGGGCCGCCGCTCGCGCCCTTGTTGAGCGGGCAGTCCTTCAGCTTGATCCGTTGCGCCCCGGCGACCTTGGTGGTGCCGGAGGAGAAGAACTGCGACTGCCCGTCGAAGGGCGGCTCGCCCGGGTAGCCGAGCAGCATCGCGGAGAACGACTTGGACTTGTTGACGCTGAGCCCCTGCCCGCCGGTGACGTGCACGAGTCGGTCGCCGCCGAGGGGGTGCATGGTGACGAACGCGAAGTCCCACCAGAGGTAGCCCCAGTCGACCCAGCCCTCCACCGAGGTGAACTCCTTGGCCGACCAGAGGCCGTGCAGCGGCTCGCCCTCGGTGAACTCCGGCGCGTACACCCAGTTGTCGAACCAGACCGACCCGCCGTCACCCGGGTGTACGCAGTGGCCGGCGGTGGACACCAGGTTCGCCTGGGGGTTGTTGATGGTGGCACCGGAGCAGAAGAAGTCCTCGTTGTGGTGGGTGAAGAAGACCCGTCCGACGCCGGGCGAGGCGTTCACCGCCTGGGTCGCCTGACCGCTGCCCGCCGGAGCCGCGCTCACCGTGGCGGTGGAGGACAAGGGTGCCGCCGGCGTTGCCACGTCGCGGGGCGCGCCGACTCGACCGGGGCGGTCGGTGGCCTCCCCGTCGGGTGCGTCGATCCCGTCCGGCATGGGTGCGGGTCGTGCCGCTCGCATCCGCTCGGGGGTCCAGTAGGCGGTGCTCGACCTCGCCGCGGCGTCGGCGTCGGTGGACGGCCGCCCGTGGATGGTGGCGCGGGCCTCGGCCACCGTCGCGGACCCGACGTCGGCGGTCGCGCCGGCCTGGGCCGGCGGCTGCGCGACGGTGACGGCCGCCAGCAGCATGACGCCGGCCGAGAGTGATCCGAGTTGCCTACGCACGAGACCTCCTGGGGTCGTGGCCGGAGCGGATGCGCTCCGACGTCCTTCCGCAGACGCTAGGCTCGGACCGACGGTCTACAGTGGGCGTGTCGTATACGGTCAGTGACGGTTGCCTGACTGCGAGACGCGCCGCGCTGTGTCCGAGAAGGTCTCACAAACAGGGGTCGAGGATGTCGGATCCGCGCGCTTTCTGGCTGGACGAGCAGTTCGACCGCGAGCACGGCGTCGAGGGGCGCGGCCGGTACGAGGCCGAGGTGCGCGGCCGCATCGACGAGTTCACCGACTCCTGGGGAGACTTCGCGCCCGTCGCGTTCGCGGTGACGGCCTGGCGGCTGGCCACCGAGCTGTCGCCGACGCCCGAGGGTCCGGACGACGACGTCGCCGCGGCGGCACGCCGGGCCGTGGTGGTGCTGGCCCGGGAACTCAACGACCTCCTCGCGCCGATGATCGGGCAGCTCGACGCCGGAGTGCCGGCGGACTCCTGAGATGCCCGTCGGGCGGTAAGTTCGTCGGCGTGGATCTGGACGACATCGCCGCCCGGCTCGGCGTGCCCGTCGAGGAGGTCGACCGCGTGCACCGGCTCGCCGGTGACGGGCCGTCCGCCCCGTTGCCGGCGAAGGCGGACGCACCCGCGATCCTCGACCGGCTCGCCGTGCCTCCGGACGACGCCGCCGAGATCATGGCGGGCTGGCCGGAACCGGGCTCTCCGCTGTGGACGGCGGAGCTGCGCTGGCTGCTCGACCGTTCGATCGCGGTGGTCCGCGCCGACCTCGGGGGCTACGACTGGCTGCCGCCCGGCCCGGAGCTGCCGCGCGAGCGGGGGCCCGCCTGGCGGCACCTCTACGTGTACGCGTACCTGGCCCTGGTCGACGTGGTGCGGGGGTACCACAGCGACCACGGCGTCCCCGATGCCGTGTCCTGGGTGACCCTCGCCGACCTGGGCCGCAACCTCGCCGTCGACCGACGGATGCGCGGTGACGGCTGGCCGGTCATGCAGAGCTGGCTGACGCTGCACTCGCGCGGTGGCCTCTACGAGCTGGGCCGGCTGCAGTACCAGCGCGGCGACGGCGCCCTCGGCCTGCACGTCCCCGAATCGGGGCCGTTGACCCCGCAGGCGGTGGCGGCGTCGCTGGACGAGGCTCGCGCGTTCTTCCCCCGGCACTTTCCCGACGAGCGCTACACCAGGTTTTTCTGCGGCTCGTGGCTGCTCGACCCGCAGCTGCGGGAGTATCTTCCGGAGGACTCCAACATCCTGCGGTTCCAGCGCCGGTTCGAGCTGGAACCCCACCAGGAGTCGGAGGTGCCGGACGCCGACATCGAGATGCTGCGGTTCGGGTTCCGCACCCTGACCACGCCGCTCGACGAGTTGCCGCGCCGCACCGTGCTCCAGCGCGCGATCGTCGACCACCTGCGCGCCGGCGGCCACTGGCACTGGCGTCGCGGCCACTTCCCGATCTAGACGGCCGGGTTCCACCACGTCCCGTTGGCGGTCGCGTGGGCAGCCGGTTCGATGACCTCCCACGCCTCCACGATGGACCCCTCGGCGATGCGCAGGACGTCGACCACCACGATCTCCGGCCCCGTGTCGGGTAGTCGGCGTCGCGAGTGCACCACGACGTGGTCACCGTCGGCCAGCAGGTGCAGGATGTCGACCCGCATGCCGACGGTCGGGCCCAGCGCGGCGCGGACGGCGGCGAGCCACTGTGTCCTGGTCGAGGTCGTCGAATCCGACCGGTGATGGATGAAGTCCTCGCTCAGGAACGAGGCGAGCGTGTCGACGTCGCCCGTGTCGACCAGCCCTGCCAACGCGCGTCCGACGATGCTCTTGTTCTCGGTGGTCGTCATGGGCGCAAGTGTTTCCCCGCCCCGGGTGGTTGTCGATGACATCGCACTTCATGGCGTCCGCACCGACGATGAGTAGGCTCATGATCGTGTATGCGGTCGGGGAACTCCTACGGCGGTGGCGCAAGCGCCGAGGGCTCAGCCAACTCGACCTGGCGATCGCCGCGGATGTCTCGGCCCGGCACGTCAGCCTGGTCGAGACCGGCAAGTCCACGCCGAGCGCCGACATGATCCTGCGGCTCGCCGACCAGCTGCACGTGCCGCTGCGTGATCGCAACCAGTTGCTGCTCGCCGCCGGCTTCGCACCCCGGTACGCGCAGCGCCCGCTTGACGACATCGCCCTGTCCGGTGCCCTCGACGCGGTCCGCAGGGTGCTGCGGGCGCACGAGCCGTATCCGGCGCTGGTCTTCGACCGCCACTGGAACATCGTGCTGACCAACAGTGCTGTCGACCCGTTCTTCGCGCAGGTGGCCCCCGACCTGTTGCGGCCGCCGGTGAACCTGATCCGGCTGGGCCTGGACCCGCGCGGGCTCGCGTCCCTGGTCGTCAACCTGGCGGACGTGCGGGCGGTGTTCCGCAGCCGCGTCGCACGCCAGCTCGCCGCCGCTCCCGACACGGAACTGGCGGCGCTCTACCACGAACTGCTGGCTCCGCTGCCGGAGGAGCCGACGGGTCAACGGGTCGACGCCGACGTGGTGATCCCGATGATCCTGCGGATCAACGGGCGCGAGCTGCGGCTGTTCTCGACCATCACCACGTTCGGCACCCCGACGGACATCACCATCGAGGAGATCGCGGTGGAGTCCTACTACCCGGCGGACGCGCAGAGCGCCGCCTACTTCACGACGTAGGGCCCGACCTGGTCGGTCACCAGGCCGGGCCCTACCGTGCCGCACCCCCGGTCAGCCGGTGGTCAGGATGAATTTCTCCCAGGCCCCGACCGCCGTACGGTTGGCGATCAGGGATCCGGCCCCGGCGTTCTCGGCGCACACGATCTGGTTGTTGACAGTGGCCCGCAGGCTCACCGTCCCGTCCGAGTTGGTGATGAGCTGGAACCTCTCCCACGACCCGATCGCCGTGGCGTTGGCGACCAACGCCGCGGCGCCGGCGTTCGTAGCCGACACGTAGAGCCCGTTGGCGCGTGACCGCAGCGCGATGTCGCCGTTGCCGGCGTCCACCCGGTCGAACTGCTCGGTGCTGCCGACGCTGGCCTTGTTGGCGATCAGCGCGGTGCTGCCGACCGCCGACACGTACTGGTTGTTGACCTGCGCCCGCAGCGTGGTCACCGGCGTGCTGCCACCGGTGCCGGTGGCGAAGGTGAACGCGTCCACGTCGAACAGGTAGCCCGACCCGCCCTTGAACACCAGGTACAGCGTCGTCGACGCGGTGGGTGGGTTGCTGATCGTGCCGGACACCTCGGTGAAGGTCTCCCAGTTGCCGGTCACCGGCACCGAGACGGTGCCCAGCAGCGAGCCGGTGGCCGACCCGGCCCGCACCTCGATGGTGCCGCCGGCACCGGCCGACGACGCCCGCACGGTGATGCGGTTCGCGTTGGACAGGTTGTACGGCTGGTACGAGATCCAGTCGTTGTTCTCGATGAACCCGGCCGTGCGGCCACCCTCGGCGTTGGTGTGGTCGGTGGCCTGCACGCCCGACGTGGCACCGAAGTGCTCACCCTGGCGGTGCTTCGGTTGCAGGGTCTTGATGCTGTGCGTGGTCAGCCCGCCGTTGTCGGTGTAGGCGGCGTCGAAGACCCCGTAGATGTTCGCCGCGGAGTCGTGCTCCCCGTCGGTCGGTAGGGTGATCGAGCCGCTGCACCCGTTCTTCGAGGTGATCTGGTGGGCGTGACTGTCGTGGCCCAACGCGTACGTCAGGCTGACCTTGGAGCAGTCGATCGTGCCGTCCTGCGGGTCGCTCACGCTGATCTGGTACGACACCGTGTCACCGAAGCTGAACAACTGCCCATCGGCGGGCGACGTGAGCGTCACCGTCGGGGCCGTGTTGCCGACGGTGATGACCAGGCTCGCCGTGCCGGTCAACCCATTCGGGTCGGTGACTTTCAACGTGGGGGAGTACGTGCCGTTCGTGGTGTACGTCTTGGTGGGGTTGGCCGCCGTCGACGTGGTGCCGTCACCGAACGTCCACAGGTAGCTCAGCGCCCCACCCTCCGGGTCGGAGCTGCCGGCCGACGAGAAGTTCACGGTCAGCGGGTTGGCCCCCGAGGTCGGGTTCGCCGAGGCGACAGCGATCGGGTTGCGGTTGCCGCCGCCGATGTACTCGATCCGGAATAGCGCCTGGTTGTTCGAGCCGGTGCCGTAGTCCAGCACGTACAGCGCCCCGTCCGGGCCGAAGGCCATGTCCATGACCTGCGTGCCGGACCACGGGAAGTTGGAGATCTCCCCGCGCGAGCCGTCGGAGTTGACAGCGATTGCCTTGATCCAGCGGCGGCCGTACTCGCCGGCGAAGAACTGGCCGTTGAGTGACTGCGGGAACTTGATGCTGGAGTTCAGCGACGCGTCGTACCGGTAGACCGGCCCGCCCATCGGCGATTCGGAGCCGCTGCCGAACTCCGACGGTGAGCCGGAGTCGCCGGCGTACTTGATCCAGGCCGGCTTCGCCGCGGGCAGCGTGCCGAGGCCGGTGTTGCGGAACGAGTTGTTGGTCGGCCCGCCCGTGCAGTTGTACTTCGACTGCGACGGCCCGGACGGGAAGGTGTATTCGTTGTATGTTTCCGTGCTGGTGTTGGTGCCGGTGCAGTACGGCCAGCCGTAGTTTCCCGGCGAGGCGATGCGGTTGAACTCCACCTGACCCTGCGGGCCGCGGCTGGAGTTCGTGGACCCGGCGTCGGGGCCGTAGTCGCCGAGGTAGACGACACCCGTGGCCTTGTCGACGCTCATCCGGAACGGGTTGCGCAGACCCATCGCGTAGATCTCCGGACGGGTGTTGGCCGTGCCGGGCGCGAACAGGTTGCCCGACGGGATGGTGTACGTGCCGTCCGCCTGCGGCTTGATCCGCAGCAGCTTGCCCCGCAGGTCGTTGGTGTTGGCGGCGGTGCGCTGGGCGTCGAACTGCGGGTTGCGGTTGGTCCGCTCGTCGATCGGCGCGTAGCCGGACGACTCGAACGGGTTGGTGTCGTCGCCGGTGGTCAGGTACAGGTTGCCGGCGGCGTCGAAGTCCAGGTCACCGCCGACGTGGCAGCACTGCCCACGGTCGTTGGCGACCTGGAGCACGATCTTCTCGCTGCCCAGGTTGAGCGTGTCGTCGGAGTTGAGGGTGAACCGGGACAACCGCAGGTGACCCTTCCACCGGTCCCAGTCGGACTGCGAGCCGGTGGTCGGGGCGTCCCCGGACGGGGTGCTCAGCGAGGGCGAGTAGTACAGGTAGACCCACCGGTTGGTGGCGAAGTTGGGGTCGACGGCGACGCCCTGCAACCCCTCCTCGTCGTGCGTGTAGACGGACAGGGTGCCGGAGGTCTTGGTGTTGCCGGCCACGTCGGTCACCCGCAGCACGCCGTTTCGGGCGGTGTGCAGGACCGAGCGGTTGGGCAGCACGGCCAGGGACATGGCCTCACCCAGCTCGGCGGAGCCGGTGGCGAGCTTGACCTGTTGATAGTCGGAGGCGGGAATCACCACCGCCTGGGCGGTGGACGGTGCAGCCACAGCGAGGGCCGCGCTCGCGACGGTGAGCACCGCCGCGAAGAGCGCCCGGGGCCAGCGCCGGGGGTACGAGGGCATGATCGTCCTTTCTCGACGACCGGGGGACGGGTGCGCGGGGGCGCACCACGACCAGGTGGGGTGGTGGAGAACGAGCGGGGGATCAGGTCAGTTGGTGGTGACCAGGTCGAACTTCTCCCACTGGCCGATGGAGGTCCGGTTGGCGATCAGCGGGGAGGACCCACCGTTGTCGGCCGCGACGTAGCGGTTGTTCACAGTGGCCCGCAGGCTCACCGTGCCGTCGGAGTTGCGGACGAGCTGGAACGTCTCCCAGGCGCCGGCGGTGGCCCGGTTGGCGATCAGCGCGGAAGCGCCGGCGTTCTCGGCCGCGACGAACTGCCCGTTGCCCTTGGCGCGCAGCGCCACGTTGCCGTTGGCCAGGTTGACCAGGTCGAACCGCTCGGTGGTGCCGGCGGAGGCCTTGTTGGCGATCAGCGCGGTGGTCGAGTTGGGCGCGCTCACGTACTGGTTGTTCGCCCGGGCCCGCAGGGTCGAGCCGGTGGCGGTGGGCGGCGGGGTCGTCGTACGCGGCGAGCAGTCGGCGGTCACCGAGCCCGCGGCGACCTGGAGGCCGCCGAGCAGCATCCGGGTGAAGTTCGGGTCGGTGTACGACGCCTCGGTGTGCCCGAGGCCCGTGTACCAGGCCCGTCCGCCGCCGTACGCCTTGCACCAGGTGATCGGGTGGTCGCCGTTCATGTTGCCGCCGCTGTAGGACGACTCGTCGAGGCTGGCGAGGACCCGCGCGCTGGAGCGGGGGTTGGTGCGGTAGTTGTACCACTCGTCGGAGCGGACCCAGGTGGTGCCGAGGTGCGCGGTCGACGGGTTGGTCTGGTCCTCGATCTTCACCGTGGCGTTCTGGATCGCCGGGTGCGAGTCGAACCACGCGCCGACCAGCGCGCCGTACCACGGCCAGTTGTACTCGGTGTCGGCGGCGGCGTGCACGCCGACGTACCCGCCACCGGCGGCGATGTACGACTCGAAGGCGGTCTGCTGGCTGGCGTTGAGGACGTCGCCGGTGGTCGACAAGAAGACCACCGCCTGGTACTGGGCCAGGTTGGAGGTCGTGAACTGGGCGGCGTCCTCGGTGGACGTCACGGTGAAGCCGTTGGCGGCGCCGAGCTGCTGGATCGCGGCGATGCCGTTGGGGATCGACGAGTGCCGGAAGCCGGCGGTCTTGCTGAACACCAGGACCTTGGTCAGTGGTGCCGCCGATGCGGGGGTCGGCAGGGCGACCAGGCTGGCCAGCATGACGGCCAGCCCGGTGACGAGTGCCAACAGGCGGGGACGGGAACGCATGGTTGTGCTCCTCTGCTGAGCGTCGACCTCAGGGGCGTGCACGCGGGCAGGCCGGAGGCCGCGATGGCGGTGGTGCGGAAGCCGGGCCGCCGATGCTCGGCTGAGGTGATGCGGGGTGGTGGGGGTGGGGCGCTGAAACCAACCGACGATCTCAGACCACCCACAGTGGACGATCAAAGTTCATCGATTGGCATCGTTGACGCAGTAAACCTCCGATGTCTACGCCCCGTCAAGCCCACCGCTGCGGCGGCCGGCCGTCGCAGCGGCCGGCCTCGGACGCCCTTCAGCCGCTCTGGCGCACCGGCTCCGGTGTGCGGGCGTTCCAGTTCAGGCGGTCGCGGTATCGGTGTCGCAGGACCATCCAGCTGACCGAGAACGGAATGGCCCCCATGGCCACCACTGCCAGGACGTCCGCGCCGACCACGTCGAAGACCGCCCCGACGTCACCGAAGAGCTGAGCGACCGTCTGGAAGGCGACGTGCAGGCCGACGCCGGCCCAGATGTCGCCGGTGACGGCGCGGAACGCGCCCAGCAGCAGTGCGAAGACGAAGAAGAGCGCCAGTCGGTCGACGGATCTGGCGGCCCCGATGAGGAACCCGAACACTGTGAACAGCGCCGCCTGCCCGAGGACCGCCTGCCAGGCCGGTAGCCGGGTGGCGAGGTTGTGCTGCAGGTACCCACGGAAGATCAGCTCCTCCGGCAGCGCCTCCTTCAGGAAGACCAGCACCACCAGCAGCGCTGCCACCCGCAGCACATCCCCGACGGACGTCCGGACGCTGATCTCGACCCAGCCGAAGCCGAGGCAGAGCGCGAACCCCGCTGCCGCGGGGACGAGCCAGCAGGCCATCCCGAGCAGCAGGTGCCGCCAGCCGGCGCGCAGCGACGGCAGCCCGAGACCGGCCCACGGGCGTCGGTCCAGGACGCGTCGGGCGACAACCACCAGGGGTACGACGACAGCGGTGGTGAGCACCGCCCCGACCGCGTGGGTGGGCCGGTCGTAGTCACGGTCGAGCAGAGCCCGCAGGAACAGCCAGACCAGCACGGCGGCGGTGGCCACGACGACGATCCGCCAGGGCAGGGCGAGACGCGGTCCGGGGCTCACCCCGCGCAGCGTAACGAGCGGGGTCAACGGCGGACCGTCAGCGGCCGAGGACGAGGTAGGCGAGGCCGAGGACACCTCGGTAACCGTCCACGTACCCGCGCAACCGGTCGTCGAGTTCCGCGCGGACGTCGGCCGCGCGGGGATCCTCCGGGTACGCCAAAAGCCACTCCTGCCGGCCGGCGAGCCAGCTGGATTCGAAGTCGTCCCACTCCCGCTGGTCGGCGGTGCTCAGGTGCAGCAGCCGCCAGCCGCGTTCGCGGGCGGCCTCGACCAGCCCGGGGAGGGTCGCGACATCCGGGCCGAAGACCTCGGCGATCTCCGCCGTGGGGGACCGTTCCCAGTAGGCGTCGCCGAACAGCAGTCGCCCACCGGGCCGTACCACGGCGGCGAGGGCGTCGAGGGCCGCCGCGGTGCCGCCGAAGGCGTGTGCCGAACCGATGCAGAGGACCCGGTCGGCCGGCTCCTGCCAGGCGGACGCTTCCCCCGTCACGAACGCGACGTGCCGGTTCAGCGACCGGTCCGCGGCGAGTCGCCGCCCTCGGGCGAGGGCATCGTCGTCGGTGTCGACGCCGACGCCCCGGGTCGCGACCGGGCCGGACACACCGCCGGCGGCGACCGCCCGCAGCAGCAGCTCACCCCAGCCGCAGCCGAGGTCGAGCACGCGCGCGCCAGGGCGGACGTCGAGCCGTTGCAGCAGCAGCGCGGCGTGCTCCGGCGAGAGCGGGGTGTTCCAGCGCATCCGGGCGTAGCGGCTGGCGGCGAGGTGGTCGTCGGACTGCATCCGGTCACTGTGTCAGGGCGTGCCCCGGTGCCGGCACCGGGGCGTACGGCAGGATCGGTGCTGTGGACGCGGAGCGTGCGGCGCCGCCGCGACGGCCGACCCGGCAGGAGGTGGCGGCGGCCGCCGGCCGGGGTCTGCCGGACATCATCGGTCCCGGGCTGCGCGTGCTGTTCTGCGGCTACAACCCGGGCCTCTACTCGGCCGCCGTGGGGCAGCCGTTCGCCCGCCGGGGCAGCCGCTTCTGGCCGGCCCTGCACGGGGCTGGCTTCACCGACCGCCAGCTGCGCTCGTGGGAGAGCGACGAGCTGCTGCGGCAGGGTCTGGGCATCACCAGCCTGAGCAACCGGGCCACCGCCCGTGCCGCCGAGCTGACGTCGGAGGAGTTGGTGGCCGGGGTCACCGGATTGGCGGTGAAGGCCGAGCGCTACCGGCCGCGGTGGGTGGCGATCCTCGGGGTGACCGCGTACCGGGTCGCCTTCGCCCGACCGACGGCCGGCCTGGGTCCGCGACCGGAACCGCTCGGGCCGGCCCGGGTCTGGGTGCTGCCGAACCCCAGCGGCCTGAACGCGCACTTTCCCCTGCCGGCGCTGACCGCCGAGTTCGCCAGGCTGCGGCGGGAAGTCGACCCCTAGCCGGCCGTCGCGGCGGCCAGCCCCTGGTAGTACTGCTGCATCGCCGGGTGGTAGTCGTCGAACTGCGGGCGGGGCGAGCCGTCGCGGGAGGCGACCAGCAGGTCCAGGTAGTACTCCCAACCGGCGCCCACCTCGGCGATGCCCTCCACGCTGCTCAGGTGCTGCACGAACCGCAGCTCGGTGGTGCCGTCGGTCTCGGTCAGCGACAGCTCCAGCAGCCAGTCGCCGTATTCGTCGATCATCGACACGGCGAGGTGCCGCGGCGGTTCACACGCGTCGATGCGCACCGCGCACCAGGGCTGCTGTTCCTCGTACGCCATCTGGACCTGGATGGTCCGTCCGGGCCCGGCGTCGCCCTCCCACGGGCCGAACCAGCGGGCGGTGCGCTCCGGCTCGGTCAGGCTGGCCCAGACATCCTCGACCGGGGCGCGGAAGGTCCGGGTGAGGACGAGATCGTGCCCGGTGGCGGTGCGAAACAGGCGTCCTGCGGGTGTGCGGGTCATGCCGTGTGCTCCCTTCGGTGCTCCGCCGGGCCATGGCTGCGGCGCTCTCGGCGGGTGCGATAGACCTCGGTCTCCAGCGCGTCGAGGTGCCGCTCCCAGCGGTCGACGGTGGCGAGCCCGGTGAGCCAGTCGAGCAGCGGGGCGAGCGGGCCGGGGTCGAGCCGGTAGATCCGCTGCCGTCCGACCAGCTCGTCACGGACCAGCCCGCTCTCCCGCAGCAACCGTAGGTGGCGGCTGATGGCGGGTCGGCTGATCGTGAACCGCGCGGCGATGGCGCCGGCGGAGAGGGGCTCGTCGCGCACCATGCTCAGGATGCGCCGGCGTACCGGGTCCGCGATCGCGACGGCCACCTCATCCACCCCAAAAGCGTAACCCATCGGTTACGGGTTTGCCCGTTGTGGACCTCGACACGGCGGTGGGCGCTGCGTCGATGGTGGGCACATGATCACCTGGCCTGGCACTCTGTACGACATGGCCGCCCTGCTTCGCTCCCGCCTGACCGACTGGACCTTCGCCGTACCCGTGCTCGCTCTGCTGGTGTTGGTCGCCACCTGGGGGCGGGACCTGCCCGGCCTGCTCATCGTGGTGGTCGCGGTGCTGCTGGGCGGTGCCGTGCTCGCTGCCGTGCACCACGCGGAGGTGGTCGCCCACCGGGTGGGGGAGCCGTACGGGTCACTGGTGCTCGCCGTCGCGGTCACCGTGATCGAGGTCGCCCTCATCGTCACGCTGATGATCAGCGGGCCGGAGAAGACCCAGTCGCTCGCCCGGGACACGGTCTTCGCCGCCGTCATGATCACCTGCAACGGGATCCTCGGCCTGTCCCTGTTGCTCGGGGCGCTGCGCCGCCGCGTCGCGGTGTTCAACCCGGAGGGCACCGGCGGGGCCCTGGCCACCGTGATCACCCTGGCCACCCTGAGCCTGGTCATTCCGACCTTCACCACGGCCCGACCCGGCCCGGAGTTCAGCCCGGCCCAGCTCGCGTTCGCCGCCGTCGCCTCGCTGGCGCTCTACGGGCTGTTCGTCCTCGTGCAGACCGGTCGGCACCGCGACTACTTCCTGCCGGTCGACAGCCGGGGCCAGGTGATCGACGCGGAGGAGCACGCCAAGCCGCCGAGCACCCGGGCGGCCCTGATGAGCCTGGGACTGCTGCTGGTGGCACTGATCGCGGTGGTCGGCGACGCCAAGACCGTCTCCCCGACCATCGAGGCCGGCGTCGCCGCGGCGAACCTGCCGCACGCGTTCGTCGGTGTGATCATCGCCCTGCTGGTGTTGCTGCCGGAGACCCTGGCCGCAGCCCGCGCCGCCCGCCGCGACCGCGTGCAGATCAGCCTGAACCTCGCGCTCGGCTCGGCGATGGCCAGCATCGGCCTGACCATCCCGGTCATCGCGGTCGCCTCGATCTGGCTGGAGGGCCCGCTGCTGCTCGGCCTCGGCGGCACCCAGCTCGCCCTGCTCGCGCTCACCGCGGTGACCGCCGTCCTCACCGTGGTGCCCGGCCGGGCCAACGTGTTGCAGGGCGGCGTACACCTGGTGCTGCTGGCGGCTTTCGTCTTCCTGGCCGCCAGCCCGTGACGCTTCCTGGCCGCCAGCGCGTGCCGCGGCACAGCTCGTCGGCTCAGTGCGTGCCGCGGCACGGCCCGCTGGTTCAGTCGGTGGGCGGCGGGTCGCCCGCGAGACGTTCCGCGCGGGCGTTCAGGTAGCGCTGCTGCGCCAGGTTCGTCGAGCGCGCCGCCGCCATCCGGTACGCCTCGCGCGCCGCGACCCGCTCACCCTCCCGCTCCCAGAGGTGGGCGCGGGCGGCCGGCAGTCGAGGGTCGTCGGCGAGTCGAGGGTCGTCGGCCAGGTCGGCGAGCAGCGCCAATCCGGCCGGCGCGCCCCGGCTCATCGCCACCGCCACCGCGTGGTTGAGCGCCACCACCGGGTTGTCGGACATCCCGAGGAGCACCTCGTACAGGGCGGTGATCTGCGCCCAGTCGGTGGCAGCCGCGCTGGGCGCCTCGTCGTGCACCGCCGCGATGGCCGCCTGGAGCTGGTACGCCCCGACGACCCCGCGCGGCAGCGCACCGGTGATCAGCTCGACTCCTTCGGCGATCTGGTCGGCCCGCCACCGCGTGCGGTCCTGCTCGGCCATCGGCACGAGTTCGCCGTGCGCGCCGATCCGCGCCGGAGCGCGGGCATCGGTGAGCAGCATCAACGCGAGCAGCCCGGTGGCCTCGGGATCGTCGGGCAGCAGCCGGTGCACCAGGCGGGCCAACCGGATCGCCTCGGCGGTCAGATCGGCCCGCAGCAACCCGGGCCCGGCGGTGCGGGCGTACCCCTCCGTGAAGATCAGGTAGAGCACGTGCAGCACGGCGGCGAACCGGTCGGCGCGCTCCGGGCCGGTGGGCGGCGCGAACCGTAGCCCACTGTCGCGGATGCGCTGCTTGCCCCGGCTGATCCGCCGGGTCATCGTGGCCTCCGGCACCAGGAACGCCCGCGCCACCTCGGCGGTGCTCAACCCGCCCACCGCGCGTAGCGTGAGCGCGATCTGCGAGGCCGGCGAGAGTGCCGGATGGCAGCACAGGAACAGCAGGATGAGCGTGTCGTCGGCGTCCGCCGCCGCACGGTCGGCGGCGGGCGCGTGCCACTGCTCGGGCAGCGTCCACCGCGCCACGGTGTCCTCCCGCCGCATCCGGGCCTGCTCGCGCCGCAGCAGGTCGGTCAGCCGGCGGGACGCCACCGTGATCAGCCACCCCCGGGGGTTGTCCGGTACGCGGTCGCGCGGCCACCCGTCGGCCGCGGCGATCAACGCCTCCTGCACCGCGTCCTCGGCGGTGTCGAAGTGCCCGAAGCGGCGGACCAGCGCGCCGAGGACCTGCGGCGCCAGTTCGCGCAGCAGGTCCTCGGCGGGGGTTTCCGGCACGTGTCAGCCGGCCAGGTCCTCGACGCCGTCGAGCACCGGTCGCACGTCCACGTACCCACCGGGGGCGTCCGGGTCGACGAGGCCGGCGGCGATCTCGGTGGCCCGATCGAAGCTGGCGCACTCCACGATGGTGTAACCGGCGAGGACCTCCTGCGTCTCCGGGTACGGGCCGTCGGTGATCACGGGCGCTCCCTCGCGTACCTGCACCCGGCGGGCGTGTACCGGCTCGCTCAGGCCCCGGGCGTCGACCAGTTCCCCGGACTCGGCCAGCGCCTGGTGGAAGGTCTCCATGTGGTGGTGCATCGCCGCGATCTGCTCGGCCGACATCGCCGGCCGGTCGGAAGCCCGTCCGGACAGCACGTCATAGTCCTGCTGCGACCCGTAGAGCAGAATCATGTACTTCACAGTGGCCCTCCTGTCTCCGGTGCCGCCCCGGCACCGCCCACCCGAAACGTCGAACCCAGCCCCCGCTCCCGGACACTCCCACCCCACCCGATCTGGTGATCGAGAAGTTTGCGTCACGACATGCCGGGCGGGCTGACGCCAACCTCTTGATCACCAGGGAACGAGGGGGTGGTGGGTGGGGATTAGGTTGGTGGAATGACGGTGGTGTGGGTGGTGGCGGGGGCTTTTGTGGTGGTGGCGGGGGCGGCCTGGGTGGCGGTCGTTCGGCGGGGGCGGGTGGACGTCGGGGACGACCCGGCGGCGGGGCGGGAGGCCCGGGGTCGGCAGCACCGGTACGAGGCCGAACGGCACGGTGACCAGGGTGACACCTGGCAGCGCGGGCGGGAGGCGAGCGGCTGACCGATCCTCCCGACCGTCCGCCACGGCGACGCCCGGCGTGAACCGTTTGAGCGCGGTCTGCGTGAATGCGGTGGTGGGCGTGACGGCCGTATCGTCGGGGTACATCGCAGCCCGAGCACAGATGTCTGGGGAGGCACAGTGGCGGCACGGTTCGGACGCGACGCGCGGGGCCCGTTGGCGGGCCTGCTGATCGCCGCACTGGTCTCACTCGCCTGCGCCGGCGGCGGGCTGGTCGAGCCGGAGGCCGAGCGCCCCGGGGCGAAGCCGCCGGCCGCCTCCCCGGGCCCGAGCACCACCCGGGCCGACAGCACCACCAGCGTCGCCGAGTTCGAACAGGACGTCGCCGACGCGCAGGCGGTCGCCGAGCGGTACTGGGCGGCCCAGTTCAAGGAATCGGGGCGGCAGTTCCGACCGATCCGGCAGATCATTCCGTACCAGCGCGACGGCGAGGTGTCCTGCGGTGGGCAGCGGCTGCCCCGCAACAACGCGGTCTACTGCTCGCGGGGCGACTTCATCGCCTACGACGTCGCCTGGTCGGTGGCGGCGTTCCGCCAGGTCGGCGACGCGTTCGTCTTCTACCTGCTCGGGCACGAGTACGCGCACGCCATCCAGGTGCGGCTGGGCATCAACTACAGCTTCACCATCCAGCAGGAACTGCAGGCCGACTGCATGGCCGGGGCGTACCTCGGCGACTCGGTGCGCTCGGATGCCCTGACCCTCGCCGAGGGCGACCTGGACGAGTTCCGCGAAGGGCTGGCGGCGGTCGGCGACGACCCCGACCAGCCGTGGTTCGCCGAGGGCGCGCACGGCACCGCCGAGCAGCGCACCGACTCGTTCTTCCGTGGCTACGAGGGCTCCCTGAAGGAGTGCGACCTGGGCTGACTGGGTTGCCCGGGTCACTCCGGCGCCCGTTGCCGCCATCGCAAAGGCGCGGTGCTGGCAGGATCGCCGGTGTCGCCCACGACCCTGGAGGCTCCGCTGAGCAGCACCTACCCCGCCGCCGTGCTCTTCGACATGGACGGCACGCTGGTCGACAGCGAGAAGCTGTGGGACGTCGCGTTGCAGGAACTCGCGAAGGAGTACGGCGGGGAGCTCTCCGTCGACGCCCGCCAGTCGATCGTCGGCACCGCCATGGCCGAGTCGATGCGCATCCTGCACGACGACCTGGGCCAGCCCGAACGGGATCCGGAGATCAGCGCGGCGTGGATCAACGCCCGGATCCTGGAGCTGTTCCGCACCGGCCTGCCCTGGCAGCCCGGCGCGTTCGAGCTGGTGCACGCGGTCCGCGCGGCGGGAATCCCCACCGCGCTGGTCACCTCCAGCCCTCGGGCGCTGGTCGAGATCGCCCTGGACACCCTCGGCCGCGACAACTTCGACACGGTGGTCGCCGGCGACGAGGTGGTAGCCGCCAAGCCGCACCCCGAGCCCTACCTGACCGCGGCCCGGCTGCTGGGTGTGCCGATCGGGCGGTGCGTGGCGATCGAGGACTCACCGACCGGGGTGGCCAGCGCGGTCGCCTCCGGCGCGGCGGTGCTGGCCGTACCGGCGGAGGTGGCGTTGCCGAGCACTGTCGGCGTACGCCAGGTGGAGAGCCTGACCGGCGTGGACCTGGCGTTTCTCGCGGCCCTGCTGGCCGACCGGGCCGCAGCCTGACGCACGAAGGGGCCCCCGCGGTGCGGGAGCCCCTTCGACTGCGGCGTCAGTCGTGGGCGATGGCGCCCAGCACGTTGATCCGGGCCGCCCGGACGGCCGGGAGCACCGCGGCCACCACGCCGATGATGGCGGCGAGACCGAGGAACACCCCCATCTGCCCCCAGGGCAGGATCAGGTCGGTGATGCCCTCGTCCTTGAGCGCCTCGACCACCGCGGCGCCGAGACCGGTGCCCACCACCACGCCGAGCAGCGCGCCGAACACCGAGATCACCACCGCCTCCACGGTGATCATCCCCATGGTCTGGGACCGGCGCAGGCCGATCGCCCGCAGCAGACCCAACTCGCGGGTCCGCTCCAGCACCGACAGGGCCAGGGTGTTGATGATGCCCAGCACGGCGATCACGATGGCCAGCGCGAGCAGGATCTGGATCATCGTGAGCAACCCGTCGAGCGAACTCGTCTGCTGCTTGATGAACGCGTCCCGGTCGGCCACCGACACCTCGGGGCTGTCCACGAGCAACGCCTCGACCTGCGGTTGCACGTCGGAGACCCGGGTGCCCGGTGCCAGCTGGATGAAGCCCTGGATGGGCTGCGGGATGGCGAAGTTCTTCGCCGCCGCCGGCGGCAGCGTCACCGGGTTGGTCAGCTGCGACGACTCGTAGATGCCGCTGACCGTGTAGGTGCGGGCCTCGCCCCGGGTCAGCTGCACCGTCACCGTCGAGCCGACCGACCAGCCACGGGAGGTGGCCGTGTCCGAGCTGGCCAACATCTGCGTCGGCCCGATCCGGTCGATGTCGCCGGCGGTCGGCTTCGCCCCGAAGATCTGCCGCAGCGACGCCGGGTCGCTGCTCGCCGCCACCCAGGTGCTCTCCCCGTCGATCTTCGCCATGTCGCCGTACTCGCCGTCGACCAGCTGCACACCGGGCAGGGCCTTGGCCTGGTCCAGCACCCCCGGGTCGAACGACGGCGGACGCGGACCGCCCTGCACGCCGGCGATCACCAGCTCGGCCTTGATGGTGTCCTGGGCGAGCGCGCTGATGCTGCCCTTGGCCGAGTCGAGGATGACAGTGACGCCGGTGACCAGCGCGATGCCGACCATCAGCGCGGCGGCGGTGATCGCCGTGCGGCGCGGGTTGCGCCCGGAGTTGAGCCGGCCCAGCTTGCCCGGCACCGACCAGGAGAAGATCGCGCCGAGCAGGCTCACCACCGGCCGGCTGATCAGCGGGGTCAGCAGCGCCACCCCGATGAAGGCGAACAGCACCCCACCGAGGATCGTGGACAGCGTCTGACCGCCGGCGTTGCCGCTGAGCCCGAGGAACAGCAGCACCGCGCCGACGCCGGTGACCAGCGATCCGGCCACGGTGACCTTGGTCAACGGCCGGTCCGGGGTGGCCACGTCCTGCATGGCCGCGATCGGCGGGATCCGCGACGCCCGCAGCGCCGGCAGCAGCGCCGCCACCACGGTGATCACCAGACCGACGGCGAACGCACCGATCACCGCCGCCGCCGGCACGCCGATCCCGGCCAGGGCCAGCCCACCGGCGAACTTGCCGAACAGGAACGCCAGCAGCGCGCCCACCCCGATGCCGGCCGCCAGGCCGAGCACCGACGCGATCAACCCCACCGCGATGGCCTCCAGCACCACCGAACCGATGATCTGCCGCCCGCTGGCCCCGATGGCGCGCATCAGCGCCAACTCCCGGGTCCGCTGCGCCACGATGATCGAGAACGTGTTGAGGATCAGGAAGGTGCCCACCAGCAGCGCCACCGCGGCGAAACCGAGCAGGATCTTGTTGAAGAAGGACAGGCCCTCCTTCAGACCACCCGCGGCGTCTGCGGCCAACTGCTCGCCGGTCTTCACCTCGAAGTCCGCCCCGAGGGCACGGCTCACGTCGTCGCGCAGCGTCTCGTCGGAGACCCCACCGGCCGCGCGTACGGTGATGTTGCTGAACACATCCGGCTCGCCGAGCATCAGCCGCTGCGCCACCGGCGTGGTGAAGAAGACCTCGTTGGCGCCACCGATCGAGTCCCGGTCACCGCTGTAACCGACGACACCGACCAGGGTGAAGTCCCGCTTCTTCGACTCGAACGCGGTGAGCACGCCGACCTTCTGGCCGACCTGCACCTTCGCGGCCGTGGCCAACGCCTTGTTGATGACGATCTCGCCCTCGGCCTGCGGCGCGCGCCCCTCACGCAGCCGCAGCAGCTCGCCCTCGCCGGTCCAGTTCTCGCCCAACTGCGGCGGACCGAACGAGGTCACCACCTTGCCGTTGCTGCCGATGATCCGGGCGCCGTCGGCGGCGACGACACCGGTAGCCGACGCCACCCCCGGCACCTGCGTGACCCGGTCCACCACGGCGGCGGGCAGCGCGGCGGCGGTCTGCTCACCCTCCATTTCGTTGACCTGCACCTTCGGCTTCGCCGCGACGTTCACGTCGACGTCCGAGTAGGCGTCGGCGAAGATCGAGTCGAAGGAGCGACCCAGCGTGTCGGTGAGCACGAACGCGCCGGAGACGAACATCACCCCGAGCACCACCGCCAGGCCGGACAGGATCAGCCGGACCTTGCGGGCCAGCAGACTCTTCAGCGTCGCGCGGAACATCAGTTGCCCACCTCGGCCGGAGTGTCCAGCTTCTTCATGGTGTCCAGCACCGTCTCGGCGGTCGGCTCGATCAGCTCCGAGACGATCTCACCGTCGGCGAGGAAGACCACCCGGTCGGCGTACGCGGCGGCCGTCGGGTCGTGGGTGACCATCACGATGGTCTGGCCGTGCTCGCGCACGGAGTTGCGCAGGAAGCTGAGCACCTCCGCGCCGGAGCGCGAGTCCAGGTTGCCGGTCGGTTCGTCCGCGAAGATCACCTCAGGGCGGGAGACCAGCGCCCGCGCGCACGCCACCCGCTGCTGCTGTCCACCGGAGAGCTGCGACGGCCGGTGGTCCAGCCGGTCCTTCAGACCCACCGTCTCGATCACCGTGTCGTACCAGGCCGGATCCGGCTTACGCCCGGCGATCGACAACGGCAGCAGGATGTTCTCCTTGGCGGTCAGCGTCGGCAGCAGGTTGAACTGCTGGAAGATGAAGCCCACCTTGTCGCGCCGCAGCTTCGTCAGGCCCGCGTCGCCCAGCCCGGTGACAGTCGTCTCGCCGATCGCCACCGTCCCCCGGGTCACCGAGTCCAGACCGGCCAGGCAGTGCATCAGCGTCGACTTGCCGGAACCCGACGGGCCCATGATCGCGGTGAAGCGGCCACGTTCGAACTCGGCGCTGACCCCCCGCAGCGCGATGACCTGAGCCTCGCCGCTGCCGTACACCTTCCACACGTCGTTCGCCCGGGCCGCGGCCTGCGCCTGCTGGCCTACCGTCGCGGTCACGTCATCTACCTCTTCCGTCTGTCCGAAAACGCACGCCGCCCCCCGATGGTCCGGCGCGACTGTTCAATCATCGGTGCTGTCCTCGCCCGTACCGTCCGACCCTGGGGGGACCCGGTGCGGATTTCCCGCTGCGGGTGCACCCCCATGTCGGATCAGGGTTGCCCCTGACATGACGACCGGCAGACCGTTTTTCCCCACCCCCGGCGGGCGGCAGCACCAACACTTCCGCCTGACGCCACAGGAGGGTCAACCGAACCGGGCCGTCTCCGGTCACGGTAGGTGACGGCGGCAACGCCAGCCGTCCCCCCACGGAGGGATCTTCGAGTACGCCAGGTGAGGTAGCCGGGCCGGTGCCGGCTACGCCCGGGGGCGGACCAGCCCCGACTCGTACGCCAGCACCACCGCCTGCACCCGGTCGCGCAGCCGCAGCTTGGTCAGCACGTGCCCGACGTGGGTCTTTATGGTGGTCTCGCTCACCGACAGGACCCTCGCGATCTCGGCGTTGGACAACCCCCGGGCGACCTGCACGAGCACCTCACGCTCCCGGTCGGTGAGCGCGTCGAGCGCCGCCGACGGCGTCACCGCCGGGTCGGGCAGCAACTCCGCGAAGCGGTCCAGCAGACGCCGCAGAATCCGAGGCGCCACCACCGCGTCGCCCCCGGCGACAGTGCGGATCGCCGAGATCAGATCCTCCGCCGGCACGTCCTTGGCCAGGAACCCGCTGGCACCGGCCCGCAACGCGCCCACCACGTACTCGTCCAGGTCGAAGGTCGTCAGCACCAGCACCCGTACCGGCAGTCGGGCGTCGACGATCGCCCGGGTCGCCGCCACCCCGTCCATCCGGGGCATCCGGATGTCCATCAGCACGACGTCCGGCAGCAGCCGGCGCGACAACTCCACCGCCTCCACCCCGTCACCGGCCTCGGCCACCACGTCGAGGTCGCTCTCGGCGCCCAGCACCATCCGGAACCCGGTCCGCAGCAGCGGCTGGTCGTCGGCGAGCAGGATCCGCACCGGCCGCGCGGAGGGTGCCCGATCGCTCATCTCGTCTCCTGTCCCGCCGGCCCCGTGGCGCGCACCGGTCATCCTCGCCCACCGGAACCGGTGCGTCGCGGATCACCGTAGAGGCCGGCCGGTCGCCCTGTCCCGACCGATGCGGCGCCGTTGCGGTCGGGTCACCGGCGTCGGGCGCGCCCCGGGGTCGACCGGCGACGCCGCGCCGGGGCAGGCGCGTCGGTCAGCGGGCGGTGCCGGTGCCCAGGTCGAGCAGCCGGTCGGCGGCTCGCCCACGGGGCAGCGTCACTCGTCGGCGCCCGGCGCCACCGGGGTGGACCGGGAGTCGCGCAGCGGGTCGGCGCTCGCGGCAGCGACCGGGAACGGTGGCGGGGTGCCGCCGAAGCTGGGACACAGCGCCTGGTGGCTGCACCAGTCGCAGAGCCGGCTCGGCCGGGGCCGGAAATCCTGCCGGGCGGTGGCCTGCTCGATCGCCCGCCACAGCGCCACCACCGTGCGTTCGAAGCGGACCAGCTCGTCGGCGTCCGGGGTGTAGTCCAACACCTCGGCGTCGCGCAGGTAGAGCAGGCGCAGCACCCGGGGCACCACCCCCCGGGTGCGCCACAGCACCAGGGCGTAGAACTTCAGCTGGAACAGCGCCCGCGCCTCGAACGCCTCCCGTGGGGCGCCACCGGTCTTGTAGTCGACCACCCGCAGCGCGCCGTCCGGGGCGACGTCGAGCCGGTCGAGGTAGCCCCGGATCAGCAGCTCCTCGTCGACCACCGCGGAGATCAGGCTCTCGCGTTCGGCCGGCTCCAGCCGGGTCGGGTCCTCCACCGCGAAGTAACCCTGCAACAGCCCGGCCGCGGAGCGGAGGAACTCCACCGGGCCGGCTGGCTCCGCGCCGTCGAAGATCCCGGCCAGCTCCGGCTGCTCGGTGACCAGTCGGTCCCACTGGGGGGCCACCAGGTCACCGGCCGCCTCCGGCGTGCGGCCGGTGGCGGGCAGGTCGAACAGGCGCTCCAGCACCGCGTGCACCAGCGTGCCCCGGGCCTGCTCGATGGTGGTGCGCTCGGGCAGCCGGTCGATGCTGCGGAACCGGTAGAGCAGCGGGCAGGTCTTGAAATCCGCCGCCCGCGACGGCGACAGCGAGGCCCGCACCGTCGGCGGCGCCTGCGCCGCGGGAGAGGGCTGGGGGGTGGTGACCGATTCCGCCGTCATGTCGGCAAAGGTTAGGGCACCGGTGTGACACCGACCGCCGCCCGCCCCGCACAGCGGCGGTCCGTAGCATCGTGGCGATGGAGCAGACAACCCGGCCGCCGCGCCGACCGGACCGGCGTCTCGGCCTGAACGTCGGACGGGTGTTCGGGGTGCCGTTGCACCTCAACGGCTCGATGGTCCTGCTCGCGGTGCTCATCGCGGTGCTGTACGGCGAGTTCGCCCGCCGGCAACTGGGCCTGCCGCAGCTCAGCGGCTACCTGATCGGCTTCGGGTTCGTCGTGTCGCTGCTCGGTTCGGTGCTGCTGCACGAGCTGGGCCACGCCCTCACCGCCCGCCGGTACGGCATCGGTGTGCGCGGGATCACCCTGGAGCTGCTCGGCGGCTACACCGAGATGGACCGGGACGCCCCGTCGCCCCGCGTCGACCTGCTGGTCTCGCTGGCCGGCCCGGCCGTCTCCGCGGTGCTCGGCGTCCTGGCTGTCGCCGCCACCCTCGCCCTGCCCGAGGGGACAGTGGCCCACCAGCTCGCCTTCCAGCTCGCGGTCAGCAACGTCATCGTGGCGCTGTTCAACAGCCTGCCCGGGCTGCCGCTGGACGGCGGCCGGGCGCTGCGCGCCGCCGTGTGGATGCTGACCCGCGACCGGCACCTCGGCACCGAGGTCGCCGGGTGGGCCGGCCGGATCGTCGCCGTCGGCACCGCGGCCCTGGTGCTGCTGTTCACCGTCGAGCGGCGGCTGGCGCCGCTGGCGCTGCCGCTGATGCTGCTGGTCGCCGTCACCCTCTGGCGCGGCGCCGGGCAGTCGATCCGGGCCGCCCGGGTCAGCCGCCGGTTCCCGCTGATCGACCTCGCCCGGCTGGCCCGCCCGGTCTGGCCGGTGGCCACCGGCACACCGCTGGCCGAGGCCGAGCGCAGGCGCGCCGAGAGCGGGCAGCCGACCGCCGCGCTGCTGGTCACCGACTCCACCGGTCGACCGGTGGCGCTGGTTGACCCGACCGCCGCAAACGCGGTGCCGGTCGAGCGCCGACCGTGGCTGGCGGTGGACGCCGTCGCCCGGTCGCTGGGCACACTTCCCACGTTGTCGCTCGGGTGGGACGGCGAGCGGGTGATGGAGGCCGTACAGACCCACCCGGGCGCGCAGTACGTGGTGACGTCAGGCGAAGATGTCGTCGGCATTCTGCACATCGGGGACCTGGCACAGCTCCTCGAACCCAACCGGAAGATGACACCGTGACCGCAACTCCCTCCACCGTCGCCGCCGACGCCGCCACCCCGGCGCTGACACCCGTGCACCGCGGGCCGTTCCGGCCCGGCGACCGGGTCCAGCTGACCGACCCCAAGGGGCGGATGCACACCGTGACGCTGGAGCCCGGCAAGGAGTTCCACACCCACCGCGGCATCCTGGCGCACGACGCGCTGATCGGGCTCCCCGACGGCAGCGTGGTGACCACCTCCGGCGGTGGCACCGCGTTCCTGGCCCTGCGGCCGCTCCTGTCGGACTACGTGCTGTCCATGCCGCGCGGCGCCCAGGTGATCTACCCGAAGGACTCGGCGCAGATCGTCGCGATGGGCGACATCTTCCCCGGTGCGAAGGTCCTGGAGGCCGGCGCCGGCTCCGGCGCGCTGAGCTGCTCCCTGCTGCGCGCCGTCGGCACCGAGGGCGAGCTGCACTCGTTCGAGCTGCGCGACGACTTCGCCCAGATCGCCAAGCGCAACGTCGAGGCGTTCTTCAACGGGCCGCACCCCTCGTGGCACCTGCACGTCGGCGACGTCGCGCAGTGCCAGGAGACCGGCTTCGACCGGATCATCCTGGACATGCTGACCCCCTGGGAGACCCTCGACATGGTCGAGCGGGCGCTGGTGCCCGGCGGGGTGTTCATCGGCTACGTCGCCACCACACCGCAGCTCTCCGAGCTGGTGGAGGCGCTGCGCGAGCGCGGCGGCTGGACCGAGCCACGGGCCTGGGAGTCCCTGGTGCGCGACTGGCACGCCGAGGGCCTCGCCGTCCGCCCCGACCACCGGATGATCGCGCACACCGCCTTCCTGGTGTCCGCGCGCAAGCTGGCCCCGGGGGTCACCGCGCCGCCGCGTCGCCGCAAACCCAGCAAGGGCACCGAGGCGTACGCGCAGCGCCGCCAGGACCTGCGCGAGGCGGAGGCGGCCCGACAGGCCGCCGCCGCGCAGGCCGCGGGGGCCCAGGCCAACGGTACGGGGGAGATGGACAGGCCGTGACCATGGAGCTGGGTGTCGGCAGCGCCGAGCAGGGGGAGACGCTGGCATGAGCCGACCGGGCTACGGCGGTGGAGACCTCCCCGCGGTCTTTCCCGACTGGTCGCCCTACCAGGACCTGGAGTCCGCGGCGCGGGCCTACCTGCGGGACCCGGACGTCGCCCTGGAGGCGCTCGGAGGCGTGCTGCGCGGCGCGTCGGTGCTCGGCTTCACCCTGGAACGTTTCGTCAACGAGGTCAACGGGGTGTGGCAGGAGGTCGTGGTCTGTGACGGCAGCCGGCTCATCCTCTGGCACGGCGAGGACGTGCCGCCGGAGGAGGGCCCACCCGGCTCGATGACCTCGTCGCTGCGGGTGGTGCCGGTCTCCACCGTCACCGAGGTGGGCTGCCGGCGACGGCTCAACCGTTCCGACAGCGGCGAGATCCGGGTCGACAGCATCGACGTCTACCTGCTGCTCACCTCGTTGGACGAGGCGCCACCGAGCGAGGAGATGGCCGGCACGCCCCGGCACGACGCGCTGCGGTTCGGCAAGACCCTCGACGACGGCGGGGCCGGGCAGATCGCCCGGTTGGAGGAGTTCGCGCGGTTGGTCGCCTCGGTGGTCGGCCGGCCGATGCTCTGAGGCGTACCCCCGTTCTGGACCCGGCCGGGCCGCGCGGCCCGGCCGGTGGGTCAGTCGTCCTCGGCCTCCGGGCCGGCGACCTCGACGCCGTCGCCGCGCACCACGTGGATGCAGTCGCCCGGGCACTCCTTCGCCGAGTCGATCACCTCGAGTCGCAGGTGCGCGGGGACGTCGACCCGGCTGCCCGGCGCCATCCGCAGCTCACCGTCGGCGCCCTTGACGTAGGCCAGGCCGTCGATGTCGAACTCGAAGACCTCCGGCGCGTACTGCACGCAGAGCCCGTCGCCGGTGCAGAGATCCTGGTCGACCCAGACCTGCAACTCGTCGGTCGCGACCTCGGCCACCGGTGCACCCCCCATGTTCTCCCGTCCCACGCTCCGACGGTACCCGAACGCCGGTAACCGCCCGTCAGGCCACCCTTGGCGATCAAGGTTCGGTGACGAGGGTGTTGCGTGGGACCGAATCGGCCTCATAGCGGCTAGTGTTAGGGCAGAACGTTCAAGCCCCCCGGGGAGGTGGGACGTGGCAGCACGTAGCGACGACGCGGACTCGCGCGCCGCACGGTGGGAGAAGGAAGCCCACGATCTCTCCACGCAGGTCGCGTTCCTTCAGGAGGAACTCGCCCTGGTGCGGCGCAAGTTGACCGAAAGCCCCCGACACGTCCGGCAGCTCGAAGAGCGGCTGGCGGCCACCCAGGCCCAGTTGGCGCGGCTGACCGAGAACAACGATCGGCTGGTGAGCACCCTCAAGGAGGCTCGCACGCAGATCGTGACGCTCAAGGAGGAGATCGACCGGCTCGCGCAACCGCCGAGCGGTTACGGAGTCTTCCTGGCCAAGCACGAGGACGGCACGGTGGACGTCTTCACCGGTGGCCGGAAACTACGGGTCGCGGTCTCGCCCTCGCTCGACGTGGGTGATCTGCGGCGCGGCCAGGAGGTCCTGCTCAACGACGCGCTCAACATCGTCGACGCGTTCGGCTACGAGCGGGTCGGCGAGGTGGTGATGCTCAAGGAGATCCTGGAGGGACCGAACGGCGGGCCGGGCGACCGGGCGCTGGTGGTCTCCCACTCCGACGAGGAGCGCATCGTGCACCTCGCCGAGACGCTCATCGGCTCGGCGATCCGGGCCGGCGACTCGCTCATGATCGAGCCCCGCTCGGCGTACGCGTACGAGCGGATCCCGAAGAGCGAGGTCGAGGAGCTGGTCCTGGAGGAGGTGCCCGACGTCGACTACGGCGACATCGGTGGCCTCCAGTCGCAGATCGAGCAGATCCGCGACGCGGTGGAGTTGCCGTTCCTGCACGCGGACCTGTTCCGTGAGCACCAGCTCCGCCCGCCCAAGGGCATCCTGCTCTACGGCCCGCCCGGCTGCGGCAAGACGCTCATCGCCAAGGCGGTGGCCAACTCGCTGGCCAAGAAGATCGCTGAGCGCCAGGGCAAGGAGAAGCACACCAGCTTCTTCCTCAACATCAAGGGTCCCGAGCTGCTCAACAAGTACGTCGGCGAGACCGAGCGGCACATCCGGCTGATCTTCCAGCGGGCCCGGGAGAAGGCCGGCGAGGGCACGCCGGTGATCGTGTTCTTCGACGAGATGGACTCGATCTTCCGGACCCGTGGCTCCGGTGTCTCCTCCGACGTGGAGAACACCATCGTCCCGCAGTTGCTCAGCGAGATCGACGGCGTGGAGGGCCTGGAGAACGTCATCGTCATCGGCGCCTCCAACCGGGAAGACATGATCGACCCGGCGATCCTGCGCCCCGGTCGGCTCGACGTGAAAATCAAGATCGAGCGACCGGACGCCGAAGCGGCCAAGGACATCTTCTCGAAGTACATCCTCTCCGGGCTGCCCCTGCACCCGGACGACCTGGCCGAACACGGCACCGACCCCCAGGCCACCGTCGCGGCGATGATCGACGCCGTGGTGCTGCGGATGTACTCCGAAACCGAGGAGAACCGCTTCCTCGAGGTCACCTACGCCAACGGTGACAAGGAGGTCCTCTACTTCAAGGACTTCAACTCCGGCGCGATGATCCAGAACATCGTCGACCGGAGCAAGAAGATGGCCATCAAGGAGTTCCTCACCTCGGGCCGCAAGGGGCTGCGCCTGCAGCACCTGCTCGACGCCTGCGTCGACGAGTTCCGCGAGAACGAGGATCTCCCCAACACCACCAACCCCGACGACTGGGCCCGCATCTCCGGCAAGAAGGGCGAGCGGATCGTCTACATCCGCACGCTCGTCTCCGGCGGCAAGGGCGCCGAGGCCGGCCGGTCCATCGAGACCGCCAGCAACACCGGCCAGTACCTGTAGCACCAGCGTTCAACCGGGGCGACGCGTCGACACGCGTCGCCCCGGTTGCCGTTGTGCACCCGGCGGCGGACCGCCGCGCGTCAGCGCTGACCGTCGGTGAAGATCCACCTGCGGGAGACGAAGAGGTTCAACACCGCCAGGCCGCCGGTGGTGAGCACCTTCGCGACCAGATACGGCAGGCCGGCCCAGGTCAGCCCCTGCACGAGGGCGACAGTGAGCGCCAGATTGACCAGCACCAGCAGCAGATACCGCCACGCCTGACCGCCGACGTCGCCGGTCGAGCCGAACGACCAGGCCCGGTTCAGCCCGAAGTTGACCACGAACGCCACGGCGAACGCGAGCACCGTGGCGAACGGAAGCCACACCCCCAGCACCCCGTGGAACAGGTAGAGCGCACTGGTGTCGGTGATCGCGCTGAGCCCGCCGACGATCAGAAAACGCACCTCGCTGCGGCGTGTCAGACCTGCGATCGTCGCCGAGGCCGCCGCCCTCATCGCTGACCCTCGGATGCGGACCCGCCATGTGTCGTCACGGTGGAGCACGCTATCGTCTCCCCGTCCCGCGATCGCCCCGAGACCCCCCGAAGGTGTGCAGTGACCGACATGCCGAGTGTCTCCATCCACCCGACAGCCGAGGTGGAGGCCGGGGCCGAGGTCGGAGCCGGGACTCGGATCTGGCATCTGACGCACGTCCGGTCGACCGCTCGCATCGGTGCCGGCTGCACCCTCGGACGCAACGTGTTCGTCGACGCCGGAGTCACCATCGGTGACCGCGTCAAGGTGCAGAACAACGTCTCCGTCTACCACGGTGTCACGCTCGAGGACGAGGTGTTCGTCGGCCCGAGCGCCGTCTTCACCAACGACCTCAACCCGCGGGCGCAGAACCCGGACTGGAAGGTCACGCCGACACTGGTCCGCACGGGGGCCTCCATCGGCGCCAACGCCACGATCGTCTGCGGCACCGAGATCGGGGAGTACGCCCTGGTGGCCGCGGGCGCCGTCGTCACCCGGGACGTGCAGCCGCACCAACTCGTGGCCGGCAACCCGGCCCGGCACCTCGGCTGGGTCAACCGCAACGGCGAGGTGGTCGCCCGCGGCGACGAGCAGTTGCCCGCCGGCGTCCTCGAAGAGCGCTGAACCTCACAGGAGACCCCTCATGTCTATTCCCATCACGTCGGTGGTCATCGGCCCCGAGGAAGAGGCCGCGGTCCTGTCGGTTCTGCGCTCCGGCAGGCTGGCGCAGGGCCCGATGGTCGCCGAACTGGAGCGGTCCTTCGCGGAGCTGTGCGGTGTGCCGCACGCCGTGGCCGTCAGCAACGGCACCGTCGCCCTGGTCGCCGCTCTCGAAGCGCTCGGTCTGCGGCCCGGCGACGAGGTGATCACCACCCCCTTCAGCTTCGCGGCGACCCTGAACGCGATCCTCGAGTCAGGGGCGACGGTCCGCTTCGCCGACATCCGCGACGACTTCACCATCGACCCGGAATCGGTCAAGGCGCTGGTCAACGAACGGACCAAGGCCATCCTGCCGGTGCACCTCTACGGGCTGCCCGCCGACATGACGACCCTCACCGCGATCGCCGACACCGCCGGGCTCGCGATCGTCGAGGACGCCGCCCAGGCGCACGGCGCCCGTGTCGGTGACCGGGCGGTCGGCTCGTTCGGCGTCGGCTGCTTCTCCATGTACGCCACGAAGAACCTGCAGTGCGGCGAAGGTGGCCTGATCACCACCTCCGACGACGCCATCGCCGACCGGCTGCGGCTGCTGCGCAACCAGGGCATGCGGGTGCGGTACCAGTACGAGGCGCCGGGCCACAACTGGCGACTGACCGACCTGCAGGCCGCCATCGCCGTGCCGCAGGTCGGCCGGCTGGCCGAGACCACCGCCCGGCGGGCCGAGAACGCCGCGAAGCTGACCGCCGGCCTCGCCGACCTGCCCGGTCTGACCACCCCGTCGGTACCGGCGGGACGCAGCCACGTCTGGCACCAGTACACGGTGCGAATCGGCGCCGACGCGCCACTGAGCCGCGACGACCTCGGCAAGCGGCTCGACGAGCGGCAGATCGGCTACGGTCTGTACTACCCCCGCCTCATGCACCACTACGACTGCTACGTGGGTCACCCGCAGATCGGCACGGACGACACCCCTCGTGCCCTGCGCGCCGCCGAGGAGGCGCTCTCCCTTCCTGTCCACCAGCACCTGGCCAACGACGACGTCGACCAGGTGATCGAGGCCGTACGAGGTGCGTTCAATGCCTAATTTGGCGATCATCGGCGCGGGCATCATGGGCGCGAACCACGGCCGGGTGGCGCTCTCCACGCCGGACGTCACCGTCACCTCCGTCTGCGACCCCGACCCCCAGCGGGCCGCCACCCTGGCCAAGGCCATCGGCGCGCAGTACACGACCGACCTCGACGAGGCGCTGGCCGGCGTGGACGCCGTCGTCCTGGCGACCCCGAGCGAGACGCACGGTGAGTTGGGCGCACGCATCCTGCGCAGCGGCCGGGACCTGCTCGTCGAGAAGCCGATCGCGACGTCCGTCGCCGACGCGCGGAGCCTCATCGACCTCGCCGAGAAGCACGACCGCGTGCTGATGGTCGGCCACGTCGAGCGCTTCAACCCGGCGGTGACAGAACTCCTTCAACTGGTGGACGACCCGCTGTCGTTGGAGATCACCCGGGTCGGCCCGTTCTCCAACCGGGCCCTCGCCGACGTCCTGCTGGACCTGATGATCCACGACGTCGACCTGGCCCGCACGGTGGCCGGCTCGGAGATCGTCGCGCACCGCGCGGCGACCCGGATCGTCCGCTCCGCCGAGCAGGACCTGGCGTTCGCCCTGCTCATGTTCGAAAACGGCATGATCGCCAACATCACCGCGAGCCGGGTCAGCCAGAACAAGATCCGCCGCGTCACCCTCACCCAGCGCAACGACTGCGTCATCGCCGACCTGCTGCGCCAGCAGGTCGAGGTGCACCGCATCGAACACTCCGAGTTCCTCTCCGAGGGTGGCGTGCGCTACCGGCAGAGCGGCCGCGTCGAGATCCCCTTCCTGTCCCAGCACGGCGAACCGCTGATGCACGAGCTGCGGCACTTCGCCGACTGTGTCGTCAACCGCCGCCGCCCGGTGGTCAGCGGCGAAGACGGCCTCGCCGCCCTCGAGGTGTGCCTGCAGATCCGCGACACCGCCCTGGTCGGCTGAGCATGTACAAGGGTCAGAAGATCGCCGCCGTCGTCCCGGCATACAACGAGAGCCGGCTGATCGGCAAGACGATCACCACGATGCCCGACTTCGTGGACTTCATCGTGGTCATCAACGACTGCTCCACCGACGACACCTCCGCGCGTGCCCGCGCGGTGGGCGACCCACGGGTCGTCGTCATCGACCACGAGAAGAACACCGGCGTCGGCGGTTCGATCATGGACGGGCACGAGCGGGCCCTCCTCCTGGGCGCCGACATCAACGTCGTGATGGCCGGTGACGCCCAGATGGACCCGGCCTACCTGCCGGCGCTGCTCGACCCGATCTGCGACGACGGCTACGAGTTCACCAAGGCCAACCGCTTCTTCTCCCGCACGTCGTTCGCCGACATGCCGGCCGTACGGATGCTGGGCAGCGTCGCCCTGTCGTTCGCGACCAAGGTCGCCAGCGGCTACTGGAACCTCTTCGACCCGCAGAACGGCTACACCGCGGTCTCCCGGTCGGCCCTGCTGCGGCTCAACGTCGCCGCCGTGGCCCGCGGCTACGAATTCGAGAACGACCTCCTCATCTGGCTCAACATCGCCAACGCCCGAGCCAAGGACGTACCGGTCCCTGCCAGCTACGGCGAGGAGGTGTCGACGATGCGCATCCACAAGGTCGCCCCCCGCATCGCCAGCCTCCTCTTCCGCGGCTTCTGGCGGCGGATGCTGCTCAAGCACGTCCTCGCCTCGTTCTCCGCCGTCGCGCTGCTCTTCTTCACCGGCCTGTTCCTCATCCTGTTCGGCACCGGCTGGGGGATCTGGGTACTGGCCGAGACGCTCGGCCCACCCGTCGCCACCACCGGCAGCGTCCTGCTCTGCGTCGGGCCGCTGCTGACCGGCATCCACATGCTGATCTCCGCGCTCACCCTCGACATCCAGTCGACGCCGGACTGACCGGTACCGGGCCCTGATCCGTCCCACGCCCCCTGAAAGGCAGCGCAGAGAACCGCGATGACCGAACAACCTGCGGCCGGCGACGGCGCCGTCGCCGGCACCCGCCGGGTCTGGATCCTGGCCTTCGTCGGCTTCCTGCTGACCATCGGGGCCTGGTCTCTCGCCGCCCCCTACGACGGCACACCGGACGAGCGGGAACACATGATCCGCGCCGCCGGAGTGGCGGCGGGCGAGATCGCCCCGCCGCCGGCCGACGCCAAGAAGGGCTCAGGGGCCTTCCAGGACGTCCCCGCCGGCCTGGTCAGAGAACAGTGCTGGCAGTTCAAGCCGGCCGTCTCCGCCGCCTGCGCGGTCCCACCGGGCAGCGACGACACCCCCGTACGCGCCGGCACCGGCGCCGGTCGCTACCACCCCGTCTACTACGCCCTGGTCGGCTGGCCACTCGACCTCTGGCCGGGCTGGTCCGGAGTGCTGCTCGCCCGGTTCATCAGCGCCGGCATCGCCGCGGCGCTGCTCGCCAGCGCGTTCGTCGTGGCGGTGACCTGGTCCCGCCGCCGTCTGATGATCGCCGGTCTGCTGGTCGCCGTCACCCCGATGGCCGCCCAGATGGCCAGCGCCGTCAACCCCAACGGCGTGGAGATCGCCGCCGGCGTGGCGTTCTTCGCCGCGACGATCCCGCTGTTCCTGGACCGCCGACCCAAACCGCACCACGGGCTCCTCATCCTCGCGGGCATCAGCGGGCTGCTGCTGGCCATGCTGCGGCAGACCGGGCCCCTCTGGCTGGCCGCCGCGTTCGTCGCCTTCGCCTTCCCCTGGCGGCAGAGCAACGTCGGCCGGCTGGTGCGCGAGAAGGCCGTCTGGTGGTGGGTGGGCGGCATCGCCGTGGCAGCCGTCACCGCGCTCGGCTGGGGCGTCGTGATGAAAACCTCCGACCTCGGCAAGTACGGCGGCCACGTCTACACCTACGGCCAGGCCGCCCTCGCCGAAACCGACCGGTGGCGCGGCTACCTCGACCAGATGGTCGGCGTGACCTCGTGGCTGGACACCCGAATGCCCGCGCCGATCTACCTGACCTGGCAGTTCGTCGCCGCGACACTACTGATCGGCGCGTTCGTCTTCGGCCGGCTGGTCGACCGGTGGCGACTGCTCGTCCTGATCGTCGCCGGCACCGTGGTGCCGTCCGTGATGCAGGTGGCACTGGTCAAGCAGACCGGGTTCGTCACCCAGGGCCGCTACATGCTGCCGATGCTCGCCGGGGTGATGCTCTTCGCCGCGTACGTCTGGGAGGAACGCGGCCTCGACGCCACCCGCAGCCGGACCCTGGTCCGAATCAGCGTCATCCTGCTCCTGCCGATCCACCTCTTCGTCCTCATCCTGACGATGGTGCGGTGGCAGGACGGGCTGCCCAAATACCTGACCTTCCGCACCTTCAACCCCTTCGCCGGCGACTGGCACCCCCCGCTCGGGTCGATCACGCCCCTGCTGGCGAGCGTGCTCGGGCTGACACTGCTCGGCGTCCTCGCCTGGCGGGTCTCGATGCGCCCCCTCGACGAGCCCGACGAGACGGCGTCAGCGATCTCCGAGCCGGCCCTGGATCCTCGCTGACCGGCCGACCGGCCGACCACGCCCGGTGCGGGCGTTGCTGTCGGATTCGGACTAGGCTGGAGCGCAGGGCCGATCGAGCGGTAACGCGCCGGCCGGCCGGGGCGTGGACCGGTACGTCAGCGAGCTGAAGCGGGGCGCGGCATGAGCGTACGGCGAATCATGGGCACCGAGGTCGAGTACGGCATCTCCGTGCCCGGACAGGCCGGAGCCAACCCGATGGTCACCTCGTCGCAGGTGGTCAACGCCTACGGGGCCCGCCCGGAACTCAACCGGGGCGGTCGGGCCCGGTGGGACTACGAGGAAGAGTCGCCGCTGCGCGACGCCCGCGGCTTCACCTACTCCGGCGCCGCGTACGACCCCGCCGAGGCCCTCGCCGACGAAGACCTCGGCCTGGCCAACGTGATACTCACCAACGGCGCCCGGCTCTACGTGGACCACGCCCACCCCGAATACTCCACCCCGGAGGTCACCACCCCCCGCGACATCGTGCGCTGGGACAAGGCCGGCGAGCGGGTGATGGCCGAGGCATCCCGCCGGGCCGCCACCATCCCGGGCACCCAACCGATCCACCTCTACAAGAACAACACCGACAACAAGGGCGCCAGCTACGGCGCCCACGAGAACTACCTGATGCGCCGGCAGACGCCGTTCGCCGACATCGTGGCGTACCTGACGCCGTTCTTCGTCACCCGCCAGATCGTCTGCGGCGCCGGCCGCGTCGGCATCGGCCAGGACGGCGGCCAGAGCGGCTTCCAGATCTCCCAGCGCGCCGACTTCTTCGAGGTCGAGGTGGGCCTGGAAACCACCCTCAAGCGGCCGATCATCAACACCCGCGACGAGCCGCACGCCGACGCCGACAAGTACCGCCGGCTGCACGTCATCATCGGCGACGCCAACCTCTCCGAGATCTCCACCTACCTCAAGGTCGGCACCACCGCCCTGATCCTCACCATGATCGAGGAGAAGGCGCTCGGCGCCGACCTCGGCATCGCCGACCCGGTCAGTGAGCTGCGTGCCGTCAGCCACGACCCCTCCCTGACGCACCGCATGCGGCTGCGCGACGGCCGCCGGCTCACCGCGCTGGACCTGCAGTGGGCCTACCTGGAGCGGGCCCGGTCCTTTGTCGAGGACCGGTACGGCACCGACGTCGACGAGCAGACCGTCGACGTGCTCGACCGCTGGGAGAGCGTCCTGGACCGGCTGGGCCGGGACCCGATGCTCTGCGCCGACGAGTTGGACTGGGTGGCCAAACTGCGGCTGCTGGAGGGCTACCGGGAGCGGGAGAAGCTCGGTTGGGGCTCGCACAAGCTCCAGCTCGTCGACCTGCAATACTCCGACGTCCGGCCGGAGAAGGGCCTCTACCACCGCCTGGTCAGCCGGGGGGCGATGAAGACGCTGCTCACCGACGACGAGACCCGTACCGCGATGACCGAGCCCCCGGAGGACACCCGGGCCTACTTCCGTGGTCGCTGCCTCGCCCAGTACGCCTCCGAGGTGGTTGCCGCGAGCTGGGACTCAGTGATCTTCGACGTGGGCCGGGAGTCGCTCGTCCGGGTGCCGATGATGGAGCCGGAGCGGGGCACCCGCGCGCACGTCGGTGCGCTGTTCGACCGCTGCGCCAGCGCCAAGGACCTGCTGGAGACGTTGACCGGGGGCTGATTCCGGATTCGTCCGCCCGTCGTGTGCCGTAAGCCGGCGCGCGGCGGGCTTTTCGTCGCCCGCGCGAGGTAAGTTCATCGCAGACGATCGTGGAGGAGGCAGCAGTGGCCACTCATGACAGCGGCGGCCAGTCGCAGTCCGGCAAGTCCCGTCAGGGCGAGGAAATCGAGGACGTCACCACCGAGGCCAACCCCGAGGTGGCCGAGCGGCACGCCGAGATCACCGAGGACGTCGACGACCTTCTCGACGAGATCGACTCCGTCCTCGAAGAAAATGCAGAAGAATTCGTGAGGGGTTACGTCCAGAAAGGGGGTCAATAGAGGTAAATGTCCGATTTGACCGAGCCGCCGGGCAAGGCATGCCCGCAGTGCAAGAGAGTGCTGGCCTACAGCGAGTTCCACCGTGATCGGCGCCGGGTGGACGGCTTGGCCTTCTACTGCAAGGCGTGCGCCAATGCTCGGTCCGAGGCGAGCCGCCGCAAGCGGGGCATCGGCCCGCAGAAGAGGTCGCCGACGCCCGTTGGTGAGGGTCTCAAGTGGTGTCCGGACTGCGAGCAGATCAAGCCGCTCGACGAGTTCCCCATCACCACGACCAAGGCCAGTGGTCGGTACAGCTACTGCAAGCCCTGCCACAATGCCCGCGGTAAGGAGACGGCGCAGCGGCTGTACGGCGGCAACCGCGAGTACCACCTGCGGCGGAGGTACGGCGTGGGGGAGAAGGAGTTTCAGGAGATCCTGGCCGAGCAGGGCGGGGTCTGCGCGATCTGTGGCGGCGCCGACCCGCAACATCTGGACCACGATCATCGCACCGGATGGGTGCGCGGGATACTCTGCTTCAACTGCAACGGTGGTCTTGGCCAGTTCCGTGACAGTCCCATGAGGCTGGCCAGGGCGATCACGTACCTGAGAGGAACCACGTGGCAGCGGGCTTTGATCCATCCGGGCGTCTACCAGATGTGTTCACCAACGCGGGGACGTCCTCCTTCACGACGTTTCTGAGTCGGGTGGCCCCCGAGATGCTGCCCGGTCGGCGACCGCTGCCGCCGGGCATGGCCGCCGACCTGGCGCCGCACGCGACCACCATCGTCGCCATCGCGGCCGCCGAGGGTGTGGTGATGGCGGGCGACCGACGGGCCACCATGGGCAACCTGATCGCCCAGCGTGACATCGAGAAGGTGCACCCGGCCGACGCGTACTCGCTGGTCGGCATCGCGGGCACCGCCGGCATCGGCATCGAGCTGATGCGACTGTTCCAGGTGGAGCTGGAGCACTACGAGAAGATCGAGGGCGCGATGCTCTCGTTGGACGGTAAGGCCAACCGGTTGGCCTCGATGATCCGGGGCAATCTGGGTGCGGCCATGCAGGGGCTGGCCGTGGTGCCGCTCTTCGCCGGGTTCGACCTGGCCGCCGCCGACCCGGCGCGGGCCGGTCGGATCTTCAGCTTCGACGTGACCGGTGGCCCGTACGAGGAGACCGGCTACGACGCGATCGGGTCCGGGTCGTTGTTCGCCAAGTCCGCGTTGAAGAAGCGGTTCCGGGCCGGGTTGTCTGTCGAGGACGCGACGCGGCTGGCGGTCGAGGCGCTCTACGACGCGGCCGATGACGACACCGCGACCGGTGGGCCCGACCTGACCCGGCGGATCTACCCCGTGGTGATGACCGCGACTGCCGAGGGCACCTACCGGCTCACCGATGCCGAGACGGCGACGATCGCCGAGGGCGTGGTCGCCGGCCGGATGGAAAATCCGGGCGGCTAGGCCAGCCCGCCCACCCCCACCTGCCAGCAGTCGTCAGCACAGCCCCGTTAGGAGAACCGCCGCCGTGGCCATGCAGTTCTACGCCTCGCCCGAACAGATCATGCGTGACCGCTCGGAGCTGGCCCGTAAGGGCATTGCTCGCGGGCGCAGCGCCGTGGTCCTGAGCTACTCCGGCGGGGTGCTCTTCGTCGCGGAGAACCTCTCCAGCGCCCTGCACAAGGTCAGTGAGATCTACGACCGGATCGGCTTCGCCGCGGTCGGCCGGTACAACGAGTTCGAGAACCTGCGGCGGGCCGGCGTGCGGATGGCCGACCTGAACGGGCTCAGCTACGACCGCCGGGACGTCACCGGTCGCGCTCTGGCCAACGCGTTCGCGCAGACCCTTGGTGCGATCTTCACCGAGCAGTCGAAGCCGTTCGAGGTGGAGATCTGTGTGGCGGAGGTCGGGACCACCCCCGCCGATGACGAGTTGTACCGGCTCACCTACGACGGTTCGGTCAATGACGAGCCGGGGCGGATGGCGATGGGTGGTCAGGCTGAGGCCATCACCGGTGTGTTGAAGTCCAACCACCGGCCGGACATGTCGCTCGGTGAGGCGGTGAAGGTCGCGGTGCAGGCGCTCAGCAGCGTCGGTGGGGAGGGCGGCGCCGCTCGGACGATCGCCGCGAACCAGCTCGAGGTGGCGGTGCTGGACCGTCAGCGGGTCGGCCGGACGTTCCGGCGGATCACCGGGGCCGCGCTGACCGCGTTGCTGGACGGGAAGGCGGCACCGCCGGCGAGTGACCTGCCGGAGACGCCGAGCGTGCCGACCGGGGAGGCGGGCAAGCCGACCAGTTCGGCGGGCTCCGCCGACCTGGAGGATCGGCCGGGGCAGGCCGGCAGTTGATCGTGTGCGAAGAAGCGCCGGGGTCCGCTGAGCGGGCCCCGGCGCTGTCGTGTGGTGGGTCAGCGGCGGGGGAGCAGCGGCCGGGCGAGGGCCCAGTAGCCGGCGGCGACCGCGTTGAAGACGCCCATGCCGGGGGGTGAGTCGACGTTCGAGGGGGCGACCCGGGCGGTCATCAGCTCGGCGATCACCCCGTCGGGCACGGTGCGTTCGGCTTGGAGTTGACGGCGGCGGGCACCCACCCAGGACCTGTTGCGCCACAGCCAGCCCCAGCCGCGGGTCTTCTGCCGGGTCCAGCCACCGGCGAGCGCGGCGGCGAGCATGGCGGCTTCGGTGAGCAGCAGCATCGGGGCGAGCAGCACCAGGGTGCGGGTCTGGTAGGCGGTGAGCAGGGTGACCAGCCGGTTGCGTTCCACCAGGTAGAGCTTCAGGTCGTTGCGGGAGAACTCGTAGTGGTGGCGTACGACGGCGTCGGGGACGTACTCCAGGCGCAGGCCGCGTTGCCAGAGCCGCAGGCTCAGCTCGGTGTCCTCGTGATAGGCGAAGTATTCTTCGGCGAAGCCGTCGAGCTCCTGCCAGCGCTGCCGGCTGATCACGAAGCAGCAGCCGCTGAGTGACGGGACCTTGGTGCGGACGGCGTGGGCGGTGGCCGGTTCGCCGTTGCCGCCGGCCCAGGAGAGGCCGGTGAAGTGCAGCGGGTTGCCGGCGGTGTTGATCAGTTCGGGGGTGTCGGCGAGCCGGATGGAGGCCATCGCGGCGCCGACGCCGGGTTCGGCGGCGACCGCCACGGTCTTGGCGAGGGCGTCGGGGGCGACGATGGCGTCGGAGTTGACGAAGGCGAGCCAGTCTCCGGTGGCCTCGGCGGCGCCGATCCGGCAGCCGCCGGAGTAGCCGGTGTTCTGCTCGGGGCGGACGACGCGTACCTGCGGGAAGCCCTTGACGATGTCGATGCCGTCGCCAGTGCAACCGTTGTCGACGACGACCAGTTCGATGTCGACGTCGGTGCTGGCGAGGACGGCGTGGGCGGCGTCGACCAGGTACGGCTCGGCGCCGTAGGCGAGCATGACCGCGGTCACCTGTGGGCGGGTCATCGGATGCCTCCGGATGCGGCAGGGGCGGCGGCCTCGGCGAGCGGCCGGGTGGGGGTGGTGGGTCGGTGGGCGCGGTCGCGCAGCAGCACTGTCGCCATGGTTGCGGCCACGATGACGGACCCGATGGTGTACGCCAACTCGACTCGTAGGGTGACCGGGGCGGGGATCAGCGTGACGGCGATCAGGGCGGCGACGCCGGCGGTCCAGGCGAGGGCCTGGGCGCGGTGCCGGTCGAGGGCGAGCAGGGCCTGGCCGAGGACCATTGCCCACAGGTAGGCGAGGGTGGCGGCGGCCAACCAGGCGAAGTCCGCGTGGCCGAGAACGCCGGGTGCGTCGAAGAGGGCGCCGACCAGCCACGGGCCGAGCAGCACGGCGCCGAGGGCCCCGGCGAGGCCGAGGGCGGTGACGATGCCGAGTGCCCGGCGCAGCAGGCTGTGGAAGCCGGCCTGGTCGCCGGTGGTGGCGGTGGTGGCCAGGCCGGGCAGTAGTGACGCCTGGAGGGAGCCGAAGACGAACAGGGGGATGCGGACCAGCACGAGGGCGCTCAGGAGCGCGCCGGCGGCTGCCGCGTCGGAGGGCGCGAGCAGTTGCACGTTGATCACGCCGATGTTCACCACGACCTGGGAGAGCAGACTGGAGGCGGTGAGCAGGCCGAGGCCGCGCAGCAGGGTGGCCCAGGCGACCGGCGGGCCGGCGCCGATGGCGCGCAGCACCGGTGGCAGGGTGGCCAGGACGCTGACCAGCGGGGCGGCGACGAGCACGAGCCCGTACCAGACGGGGGAGGTGACCCCGGCGAGCCCGAGCAGGGCGACCATGATGATGCGCAGGCCGCCGTCGATCCCGAGTTGGGTGCCGTACCAGGGGAACAGTTGCAGGCCGGAGAGGACGCCGCGGGTGGCGTAGGCGACGGCCATCGCGGCGAGTGCGCCGATCAGCACGGTGACCAGGTTGCCGTCGCCGGCGAAGAGCTTGTCGGCGAGCGGCTGGCGGCCGATGGTGACGGCCGACACCAGCACGGCGAGTAGCACGGCGGCGACGGTGATGCCGCGGGCCAGCACCGGCCCCGGGGGCAGCCCCTGGCTGTGCCGGGCGGCGACGATCCGGGCGACTTCCTGTTCGATCGGCATGAACACGCCGATGCCGAGGGTGAACACGATCGACCAGAGCACCGACAGGGCGGAGTAGTCGGCGGTGCTGAGGCTGTGGCCGGCGACCGCGAGGTGCACGTAGGAGGCGAGGCCGAGAAGGCCCAGCCCGGCACCGACAGCGATGGTGCCGGGCGGGATCAGGCGGAGCAGGCGGCGGATCACCGGCGAATGAGGGCCAGCGTGAGGACGGCGAACGCGCGGCCGAGGTAGATCATCGCCCGGGCGGGGGAGTGGCTGGGTGTGCCGGCCATCCGTTTGCGCATGGCGACGGGCACCTGCCGGATGCGGTATCCGCGGCGGGCGGTGTGGACCAGGGTCTCCACGGTGTCGCCGAGGTATTCGGCCGGGTACCAGGTGGCGAACATGTCGATGACCCGCCGGTTGGCGGCGCGGAAGCCGGACGTGGTGTCGGTGAGCTTGGTGCGGGCGACCCGGGACAGCACGGCGGAGAGCATCACCATCGCCCAGCGGCGGGGGCCGCGGACGTTGTAGTCGCCCTCGCCGGCGAAGCGGGCGCCGATGACGAGGTCGTTGTCGTCGAGCAGGTCGACGAGCTTCGGCACGTACCGGGGGTCGTGCTGGCCGTCGGCGTCGATCTGGATGGCGACGTCGTAGTCGTGGTCGCGGGCGTAGCGGTAGCCCAGGCGCATGGCCCCGCCGACGCCGAGGTTGTACGGAAGTTTCGCGACCGTGGCGCCGGCGGCGGTGGCGACGGCGGCGGTGCGGTCGGTGGAGCCGTCGTCGACGACGAGCACGTCGACGCCGGGCAGTTCGCCGCGGACCTCGCCGACGACGTCGGCGATCGAACCGGACTCGTTGAGCGCCGGGATGATGATCAGTGTGCGTTTGCCGTTAACCATCGGTCGACACCAGTTCGTCACGGGCCGCCCGGTCCGCGTCGATCTCGGCGCGCAGCAGGGCGAAGTCCTCGGCCAGGGTGCGGGTCTCTTCTTCGAGTGCGCTGACCTCCCAGCTCAGGTGCACGCACACGAGCAGTAGGAAGACGATGCCGAGGAAGAGCACCAGGCTGACGCCGGAGGCGACGCCGAGGAGTTCGGCGACGTTGTCGAGCAGCCGGGGGAACAGGGACAGCGGGATCACGACGACCAGTACGGCGAGCCAGAGCATGCCGTACTTCTCGCGCAGCTGACGGCGGCGCAGCAGCTCGACGATGGTGCCGAGGAGCAGCAGGCCGGTCAGGCCGGTGACGAGGGTGAGCTTCATGCGACCTTCCACGGGGCGGGTGGAGCGGGGGAGTGGAACGCGTCAACCAGGGCGCTGTGCCAGTCCGGAAGCGGGGGCAGACCCACGGCTGCCCAGCGGCTGTGCCCTAGCACACTGTACGCAGGCCGGGGGGCGGGACGCGGATACCGGTCGCTGGTGGTGGGTCGGATGCGGTCCGGGTCCAGCCCGGCCAGCGTGAACGTGGCGCGGGCCAACCCGTACCAGGTTGTCTGCCCGGTGCAGGTGCCGTGGTAGACGCCGGGCGGCGCGTTGCCGGCCACTGCGGCGTCGGCGAGCGCGACGAGTCGTTGGGCGAGCGCGTAGGACCAGGTGGGTTGGCCGTGTTGGTCGTCGACCACGTCGAGGTGTTCGCGGTGGGCGGCGAGTTGGAGCATGGTGGCCACGAAGTTCGGGCCGTGGGCGCCGTACAGCCAGGCGGTGCGTACCACGTATCCGGTGTCGGGCAGGAGGCGCGCGACGGCCTGTTCGCCGACGAGTTTGCTGCGGCCGTACGCGTTGACCGGCGCGGTGGGCGCGTCCTCCGGGTAGGGGGTGTCGGCGTTGCCGGCGAGGACGTAGTCGGTGGAGACCTGGATCAGTCGGGTTCCGTCGGCGGCGCAGGCCGCGGCCAGGTTGGCCACGGCGTCTCCGTTGACGGCGGTCGCCGCGGCCTCGTCGGCTTCGGCGGCGTCGACGTTGGTCCAGGCCGCCGCGTTGATCACCAGGTCGTGCCCGGCGACGGCGGCGTCCACCGCCGCGCGGTCGGTGACGTTCAGGTCGGCGCGGGTGGCGGCGGTCACCTTGAGGTCGGGTCGTGCCCCCAGCACGGTGACCAGGTCCCGGCCGAGCATCCCGCCCGCGCCGGTGACGAGGATTCGGGTCATGCGGCCGGGGCGGACTTGAGGGGTTCCCACCACGTGCGGTTGTCCTGATACCAGCGGACGGTGTCGGCGAGGCCCTGGTCCAGGGTGATGCTGGGGTGGTAACCGAGCTCTTCGCTGATCTTGGTGATGTCGAGCGAGTACCGGCGGTCGTGGCCCTTGCGGTCGGTGACCGGGACGACCCGGTCCCATCCGGCGTCGCAGGCGTCCAGGAGCAGACCGGTGAGTTCCTTGTTGGTCAGTTCGGTGCCGCCGCCGATGTTGTAGACCTCGCCGGCGCGGCCCTTCTGCTGCACGAGGGCGATGCCGCGGCAGTGGTCGTGCACGTGCAGCCAGTCGCGGATGTTGCCGCCGTCGCCGTAGAGGGGGACGGTGCCGCCATCGAGCAGGTTGGTGACGAACAGCGGGATGACCTTCTCGGGGAACTGGTACGGGCCGTAGTTGTTGGAGCAGCGGGTGACGACCACGTCCATGCCGTGGGTGCGGTGGTACGACAGCGCCAGCAGGTCGGAGCCGGCCTTGGACGCCGAGTACGGCGAGTTGGGGGCCAGGGGCCAGGTCTCGGTCCAGGAGCCCTCGTCGATCGAGCCGTAGACCTCGTCGGTGGAGACGTGCACGAATCGTCCGGTGCCGTGGCGCAGCGCCGCGTCGAGCAGCGTCTGGGTGCCCAGCACGTTGGTGGTGACGAACGGCGCGGCGCCGGCGATCGAGCGGTCGACGTGTGACTCGGCGGCGAAGTGCACGATCACGTCGTGCCCGGCGACGACCTCGTCGACCACGACCGGGTCGCAGATGTCGCCCTGCACGAACCGCAGTCGCGGGTCGTCGCGGACGGGCGCGAGGTTGGCGAGGTTGCCGGAGTAGGTCAGCTTGTCCAGGACGGTCACGGCGGCCGGCTTGAGCGGCGGCACGCCGTCGGCGCCGCCGAGGGGCTTGCCCAGCAGCAGGCGGACGTACTCCGACCCGATGAATCCGGCTCCGCCGGTGACGAGGATCCTCACGGGTCCGGAAGTATACGCGACGGTTGGCGCTAAGCCCGGTATGCGACCCCCGCACAACCTGTCCGGGTGCGGCTAGGCTTCCCCGGTGCGCGGAATCCTACTTGCCGGCGGCACCGGGTCCCGGCTCTGGCCGATCACCCGGGCGGTCTCGAAGCAGCTGATGCCGGTCTTCGACAAGCCGATGATCTACTACCCGCTCTCCACCCTGGTGATGGCCGGGGTCCGGGAGATCCTGGTGATCACGACTCCGGACGACCAGGACCAGTTCCGTCGTCTGCTCGGCGACGGCAGCCAGTTCGGGCTGCGGCTGGAGTACGCCAGCCAGGAGCGCCCGGAGGGCATCGCGCAGGCGTTCATCCTCGGCGCGGACTTCATCGGCGACGCGTCGGTGGCGCTGGTGCTCGGCGACAACATCTTCCACGGTGTGGGTCTGGGGCGGCAGCTCGCCGACCACGGTGACCTGGTCGGCGGGCGGGTCTTCGCCTATCAGGTGGCCAACCCGCAGGAGTACGGCGTGGTCGACTTCGACGCCGATGGCCGGGTGCTCTCGATCGAGGAGAAGCCGGCCCGGCCGAAGTCCCGGTTCGCGGTGCCCGGCCTGTACTTCTACGACAACCGGGTGGTCGACATCGCCCGCAAGCTCACCCCGAGCGCGCGCGGCGAGCTGGAGATCACGGCGGTCAACGAGGCGTACCGGGAGTGGGGCGAGCTGTCGGTGACGGTGCTGGATCGGGGCACCGCCTGGTTGGACACCGGCACGTTCACCTCGATGATGCAGGCCGCCGAGTTCGTCCGGGTGGTCGAGGAACGGCAGGGCCTCAAGATCGGTTGTGTCGAGGAGGTTGCCTGGCGGGCCGGCCTGATCGACGACCCGCAGCTGCGCGCGCTGGCCGAGCCGCTGACCAAGAGCGGCTACGGCGACTACCTGCTCCGGCTGCTCAGTGAGCGGGCCGAGCGCGACGGGGGTTCCTGGTGAAGATCCGGGAGTTGGGCATCGAGGGCGCCTGGGAGATCAGCCCCCAGCAGCACGGTGACCCGCGTGGCATGTTCATGGAGTGGTACCGCTTCGACAAGCTCGCCGAGGCGGTGGGCCATCCGCTGCGGCTGGCCCAGGCCAACCTGTCGGTGTCCGCGCGCGGCGTCGTGCGCGGCGTGCACTTCGCCGACGTCCCGCCCGGGCAGGCCAAGTACGTGACCTGTGTGCGGGGAGCGGTCCTCGACGTGATCGTGGACCTGCGGGTGGGTTCGCCGACCTTCGGCCGGTGGGAGGGCGTCCGGCTGGACGACACCGACCGTCGGGCGGTCTACCTCAGCGAGGGGTTGGGGCACGGCTTCTGCGCGTTGACCGACGACGCGACGTTGAGCTACCTCTGCTCGGCCACCTACAACCCGACGGGCGAGCACGCGGTGCACCCGCTGGACGAGGAGTTGGGCATCGAGTGGCCGGCGGAGGTTCCGTTGCTGTCCGCGCGCGACGACGCGGCGCCGACCCTCGCCCAGGCGCGCGAGCGGGGTCTGCTCCCGGAGTACGACAGCTGCCGGCAGTTCGTGGCGAGCCTCGGCCCGGACGGAATGTCGCACTCAACCGGTATGTGACAGCGCTCGGGGCACGACCTGTGGTCTGACAGTGACGAACCGGGCCTCCAGGCGGCTAATGTCACACCATGGAGCGGCGAATCTTCGGCCTCGAGACCGAGTACGGCGTCACCTGCACCTATCGCGGGCAGCGGCGGCTGTCCCCGGACGAGGTCGCGCGGTATCTGTTCCGGCGCGTGGTGTCCTGGGGTCGGTCGAGCAACGTCTTCCTGCGCAATGGGGCCCGGCTCTACCTGGACGTCGGGTCGCATCCGGAGTACGCGACACCGGAGTGCGACTCGGTGACCGATCTGGTCGCCCACGACCGGGCCGGCGAGCGGATCCTGGAGGGCCTGCTCGTCGACGCGGAGAAGCGGCTGCACGACGAGGGCATCGCGGGTGAGATCTACCTGTTCAAGAACAACACCGACTCGGCCGGCAACTCGTACGGGTGCCACGAGAACTACCTGGTCTCCCGGCACGGCGAGTTCGGCCGGCTCGCCGACGTGCTCATCCCGTTCCTGGTGACCCGGCAGTTGATCTGCGGCGCCGGCAAGGTCCTGCAGACCCCACGCGGCGCGGTCTACTGCCTCTCGCAGCGGGCCGAGCACATCTGGGAGGGCGTCTCCTCGGCGACCACCCGCAGCCGCCCGATCATCAACACCCGCGACGAGCCGCACGCCGACGCCGAGCGCTACCGGCGGCTGCACGTGATCGTCGGTGACTCCAACATGAACGAGGTCACCACGCTGCTCAAGGTCGGCACCGCCGACATCGTGCTGCGGATGATCGAGGCCGGGGTGGTGATGCGCGACCTGTCCCTGGAGAACCCGATCCGGGCCATCCGGGAGGTGTCGCACGACATCACCGGGCGGCGCAAGGTGCGGCTGGCCAACGGCAAGGAGGTCAGCGCACTGGACATCCAGCAGGAATACCTGGCCAAGGCCACCGAGTTCGTCGAGCGACGCGGCGGCGACCAGGCCGCCAAGCGGGTCGTCGAGCTGTGGGGGCGGGTGCTCAACGCGGTGGAGACCGGTGACCTGGAACCGGTCTCCCGGGAGATCGACTGGGTCAGCAAGCTGCGGTTGATCGAGCGTTACCAGCGCAAGCACGATCTGCCGTTGTCGCACCCCCGGGTGGCGCAGATGGACCTGGCCTACCACGACGTGCGTCGCGGCCGGGGCCTCTACGGGCTGCTGGAGCGCCGCGGTGACGTCGACCGGGTGGCCACCGACCCGGAGATCTTCGAGGCCAAGGAGACCCCGCCGCAGACCACCCGGGCCCGGCTGCGGGGCGAGTTCATCCGGCACGCCCAGGAAAAGCGCCGCGACTTCACCGTCGACTGGGTGCACCTGAAGCTCAACGACCAGGCGCAGCGCACCGTGTTGTGCAAGGACCCGTTCCGGGCGTACGACGAGCGGGTGGAGCGGCTGATCGCCAGCATGTGACGGGTTGCCGGCCCCGGCGGTGCGCTGCGCCGACGGGGCCGGTCGGCCCGGCGCGCCGAGCGGTTAAGCTGAGCGCGCCATGACGACTTCTGGACCTTCCGACCGCTCCGAACGCGGCGAGCGGCAGAACTGGGTCGAACGCCGGCGGGAGAAGATCCGCGCCGAGATCGACCGTAACCGGCGCGGTGACTACACGGTGCCGACCTGGGTGCTGGCCCTGGCCCTGGCCCTCATCGTGGGCGGCTGGCTGGCCCTGATCTTCCTCGCCTAACCCCACCCTGCCGGCCCCCGCGCGCCCCGGCCATCGCCGTCGCCTGCGTTGATCATGAAGTTGTTGCCCCGACACGCCGACGCGGCGGGCAATAACTTCATGATCAACGGGGCCGGGCCGGGCCGGTTAGGGGAGGAGGGTTGTGGCGTGGCGGCCGGCGGCGGCTGCGGACAGGAAGTAGGCGTGGTCGGCGTCGAGGCCACGGCCCATGGTGGACAGCGGCACGGCACTGGCCCGCAGCGCGGCGTCGAGACCGTCGGTGCCTACCCGCACGATCCGGTGCCGGGCCGCCAGTGGCGCCAGCGCCGCGTGCACCTCGGCCGCGAGCGACGGCGCCAGGTCCTCGGGCACCACCAGCTCCGCCGGGGCGAGCGCCACCCGGCCGTACGCGGTGAGGCTGTGGTGTGACACGCCCCGGTGCCGGGGACGGGGGTCGGCGTCGGAGATGCGCAACGACCCGACCGGCCGCCCGCCCAGCGTGGCGACCGCGTTGACCGCCTCGCCGACCGCGACGCCGGAGAAACCCCAGCGGGTGCCGGTGCCCAGGTTGCCGGGCCCCTGAGCCACGATCGCCAGGTCCGCGTGGAGCACGTGCCGGGCGGCGAGCAGACCGCCGTGCACTGTGGTGGCCTCCAGGTCGCCGCCGAACGCCTGCCCGACGGTGATCGTGCCGACCAGCTCGGACCGCAGCCCGGCGAGGGTGCGGGAGAACCAGGCGGGCAGCGCGCCACCGTCGGTGAGCAGGTACGCCACCCGCGCCCGCGGCGCGTCGGCCCGGATGCCGGCCAGGATCGCCGGCAGCGCCGAGTGCAGGTCGGCGGTGACCACCGGCAGGCCGCCCAGGTCGTCCGCGTCGGCCAGCACGTCGCGGTGCGGGGACGCCTCCTCGTCGACGCCGAGCAGGATCGGCTGCAACGGGGTGTAGCGGGCCTTGACCAGGTGCCCGGCGTCGCGGGTGTCGGCGCCCTCCGGCGGGTCCGGGGGCAGCCGGTCCGGCAGGGCGACCACCAGGGCGTACCCGCCGGTGCCCAACCCCATCAGCAGCGCGCCGGCGTTGAGCAGCACCCGGTCGCCCGGCTCGGGCGTGCCGACCAGCTCCGGGTAGGCCAGCGCGCGCATCCGTGTGCCGTCGGGCAGGTCGACGTCCAGTTCCACCGCCCCGGTCCACTGCCGTCGCAGCGTCGCCACCGTCCCCGTACGCCATCGCACCATGACGGGCACGCTAGCCGCGCCGGCCCGGCGGCCCGCGCCCGGGTGCGGTTCAGGTGGACTCGGCGCCGCCGGCGTCCGGGCTCGGTCGGGCCTGGGTGTGCCGGGCGGTGCCGGTGGCCCCGGGCAGCGAGCGGGTGGGGTCGAGGAAGACGAACCGGATCTCCGGGTAGCGGCCGGTGAGCCGCCGTTCGGCCTCGTCGGCGGTGGTCTCGATCTGCGCGCCGGTGGCCTCGTCGCGGAAGTCGACCTTCGCGGCGACCAGGATGTCGTCCGGGCCGAGCTGCATGGTCAACAGGGTGTCGATGCGCTCCACCTCGGGCAGCCCGGCCAGCTCGTGCTCGATCTCGCGGCGCAGCCGCTCCGGCACGGCCCGTCCGACCAGCAGCGACAGGTTGTTGCTGGCGAGGATCCCGGCGACGGTCAGCAGCAGCAGGCCGATCAGGATCGACGCCACGCCGTCCCACACCTCGTCGCCGGTGGCGTGCGACAGGCCGACGCCGAGCCCGGCCAGCACCAGACCGATCAGGGCCGCGCTGTCCTCCAGGAAGACCGCCTTGACGGTGGTGTCGGCGGTCAGCCGCAGAAACCGCCGAGGCGTGGTCCGCCAGCGTCGCGACTCGCGGCGGACCTGGCGCACCGCGCGGGCCAGGGAGATCGACTCGATGACGAACGACACCCCGAGCACGATGTACGAGATCAGGTAGTCGCCGCTGTGCTTGTGCACCAGGATTGTGGTGACGCCGTGGGTGACGGCGAAACCGGCGCCCGCGACGAACGTGAACATCGCCGCGAAGAACGCCCAGACGTAGCTCTCCTTGCCGTACCCGAAGGGGTGTCGCTGGTCGGCCGGGCGGGCGCCGCGGCGCAGCGCCTGGAAGAGCAGCACCTCGGTGGTGGTGTCGGCCAGGGAGTGCGCCGCCTCGGAGAGCATCGCGGCGGATCCGGAGATCACCCCGGCGATCAGTTTGGCCACCGCGATGGCGAGGTTGGCGGCGCCGGCGACGACGACGGTGCCGACGCTCTCGCTCGCGGGTCTGGCCTCCGGTGCCGACATGAGGATCACCCTATGACCGCGGACGGCGACGCGCCGGGGGGAGACCCGATCCGAACATGTGTGCGGCACGCCCGCGTGGGTGCACGGTGTGGGCGCGTCGGCTGCTAGCGTCTACCGCGTGTCGCGGACCCGCACCGAACGCCTGGTCAACCTGGTGATCTGCCTGCTGTCCACGCGACGGTTCCTGACCGCCGCGCAGATCGCCGCGACCGTGCCCGGTTACGAGCACGATCCTGACGACGCGCGCGACCACGAGGCGTTCCAGCGCAAGTTCGAACGGGACAAGGCCGAGCTGCGCGAGTTGGGTGTCCCCCTGGAGACCGGCACGGCGAGCGCCTTCGACGCCGAGCCCGGCTACCGGATCGCCCACCGCGAATACGCGCTGCCCGACATCCTCCTCGAACCGGACGAGGCCGCCGCGGTCGGCATCGCCGCACGGCTGTGGCAGCACGCCGGGCTGGCCGCCGCCGCGTCGTCCGGGCTGGCCAAGCTGCGCGCCGCCGGGGTGGACGTGGACCCGCAGGCGACCCTCGGCCTGGAGCCGATGGTCACTGTCGACCCGGCGTTCGCGCCGCTGACCGCCGCCGCGCGGGACCGCCGCGAGGTGGGGTTCGACTACCGGGTGCCCGACCGCGACGCGCCCAGTCGGCGGCGACTGCAACCGTGGGGCGTCGTCTGCTGGCGCGGCCGGTGGTATGTGGTCGGCCACGACCAGGACCGGGAGGCGACCCGCTGCTTCCGGCTGTCGCGGGTCGTCGGCGCGGTCCGGGTGACCGGCGCCCCCGGCGCGTACGAGCCTCCCGCCAACGTCGACCTGATCAGCCACGTGGCCCGCTGGTCGGGTCCGGTGGAGCGCACCGGCCGGGCCACGGTGCTGGCCGCGCCGGGACGGGCCGCCGGGTTGCGCCGCTGGGCGCTGGAGGCGACCGCCGGTCCGGACGGCGACCGGCTGGTCCTGCCGTACGCGGACCCGGACGGGTTGGCCGGTCATCTCGTCGGCTACGGCCCGGACGTGCGGGTACTGGACCCACCGGAGGTCCGCGAGGCGGTCATCCAACGACTCAAGGAGATCGCCGTGCGCCACGACGAGCTGGCCGTGGGCGGGGGTGCCCGGTGACCCGCCCGGCCGCCCGCACCGGTTCCCGCGCGTCCGCCGACCGGCTGGCCCGACTGCTCAACCTCGTGCCCTACCTGCTGGCCCGGCCCGGCATCGAGATCGCCGAGGCGGCCGGTGACCTGGGCGTCACCGAGCGTCAGCTCCGGGAGGATCTCGAGCTGCTCTGGGTGTGCGGCCTGCCCGGGTACGGCCCCGGTGACCTCATCGACATGGCGTTCGACGGTGACCGGGTGACCATCACCTACGACGCCGGCATCGACCGGCCGTTGCGGTTGACCCCCGACGAGGCCCTCGCGCTGGTGGTGGCGCTGCGGATGCTGGCCGAGACGCCCGGGGTGGCCAACCGGGAGGCCGTCGAACGGGCCCTGGCCAAGATCGAGGCCGCGGGCGACCTGGTGGGCGCCCCGGTGGCGGTCCGGTTGCCCGGAGACACACCGCGGGTCGAGGCGCTGCGCGCCGCCGTCGAGGGCGGGAAGGCCCTGCGGATCACCTACTACACGGCCGCCCGGGACGAGACCACCGAACGCGTCATCGACCCGCTGCGGATGCTCATGGTCGGCGGCCGGGCGTACGTGGAGGCGTGGTGCCGGCGTGCGGAGGCCGTCCGGCTGTTCCGCGCCGACCGGATCGACGCGACCACCGAGTTGGACGAGCCGGCCACGGTGCCGCCGCAGGCCGTGCCGCACGACCTCACCGAGGGCGTGTTCCGCCCGTCGGCGGACCTGCCGCTGATCACCCTGCGGATCGGCCGGGGCGAGCGGTGGATCACCGAATATTATCCGTGCGAGCGGGTCGAGGCCGGCGACGGCGACCAGTGGCTCGTCTCCCTGCGGGTCACCGACCTGGGCTGGGCCCGCCGGTTCGTGCTGGGCCTCGGCCCGGAGGTGACGGTGGTCGCCCCGGTCGAGTTGGCCGAGCAGGTGCGGGCCACCGCCGCCGCCGCGTTGGACGCGTACGCCGTGCCCGCGCCCCCGGCGGTGCCCCGACCGTCCGAGGTCGACGCGGAGCGCGCGCCGGCGGGCGACCCGGCGGTGGCCGGCCGCACCCAGTAGGCTGACCGCCGTGCTGATCTGGATCGTCCTCGCGGTGGTGCTGCTGCCCCTCGTGGTGCTGGCGCTGGCCGTGCGCCCGGTGCTGGCCCGGTTGCCCCAGCTGCGCCGCGCGGCCGTGGCGTTGCAGCGGCGTGCCGCCGAGGCCGAGGCGCTGCGGGACACCGCCGAGGCGTTGCAACAACGCGCCGAGGACGTCCAACGTCGGCTCGACACCACCTCCCGACGACTCGCGGTGATCAAGGCCAAGCGCGGCTGATCGGGTCCGCACCCGGCGGTGGTTGACGGATCATCGTGGGTTGGTCAAGACTTCACCCTCCCGGCCAAACCACCACTACCCAACGGGTGGCAGGCGGCCGATCCGCACGTACGATGGGCTGCGTACCACCCCTCGGACACAGAGCGACTGGAGCTTCTCATGGGTGCCCTCAAGCCGTGGCACATCGCTGTTCTCGTGGTTGTGCTGATCCTGCTCTTCGGTGCGAAGCGGCTCCCTGACGCGGCCCGGTCGCTGGGTCGGTCGCTGCGGATCATCAAGGCCGAGACGAAGAGCCTGCAGGACGACGACCGCGACCTCGCCGAGAAGGCCGACGCGCAGGCCGGCTACCAGCCGCTGCCGCCGCACACCGGGCAGCAGGCGCCGTACGCCGGCCAGCCGCAGCAGGCCCCGTACCAGCAGGCCCCGCCGCAGCAGCCGGTCGTCGACCCGGTGCACCGCGTCCGCGACAACTGACCGAAGGGCCCCACTCCCGTGGCTTTCGCCCTGCGTAAGCGCGGCCCGAGCACGTTCGAGCGGGCCGCCGACGGCTCGATGACGCTCATCGAGCACGTCCGCGAGCTGCGTAACCGTCTGTTCCGCGCGTCCGTGGCGATCCTCATCGGGTTCGGTCTCGGTGTGTGGTTGGCCAAGCCGGTGCTGCACCTGCTCCAGCAGCCCTACTGTGATCTGCCGCAGGCCCGATTCGTCGACGGCAAGTGCGAGTTCGTGCAGCTCGGCCCCGCCGACCTGTTCCTGCTCAACCTGAAGGTCGCGCTCTGGGTCGGGTTGATCGTGGCCGCACCGGTCTGGCTCTACCAGCTCTGGGCGTTCATCGCGCCCGGCCTGCACCGGCACGAGCGACGCTACGCGTACTTCTTCACCGCGTTGGCGGCGCCGCTGTTCGCGGCCGGTGCGGTGCTGGCGTACTTCGTCACGGCCAAGGGCCTGGAGTTCCTGCTCAGCATCTCGGACAGCGAGATCAGCACCACCCTGGAGATCACCAAGTACATCTCCTTCGTCACCAACCTGATCCTGTTGTTCGGGGTGGCGTTCGAGTTCCCGTTGATCGTGCTGATGCTCAACTTCGTGGGCATCGCCAGCGCGAAGCGGTTGCTCAGCTGGTGGCGGGTGGCGATCTTCGTGTTCTTCGCCTTCTCCGCCGTGGTCACCCCCACCCCGGACCCGTTCGGGATGACCGCGCTGGCGCTCTGCCTGTCGGCGCTGTACTTCGCCGCGGTCGGGGTGGCGTTCCTCAACGACAAGCGGCGTGGGCGGGGCAAGGAGATCTACGCCGGCATCGACGACGACGAGGTGTCGCCGTTGGAGTTCGACGCGGACCCGGTCGTGGCCGGGCAGCGGGTCGACTCGACCGCGCCGATCGGCGTGCCCGAGCCGATCGCCGCACCGGCGCCGATCGAGCGCCGCTACGACGACATGACCTGACGGCCCCGCGCCGACCGGTCCACCGACGCCGTCCCCGTCCTTCGGGGGCGGCGTCGTCGCGTCACCGGCAGCGTCGGCTACGGGACCGTTGGTGACCGCGCCTGCCCCCGGTGAACGCCGGGTGTCCGACCGGTACGGTGCTGCCCGTGACCGCAGACGATCACCTGCCCGCCCCGGTCGCCGGAGGACCGACCGACGGCGCCCCGCTCGCCGGCGGACCGACCGACGGAGCCTCGCTCGCCGGTGGACCGGTCTACCGCGCCCCGCTCCCCGGTGGCCCGGTGGCCGTCCTCACGAACCCGACCGCGGGCCGGGGACGCTACCGCGCCCTGCTGCCCCGGCTGTTGGACGCGTTGGCGGTCGCCGGGCGGCCGGTCCGGCTGCTGCCGGCGTCGAGCCCCGCCGAGGCGGAGGCGGCGTGCCGCGCCGCCGTGGCCGACGGCGCCGGCGCGTTGGTGGCGGTCGGTGGGGACGGCACCGTGCACCGGGCGTTGCAGGCGGTCGCCGGCACCGACGTGCCGTTCGGCCCGATCCCGGCCGGCACCGGCAACGACTTCGCCCTGGACACCGGTTTCCCGGCCGACCCCCTCGCGGCGGCGGCGGTGATCGGCGAGGCGCTGCGCGACGGCCGCAGTCGACCCGTCGACCTGGCCCGGATGGTCGGCGTCGACGGCGTCGAGCGGTGGTACGGGGCGGTCCTCGCGGCCGGGTTCGACGCGATCGTCAACGAGCGGGCCAACCGGATGCGCTGGCCCCGCGGCCCACGCCGGTACGACCTGGCGATCCTGGTCGAGCTGGCCCGGCTGCGCCCGCGCCGCTACACGCTGCGCCTCGACGGGGTGCCGCACGACCTGGACGCGGTGCTCGTGGCGGTGGGCAACTGCCCGACGTACGGCGGTGGCATGCGGATCTGCCCGGACGCGGACCCGACCGACGGGCTGCTCGACGTGGTGGTGGCGGGTCGGGTCAACCGGCGCACCCTGGTCCGGGTGAAGCCGCGCATCTATCAGGGCACCCACGTCAGCCACCCGCAGGTGCGCAGCTTCCGGGCCCGCACCGTGGAGGTGGCCGCCGAGGGCATCACCTCGTACGCCGACGGGGAACGGTCACTGGCCCTGCCGGTGACGATCAGCGCGGTTCCGGCCGCCCTGCGGCTGCTGCGTTGACCCGGACCGCGCCGATGCTCGCCGCGATGACCAGCGCGATGGCGACGCACTCCAGCACTGTCAGCGCCTGCCGCAGCACCAGCCACCCGGCGAGCGTGGCGACGGCCGGGCCGAGGCTCATCAGCACCGCGAACGTGGCGGTGGGCATCCGCCGTAGCGCCAGCAGTTCCAGGGTGTAGGGCAGCCCGGAAGCGAGCACCGCGAGGGCGGCGCCGAGCGCCAGCACCGGCGGGTCGAGCAGCACCGCGCCGCCGTCGACGATGCCCAACGGCAGGGTGACCACTGCGGCGACGGTCAACGCCAGGGCCAGCCCGTCCGCGCCGGGAAAGCGGCCGCCGACCCGGGCGCTCAGCACGATGTACGCGGCCCACATGGCGCCCGCGCCGAACGCGAAGGCCACCCCGACCGGGTTCAGCCGGTCGAAGCCGCCCTGCCCGAGCAGCGCCACCCCGGCCAGTGCCAACCCCGCCCAGCCCCAGCTGGCCAGGCGTCGGGCGGAGAACACCGACAACGCCAGCGGGCCGAGCACCTCAAGCGTCACCGCCGGGCCCAACGGGATGCGTTCGATGGCCTGGTAGAACAGCGAGTTCATGCCGGCCAGCGCCAGACCGAACGCGCCGGCCGCGAGCCAGGCCGAGCGGTCGTGCCCGCGCAGCCGGGGCCGGCACACGACGAGCAGCAGTACCGCGGCGATGGTCAGCCGCAGGGTCACCGCGCCGGCCACCCCGGTACGCGGGAAGAGCAACGCGGCCACGGCGGCGCCGAACTGCACCGACAGCGCCCCGCCGAGCACCAGCCCCACCGCGACGACGCCGCCGCGCCGGGCCGGTGGCGCGTCCGCCGGGTTCGGCGTGGGCAGCAGAGTGTCGGTCACGGCCATGACGCTAGGCGGTCGGCTCCGGCCCTCGTGCGGCGGTGTCCACCTGCCGAAATGCGACCCCCGTCGTTCGGCTGCCGGCCCACCTGGCGCGGCTGCGGGGGCATACGAAGGCCTCGATGGGTCGGCATGGGCCTGAGCGACATCGCGTACGGGGCGGCGCGCTGCTCGGAACCGGGGTATCCGGGGTAGCACTCGAAGCCCCGACCGTTCTGCTCGTGCGCCCGGGGACCGCAAAGCCGACACGGCTGTAAGCGTTCGCCAACGCGGTGCTACCGGCGTACGGTCCCTGGTATGACGAGCGCGATGCGGAAACTATCGATCTCCGTGCCACCTGACGTGGCCGAGCGCCTCGAGTGCGAGTCCAACGCGAGCGCTTACATCACCCAGGCGGTCCGTGACCGGATGCGGCTGGATGCCCTGGATGCGGAGCTGGCCCACCAGGGCATCCCGATCACCGAGCAGGGTGTGGCCGAGGCGCGCGCCCGCCGGGCAGCTGTGGAGGCCGACTGGTCGCCGGAGCGCCGCAGCGCCCTTCGCGAGCGGGTCCGCCAGCAGGCGCTTGACGCCGCCGCCGGAACGCCCGAACAACCGGCCGCGTGAGCCCCGAGGACGACCGCCCGGTCCGGCTCGTGCTGGACCGGTCGGCACTGCTGGCGTACCTGGCGGGGTCGGTGCATGTCGGGGAGCCGCTGCACGAGGTCATCCAGGACCGCAACAGGTTCGGCGTCACTGCCGTGACCGCGGCGGAGACGCTGGCGATCGTCAGCGACCCGAAGGAACGAGCGACCCTGCACCGGCTGCTGAACCTGGACGCCTGTGAGGTGCTCTCGACCGAGGGGCACTCCTGGCACGAACTCAGCTTCTGGCGCACGGTGACGGGCCGTGCCGATCTGGCCACCACAGCGCTGGCCGTCCTCGAACACGACGCCTCGATCCTCACCGGGGAGACCCGGTACGGCGACGGCGAGCTGCCGGTGATCCACATTCCCGACTGACGGCAGACAAGCCGCCGGTCAGCCTGGCAGGGCGAGGTCGAGCACCGCGCCCAGGCCGTTCTCCCGACCCGGCTCGGCGGCCGGGAGGACCAGCACCGAGCAGCCGGCGGCCACCGCCCCGGCGTCCGCGGGTGTGTCACCGACCATCAGGGTCTGCTCCGGGTCGACGCCCAGCATTCCGCAGGCCCGCCAGAAGATCGCCGGGTCGGGTTTGCACCGCCCCACCTCGTACGAGAGGACGAACGCATCGACGAGGTCGGTCAGCCCCCAGGTGTCGAAGTGTGGCCGCAGGTCGAAGCCGATGTTGCTGACCACCGCCACCGGCACTCCGGCGTCGCGCAGCGCGGTCAGCGTGGGGGCGGTGTCGGCGTACGGTTGCCAGCCGTCTGCGGTCAGCAGCCGCTCGTAGAGCGCGTCGGCGAAGCCGTCGATGCCGGCGTCGACGGTCTCGGCCAGCCCGGTGTACGCGCCCCGGTGGGCGTGTTGGTAGAGGTCCCGGTCGGCCCACAGTTCGGCCAGTCGGGGTGGCACCCGCGCCGGCAGTGGCCCGCCGGCGCGCCCGGCGGTCAGCAGGCGGTCGGCCAGTGCGGTGGCGCGGACCCGGTCCAGGGTGACGCCGCACGTCGCCGCGGCCTCCAGCACCCACCGTTGGGGGTCCTCCACCTGGGCCAGGGTGCCGTGGAAGTCGAAGAGCACCGCCTTGACCGGGCGTCGGGACGCCCGGCGCTCGGCGGTGCCCGGCGGACTGGTCTGGGGCGGTTCGGCATGGTCCGGCACGCCGTGCACCCTACCGACCGCCCCCGACCGCCCCTCGGGACGGCCTTGTGGGGTGCTGTGACTCGGCACGCACTAATCTTGGTGCCATGTCGAGCCCCGCCGAGCGGTACGCAGCGGCGCGCCGCAAGGCCGCACAAGCCGCACAGTTTCCGGCGTTGGACGAGTTCGCCCTTGAGCTGGGGTTCGACCTCGACGACTTCCAGCGGGAGGCGTGTCAGTCGCTGGAGCGGGGCAGCGGTGTGCTGGTCTGCGCTCCCACCGGCGCCGGTAAGACGGTGGTCGGGGAGTTCGCCGTCCACCTGGCGTTGCGCGGGCGGCCCGACGACCCGGTGCCCGCCGCCGACGCGACGACCCCGCCGGCGCGGCGCAAGTGTTTCTACACCACGCCGATCAAGGCGTTGTCCAATCAGAAGTACCACGACCTGGTCGCCCGGTACGGCGCCGAGCAGGTGGGCCTGCTGACCGGCGACAACGCGATCAACGGCGACGCGCCGGTGATCGTGATGACCACCGAGGTGCTGCGCAACATGCTCTACGCGGGCTCCAGCACCCTGCAGGGCCTCGCGTACGTGGTGATGGACGAGGTGCACTACCTGGCCGACCGGTTCCGCGGCGGGGTGTGGGAAGAGGTGATCATTCACCTGCCGGCCTCGGTCACCCTGGTCTCGTTGTCGGCGACCGTCTCCAACGCCGAGGAGTTCGCCGACTGGTTGGTCACCGTGCGCGGCGAGACCGCGGTGGTGGTCAGCGAGCACCGGCCGGTGCCGTTGTGGCAGCACATGCTGGTCGGCAAGCGGATGTTCGACCTGTTCCACGACGCCGACGCCGCCCGCAAGCACGACGTGCACCCGGAGTTGCTGCGCTACACCCGGGAGACCGTGCGGCGGCTGGAGTTGGGCGAGGGACGCAGCGCGGGCCCCGGTGCCGGGCGTCGTGGCCCGCGCTGGCGTGGCCCGATGCGCCCCGACATCGTCGACCGGCTGGACCGGGAGGGTCTGCTGCCGGCGATCCTGTTCATCTTCAGCAGGGCCGGGTGCGCGGCCGCGGTGCAGCAGTGTCTCGCCGCCGGGTTGCGGCTCACCTCGGCGGAGGAGCGGGCCGAGATCCGCCGGGTCGTCGAGTCCCGGGTCACCGCCATTCCCGGGGAGGACCTGTCGGTCCTGGGCTACTGGGAGTGGCTGGACGGTCTGGAACGCGGCCTGGCCGCCCACCACGCGGGCATGCTGCCGGTGTTCAAGGAAGTCGTCGAGGAGCTGTTCGTCCGTGGCCTGGTCAAGGCGGTCTTCGCCACCGAGACCCTGGCGTTGGGCATCAACATGCCGGCCCGCTGCGTCGTCCTGGAACGCCTCGTCAAGTACAACGGCGAGGCGCACGTCGACCTGACCCCGGGGGAGTACACGCAGCTCACCGGGCGCGCCGGCCGCCGTGGCATCGACGTGGAGGGGCACGCCGTCGTGGTGTGGTCCCCGGAGACCGACCCGCGGCACGTGGCCGGGTTGGCGTCCACCCGCACCTATCCGCTGCGCTCCAGCTTCCGGCCGTCGTACAACATGGCCGTGAACCTGGTCGGCACCGTCGGCGCGGAGCCGGCCCGCGCTCTGCTGGAGTCGTCGTTCGCCCAGTTCCAGGCGGACCGGTCGGTGGTCGGTCTGGCCCGGCAGGTGCAGCGCAACACCGAGACCATCGAGGCGTACGGCGCGGAGGCCGCCTGCCACCACGGCGACTTCGACGAGTACTTCGCGCTGCGGGTGGCGATCGCCGAGCGGGAGAAGGCGATCGCCCGGCAGGGGCAGACCCAGCGCAAGGCCGCCGCGGTGGCCTCGTTGGAGCGGCTGCGCGTCGGTGACGTGATCCGGGTGCCGTCGGGCCGGCGGGCCGGTCTGGCGGTGGTGCTGGACCCGGCGACCGGCGGGTTCGGTGAGCCCCGGCCGCTGGTGCTCACCCAGGACCGTTGGGCCGGGCGGGTCAGCCCCGGCGACTTCACCACACCGGCCGAGGTGCTGGCCCGCATCCGGGTGCCCAAGCACTTCAACCACCGGTCACCGGCCGCCCGGCGGGATCTCGCCGCCGAGGTCAGCGGCACCGGCCTGGACCGGCACGGCGGTCGGCGCGGAGGGCGTTCGCGGCAGGTGGCCGGCGAGGACCACCGGATCACCCAGCTGCGCACCGAGCTGCGCCACCATCCGTGCCACGCCTGCCCGGAGCGCGAGGAGCACGCCCGCTGGGCGGAGCGGCGTCGGCGGCTGGAGCGCGACACCGAGGAGCTGCGCCAGCGGGTCAGCGGCCGCACGGGGTCCCTCGCCCGGACGTTCGACCGGATCGTGGCGTTGCTGACCGAGCGGGGGTACCTCGCCCGCGACGGCGCGGTCACCGACGCCGGTCGGATGCTGGGCCGGATCTGGACCGAGGCGGACCTGCTGGTCGCCGAGTGCCTGCGCCGGGGGGTGTGGAACGGGCTGTCGCCGGCCGAGCTGGCCGCCGCGGTGTCGGTGGTGGTGTTCGAGGCACGCCGTGATGTCGACGAGCGGGCGTCGCTGCCGCGCGGGCCGGTGGCCGACGCGGTGGACGAGACGCTGAAGCTGTGGGGGGAGATCGAGGCCGACGAGGCGGCGCGCGGGCTGACCGCGACCCGGGAGCCGGATCTCGGGTTCGCCTGGCCGGTCTACCGGTGGGCCCGGGGTGAGGCGCTGGCCAAGGTGCTCGGCAGCGGGCACGAGATCGATGGTGAGATGCCCGCCGGTGACTTCGTCCGGTGGGCACGACAGGTCGTCGACCTGCTCGGTCAGATTGCCGACTCCGGTGGCGCCGCACCTGAGCTGCGCTCGACGGCGCGACAGGCTATAGCGGCGGTCAATCGGGGCGTTCTCGCGTACCACACGTCAGCGTGATAATTACGCTCAGTCATTATCGTCGGTGAATCGACGCAGCGGACCGTTACCGCAATAGCACCCTCCCAAAAAGGCCCGGGGGTGCTATTGCGCCTGATCACGGCACCCCTGATCATTGCCGAGACGCCTTGTTGACGCGTCGGTAACGAATGGGGAGAAAGCCGCCGTGGCGGAGATCAATCACTTTGAGTACGGGTGGATCACGCCCACGCTGAGCTACGCGCTGTCCGTGCTCGGTTCGATCCTCGGTCTGGTCTGCGCCGGGCGTATTCGCACGGCCCGGACGAACGGTCAGCGGGCGTGGTGGGGTCTGCTGTCGGCCTGGGCCCTGGGCGGCACCGCCATCTGGGCGATGCACTTCATGGCCATGCTCGGCTTCGCCGTCGAGAACACCCGGATCCGCTACGACGTGCCGCTGACCGCGGCCAGCACGGCCATCGCCGTGGTGGCGGTGGGTGTCGGCCTGGCCATCGTGGGCACCGGCCGGCTGAATCCGGTACGGCTGATCGCCGGCGGTGTCTTCACCGGTGTCGGCGTGGCGTCCATGCACTACACCGGAATGGCCGCCATGCGCCTCAACGGCAGCCTCGGCTACGACACCCTCCGGGTGGTGCTCTCGGTGGTCATCGCCGTGGTGGCGGCCACCGTCGCGCTGTGGCTCGCGATGACCGTCCGGCGGGCGTTGGCGATCTTCGCCTCCGCGCTGGTCATGGGGATCGCCGTCAACGGGATGCACTTCACCGGCATGAGCGCCCTGTCGGTGCACCGCCACGAACGGACGGGTGAGGTGACCGGCGCCGGGGTGAGCACCCTGCTGGTGCCGATCGTGCTTGCGGTGATCTTCGGGGTGGTCGGTCTGCTCTACGCGTTGCTCGCCGCTCCGACCGATGATGACCGGGCGGCCAGCGCGTACCTGGACGGGCGGCGGCTTTCGGAACCCGTGGTCCCGACGCCCGCCGCTGCTCCCGATCCGGTCGGGTTGCGGGCCCGCTCCACCCTCGGCCAGCCGGGCACCCCGTTCCCGTCCCGCCGGGACACGCCGCCGCGCTGACGCTGTCCGGTGTGCGCAGTGATCGACCTCGACCCGGTGGTCGTCGTCTTTCACTGCGCGAGCGCCATCTTCGCGGTTTCGGCATCCCACCCGACGTGACCGGTGCGACCCGACGCCGCAGCGACTATTCGGCGGTGACGGTGTCCAGGCCGCCCGAGGCGTGCTCGGCGAAGGCCGCCGCTGCGGTCTCGGGGTCTCCGCTGGCGAGCGCCTCGATGAGGTCGGCGTGCCACGCCACCACCCGCCCGCGGTCACCCAGGTAGGCCGGGTCGCCGATCGCGCGTTGGCTGACCAGCATGGGTTCGAGGGTGTCCCACAGGCGGGCGAGAACCGCCAAGCCGGTGGCCGCGATGACGCTGCGGTGGAACTCGATGTCGAGGGCACGGAAGCTCGCCCAGTCGGCCCTCTGGACCGCGGTCTGCATGCGGGCGACGATCGTCCGGAGCCGGGCGAAGTCATCGTCAGCCAGGCGCCCGACCGCGAGGCGCGCGCCGGCGGCCTCGAGGGTGGCGCGCATCTGCCGGGCGATGGCGAACTCCTCCGGGGAGATCTCGGTGACGTAGCTGCCCCGACGGGGCACCGACACCACGAGTCCGGCGTGGACGAGACGCTTCACCGCCTCCCGGACCGGCGCCTGGCTGATGCCGAGTTGTCGGGCGATCTCGGACTCCACCACCCGGGACCCAGGGGCGCGGCTGCCCTCGAGGATCGCGGCGAGGATCAGCTCGTAGACCTGGTCTGAGAGCAGACCCCTGCTGATAACGGTTTCCGTCATTATCACTCCGTCGCATGCTGAGGTTGGTGCAACTCTAGCGATAGTCGATGAGGCCCGCGCCCCCCGTCGCCGGGTGCCGCCCCGACGGCCGCTGTTCGCCCGCCCGGCGACCAGAGGGCAGCACCAGCTACGGCACCGTGTACGAGTGGTCGAGTGAACACGAAACCCACCGTTGACCTTGTGGCAACGTCGACCGTATGGTGGCGCAATCGATTAGCGATCGGATTGACGATGACTTCTCGAACCACCCCGTCCCCCGTCCCCACCCTCCTGCTGACCGTCGCGGTCACCCTCGCGTCGACCCTCCTGGCTGCCCGACCGGCAGCCGCGACCGGCGGCACGACCTACCACGTCAGCACCTCCGGCTCCGATGTCGGCCCCGGCACCACCACCTCGCCGTTTCGCACGATCCAGCGGTGCGCGACAGTCATGGTCGCCGGCGACACCTGCCAGATCGCGGCCGGCACCTACCGCGAAACCATCACCCCCGCCGCCAACGGCACGGCCACCAACCGCATCACCTACACCGCCGCGCCGGGTGCCCGCGTGGTCGTCGACGGCTCCGACCCCGTCACCGGCTGGTCGGCCGTCACGCCCGCCAACCTCACGACACTGCAGGCCAGCGACCCCACCATCACCGGCTCCGAGTTCGCCAGCGCCGTCGGTGCCGGACACGTCCACCGGGCCCCGGTGACCGTCAACGGGAACCTGCCCGGCCAGCAGGTCTTCGTCGACGACGCGATGCAGCCGGAGGCGGCCTGGCCGCACGCCGGCAACAACCCGGCCGAGCCGATCCTCGCGTCCGCCCAGTCGGGCACCCAGACGTCCCTGTCGGACCCGGCCCTCACCCAGCCGGCAGGCTGGTGGGTGGGCGCGCGCCTCACCTCGCACAACTGGTTCGTCAGCGAGACCGGAACGGTGACCAGCTCGGCCGTCGGATCGGTCACCGCCAGCAGCCTGCCCGCCTGCGTGGGCCTGAGCCCCAACCAGAAGAACCTCTACTCCCTCACTGGAAAGCTGGCACTGCTCGGCAAACCGGGGGAGTGGCACCATCGCCCGGCCGACGGGCACCTCTACCTGTGGACTCCCGACGGCGCGACACCGTCGACGCACCTCGTCGAGGTGAAGAAGCGGGAGTACGGCCTCGACCTGTCCGGACGTTCGTACCTCACCGTGCTCGGGCTCGGGCTCAAGGGCACGACGATCCAGACCTCGTCCACCACCCACCACGTCGTCCTCGACGGCATCGCCGCGCGGTACGTCTCCGCCTACGCCGACCTCACGGTCGACCCGAACAAGGTGACCCCCGCCGACCCCTGCGACGTGCTGACCGCCGGAGAGACGACGAGCGGCATCCAGTTGCGCGGTTCGGGCAACACGCTGCGCAACAGCACCGTCGACTGGAGCGCGGGCAACGGCGTCCTGGTCGACGGGACCGGCAACGTGGTGAGCAACAACCGCATCACGAACGCCAACTACCTGGGCAGCTACGCCGCGAGCATCAACCTCCTCGGCAGTAATCACCTCATCAGCCACAACACCGCCTGGGGCAGTGGGCGCAGCAACCTGAACATCGACAACAAGGTCGCCGGGACGACGTCCTCGGGGCACCTGATCCGCTACAACGACTTCGGCGACTACGGCAAGCTCGTCAACGACGTCGGCGCGATCTACGTCTGCTGCCGGGTCAACCTGGCCGGCACGGTCATCGACCACAACCTGCTGCACGACGCGGCGCCCGGGGTCGCCGCCGACGGCCCCGCGCCCGGGGTCTACCTCGACCTGGAGACGTACAACGCGACGGTCGCCAACAACGTGGCGTGGAACCGCACCACCTACGGCGTGGTGCTGATCAACCCCAACGGCGGTACGACGTCGGGCAACCGGATCTACGGCAACACCAGCGGCACCGACCCCAAGGCGGTCAGCCTCTTCGGTGGCACGTACTCCTCCTCGGAGGTCCGCAACAACATCGGGACCGTCGACACCGCCGCAGGCGTGACGGTCACCAACAACCTGCCAAACTCCACCAACCCACAGTTCGTCAACCCCGGCGCGCTCGACTTCACCGTCGGCGCCGGTTCACCGGCCCGCAACGCGGCAACGCCCCTGCCACCGTGGACGGACGGATCGACCGATCTGTCGCCGACCATCGGCGCCTACCCGTACGGCGCCCCGAAGTGGGCGGCGGGGGCATGGTCGAGCGCCACCGTCGTACCGGCCGAGTCCTTCGTGAGCGGCGCGGGGGTGAACACCCGTGCCGCCGGCACCGGCACGGTCGTCGGCAGCTTCGACGGCGGTGACTGGGTTCGCTACGCCAACGTTGCGTTCGGTGCCGGACGGACCGGATTCGAGGTGAGCATCGCGACCGAGGCCGCGTACGCCGGCCAGCGGTTCGAGATCCGCATCGACGCGTCGACCGGGCCGGTGATCGGCACGGCGACGGTGTCGTCGACGGGCAGCTTCAACAGGTTCGGCACGCAGTACACCCCCATCGTTCCCACGAGTGGCACCCACGACGTGTACCTGCGGGCGCTCGGCTCGGGGCCGGGCGTGGGTGACCTCGACACCATCGCGTTCACCCGACCCCCGGCCCGGTTCGAGGCGGAGGCCGCCGACGCCAGCTCGGGCACCACGACGACACCGGGCGGCACCGGCTCGTACGTGGGCTCGTTCGACGGCGGCGACACCCTCACCTTCCGGTCCGTCGACTTCGGCGGCGGCCGGACCAGCTTCGTCGCCGCTGTTGCCGTCGACCCAGCGTACGCCGGTCAGCGCATCGAGGTGCGTCTCGGCAGCCCGAGCGGCACCACGATCGGCACGATGACCCTCACCTCGACCGGATCCTGGGCACGGTTCGCCACGCAGACCACCGCGATCACGCCCACGTCGGGCATGCACGACGTGTTCCTCGTGGCCACCGGCGGCGCCGGAGTCGCGAACCTCGACTGGATCTCGTTCGAGTAGCGGCGCAGCACCCCACCCACAGACGCCTCACCTCTCAGCCAAGGAGTATTCATGCGCTACCGCGCGCGCGGCCTCGCCGCGATTCTCGTCACTTCGGCGCTCACGGCCGGTCTCCTGACCGGGTGCGGAGCGGACGACGCAGGATCGGGGAAGAAGGAACTCCGCATCCTCGCCAACATCACCCCCGTGCTCACCAAGGAGTACTACGAGAAGCTCGTCCAGCCCTGGGTCGCCACCCAGGACGGCGTCACCGTCACCATCGAGGTGCCCAGCGCCGAGAACGTGCAGGCCACGTTGCAGCAGGAGCTGGCCTCCGGCGACGTCCCCGACATCGTCGCGAGCAACCTGGACCCCGTCGTCGCGCCGCAACTGCTCGGGCTCCCCGAGGAGAGCTGGGTCCTCGACACGCCGCTCGCCCAGCAGAACCGGGTCGACGGGAAGATCTGGCAGGTCGCGACCGGCGCCCAGATCCAGTCGCTGGTGTTCTACAACAAGGCGGCCTTCGCCGCCGCCGGCATCGACAAGATGCCGACCGGTCTCGACGACTTCACCGCCGCCCTGCGCAAGCTCAAGGGCGCCGGATATCTGCCGTTGCAGACCGCCGGTGAGTGGGTCACCGGGGCGCAGTTCGCCATGCTGGCGAACCCCGAGTTGCTGAAGTCCGGGAACTTCTACGCCGACCGCACGAAGGGCTCGGCCACCTTTGCGGGAAGCGCCTACCAGCGTTACCTCGACGCCTACGCCACCTGGATCGCCGAGGGCCTGGTCGACCGCAACGCGCTGGGCCTCAAGTACCAGGACTCCATCGACGCCTTCACCTCGGGCAAGGCCGCGACCTACGTCATCGGCAACTGGATCGTCCCGTCAATCGACGAGGCGACGAAGAAGTTCGACGTCGGTGTCTTCCCGACCCCGTCGCTCGACGGCAGCCCGGTCGGGCAGCTCAGCGGGCCCGCCCAGCCGTACTCGATCCTGCAGGGCTCGAAGAACCGGCAGCTCGCGCTCGACCTGGTGAAGTACCTGGTCAGCGACAAGACCGCCATCGCCACCTCGCTCGCCTCCGAGGGCAACTTCCGCCAGGGCGTCGCCTACGAGGCCAGCCCGCTGAACAAGTCGGTAGCGGCGATCCTCGACTCGGCACCGGGGCTCGTCCTCGGCACCTCCGGCGCCGGCATCCCCGGCGGGTTCGGCGACGAACTGAACAAGCAGGTCCAAGCGCTGTACGTGCGCAGCACCCCCGCCGACGCGGCGGCGGCCCTCGACTCGTGGTGGAAGTTGAATGCCAACCAGTGACACCATCCCCGTCACCGGCGGGGCGGCCACCGCCGTCCCGCCGGCACGGCCCCGCGGTCGACGCCGCGCCGGCCGCCTCGACCTGCTGACCGACGCGGTAATGATCAGCCCGGCGCTCGCGCTCGTCGTGATGTTCGTGCTCGTCCCCATCGGGATCGCCGTCTACCTGAGCTTCACCAACTGGGACGGGTTCACCATGCCCGCGTCCTGGGTCGGGACCCGCAACTACGAGCGCCTCGTCCAGGACCCCGACGTGCTCCGGGCAGCCGGCCTCACGGCCGTCATCGCCCTGGTCGGCACCCTCGCCTGCAACGTCCTCGGCCTGGGGATCGCGCTGTTGCTCAACGGCAACTCGCGGATCAACACGGTGATGCGGGTGCTGGTCTTCTCGCCGTACGTGATCGGCCCGATCATCCTCGGTTTCCTCTGGGCGTCGATCCTCGGCACCAACGGTGCGGTGAACGCGCTGCTGCGCAACTCCGGCGCGGGCGGGTTGCCGTTCCTCGCCGATCCCACCTGGGCGACGGTGACGACCATCGCGGTCGTCATCTGGGCGAGCTTCGGCGTGAACGTCGTGCTGTACCTCGCCGGGCTGCAGACCCTCGACGCCTCGCTCACCGAGGCGGCGACCGTCGACGGCGCGGGGCCGTGGCAGACCTTCTGGCGGGTCAAGCTTCCGGTGCTCGCGCCCACCGTGACCCTCAACGTGGTGCTGGCCGCGATCGGTCTGCTGCGGGTCTACGAGCTGGTGCTCGCGCTGACCGCTGGCGGCCCGGCGGGGTCGACGCAGACCGTGGTGTTCAGCATCCTCACCACCTCGTTCAGCCGGTCGCAGCTCGGGTACGGCGCCGCCCAGTCCGTCGTCCTCATGGTCGCGATCATCACGGTGACCGTCGCGCTCACCCAAGCGCGTCGTCGTAGCGAACGGGCGGTGGCCGCATGAGAGTCGCCCGGTTCGCCCGTGCCACGGCGCTGGTCCTGGTCGCCCTGGCCATGCTGGGGCCGCTGTACCTGCTCATGACGAACGCGTTCAAGTCGCAGGAGGACATCGTCGGGTCCCCGTTCGGGGTACCCACCGAGGGTTTCACCCTTGACAACCTGTACGCCGCCGCCACCTCGTCGACCTTCAACGTCATCGAGGCGTACGGCACGACCGCGCTGCTGGTCGTCGCCGTGAACGTCCTGTCGATCCTGCTGACCGGTCCGGCCGCGTACGCGATCGGTCGGGGTGTCCGCCGGGGGCACCGGGTGGTCCTGCTGGTCATGCTCGCCGGACTGTTCATCCCGACCCAGGCCATCGTCATCCCGGTCATCTACGTGTTGAAGACGGTCGGCCTGATGGGCACCGTTCCCGGGCTCGTGCTCTTCCAGACCGCGCTCACCATCCCCACCACGCTGTTCCTGTTCACCACGCTGGTGCAGAGCATTCCGCGCGAGTTGGACGAGGCGGCCCGGATCGACGGCGCCTCCAAGATCGGCACGTTCTGGCGGGTGATCTTTCCGCTGCTGCGCCCCGCCGTCGCCACCGCGGTCGTGCTGAACGCCGTCGGGGTGTGGTCGGACTTCGTCAGCCCGCGACTCATCCTCGGACCCGGCTCCGGGGTCTACACGGTGACGACCGGGGTCTTCGCGGCCGTCAGCAAGTACTCCACCGACTTCACCGTCGTGTACGCGAACATGCTGCTCGCCGTCGCGCCGGTGGTCGTGTTCTACGTGCTGCTGCAGAAACGCATCATCGGCGGCCTCACCTCGGGGGCGGTCAAGGGATGACACCCCGGATCAAAGCCGCCGTCGCGTTGCGCGAACTGCCGCGCTGGGCGCTGCTCGAACGCGAGCTGCTCCGGCGGCTCGACCGCGGGTGGCGGGAGTTCGAGCGCCGCTTCTGCGAGCCCGACGGCCGGCTGCGCTATCACGGGCAAATGGTCGGCCGTGATGGCGTGGACGACTTCTACGAACCGTTCTTCAACTGGCCGACACTGTATCGGCTCGGCGGATCGGCCGATCTGCTCACCGCGGCCAAACGGCACTGGGAGGGCGTGACCCGGCAACTCACCGAGGTCGGCTTCCTACGCGACGAGTACGAGGTCGGCTACGACTGGTTCCACCAGGGCGAATCCCTGCCGTTCCTGCTCGGGATCTGCGCCGCCGACCCGGCCGACGCCGCCTTCCGGGCGCGGGCGCGGCGCTTCGCCGAGCTGTACCTGCCCGGCTCGGACAACTACGACCCCGTGACCCGCACGATCGTCGCCCCGCACACCGGGGCCGGCGGCCCGCGCTGGGGCGTCGGTGAGGAGTGGGCGGACTACCGCGCCGACCAGCCCGGCATGCGGATCTACGGGTTGCCGCTGCTCGACATACCGGGCATCGACTCCTGGGAGGACCTGGGTGACCCGGCCGCGGCACGGGCGATGGGCCAGGCGATGCAGCAGCGGATGGGTCGGGGCGACACCGCGGTCAACCTCGCCGCGACGACCCTCGCGGTGAACGCCTGGCTCTACGACCACGATGAGCGCCTCGCCGCCTGGGTGCTGGAGTACGTCGACGCCTGGCGGGAGCGCGCCGCCGCGAACGGTGGCGTGCTGCCCGACAACGTCGGACCGTCCGGGCAGGTCGGCGAGCTGCACGGCGGCGCCTGGTACGGCGGGCACTACGGCTGGACCTGGCCGCACGGGCTGCACTCGATCCTGCCGGCCGCCACCGTCGCCGCGCTCAACGCGGTGCTGCTCACCGGCCACGTCGACCGACTCGACCTGGTGGACGGCACCCTCGACGCCGTCCTCGCCGAGGGGCAGGTCGCCGACAGGATCGCGGAGCGGGGGAGCCTCGGTCCGGGCTGGGCCGAGCGGCTCGGCGCGGACGAATCCACCCGGGAACTGCTGGTGCCCTACCGGCGCGGGCCGCAGGGCTGGTTCGACCGGCACCCCGTACCGCTGGCACCGCTGCTGTGGCGGGCCTGGACGCGCGGCGACATCGCCACTGACCCGCACATCGAGCGGCTGCGTGCCGCCTCCGACACCGACTGGGAGAAGGTGCGCTGGTTCCACGACAAGGAGGAACAGGGCCACGAGGCCCCGTGGATCGGCTACCTCGCCGGCCGCAACCCGGACTACCCCGAACGGGCGTTGGAACTGGCACTGGCGCAGACACTGCGGCGGATGGCCCTGATCGATGCGGCGCCGGACGAGCCGGAAGACGGTGACATCCACTTCTGGCAACGGCTCAACCCGGTGGTCACCGAGGTGTTGAGTCACCTCGTCACCGGGGCGCCGCCGGCGATCTACTACGGCGGACTGCCACTCGCCCGGGTGCTGGTCGGCGACGGGCGGCTCGGCCGCCCCGGCCTGCCGGCCGACGTCGCCGCCCTGGTCACCGCCGTCGAGGAACGTCGCGTGGTCGTCGAGCTGGTCAACACCGGCGACCACGAGCAACTCGCCGTGGTGCAGGCCGGCGCCTTCGGCGAGGACGAGATCGTGGCCGTCGGTCACGACGTCGCGAACCCCGGCTATCCGGGCGACCCCCGGCGTTACGACGTCCCACCGGTGCGCACCGTGCCCCACCGCACCATCGTCGGCGGCAGCCGCGTGGAGGTCCTGCTGCCCGCCCGAACCCGCATCACCCTCGACCTCGACATCCAGCGGCGCGCGTACCGCGCCGCCCACCAGCACGTCGTCCACGGCACCACCCAGGAGGAACACCCATGAACACCGCCGCCCTCGAATCTCCGGCGACCGTCTGGCCGCTGCCCGTCCGCGGCGGGGCCTTCGACCGGGCCGACCCCGACGTCCTGCGCCGGATGGAGGTGGTGAGCGCCGCCACCGCGTGCGCGAAGCTCAACGGCCTCGGCATCACCCGTACCGCCGTGCAGGGACCGGCGCCGCTGGAGCGCGGCAGCCGAGTGGTCGGCTCGGCGTTGACCCTGCAGTTCATGCCCCAGCGCGAGGACGTCGCCAGCGGGCTCAGCCAGGAGTACATCGAACGGCACACCGCGCTGTGGGCGGTGCTGGAAACCGTGCAGGAGGGTGACGTCCTCGTCGTGCAGGCGTACGGCAGCTCGTTCACCGGCTGCTTCGGCGACATGCTGGTGCGCTACTTCAAGCGCCGCGGCGGCGCCGGCATCGTCGTCGACGGGCGTATCCGGGACGCCGCCCGGGTGCGGGAACTCGGGGTGCCCATCTGGTGCACCGGCACGACCCCGCACTACGCCTCGCAGACCGACCTGTTCCCGTGGGCGTACGACGTGCCGGTCGCCGCCGGCGGGGTGCTCTGTCTGCCGGGCGACGTGGTCGTGGCGGACGACGACGGCGCGGTCATCGTGCCCGCCGGCAGGGCGCTGGAGCTGGTCCAGTCCGCCGAGGACCACGAGAACTGGGAGGAGTTCAGCCGGATGCGCCTCGAACAGGGCGCCCGTCTGTCGGACTACTACCCGCTGAGCCCGGACAGCCGCGCCGAGTACGAGGCCTGGCGTGACGCCGGCCGCCAGCCGCTCACCTGACGTGGCGTCCACGATCGACGCCCACGTGCACGTCTGGGGCGAGGAATTGCTGGACGCGGCGTGGCTCGCGGCGCCGGCCGCGCGACCGATCCGTCGCGCGTTCGGGCTGGGCGACCTCGCGCCCGAGCTGGTCCTCGCCGGGGTGCGACACGTGGTGCTCGTCGCCGCCGACGAGCGCGACTGCGCGGCGCAGCGGCTGCTGGCGGGCGCGGCGGACGATCCACGGGTCGCCGCCGTGGTGGCCGGGGTCGACCTCACCGCGCCCGACGTCGGCACCCGGCTCGCCGCGTTGCGTGCCGGTCCCGGCGGCACTCTTCTGCGCGGTGTGCGGCAGTCGCTTGTCGGCGCTCCCGACTCCTGGTGGTCGACGTCGGCCGTCGCGGTGGGCCTCGCCGCGGTGCAGCGGGCCGGGCTGCTGCTCGAGCTGCTGATCTCCCCGGAGCAGCTGCCGGAGGCCGCCGCCCTCGCGCAGCGGTGCCCGAGCCTCCCGGTCGTCGTCGACCACCTGGCGAACGCCGCCCGGCCAGGGACGGACCTCGCCGCCTGGCGGCGGGCGCTCACGCAGCTCGCCCGCGCGCCGCTCGCCGTCGCCAAGCTGTCGAGCCTCGGTACCGACGAGCGGACCGCGGTCACCCTGGCCGGCGACGCGCGCGCTGTCCTCGGGGCGGACCGGCTGCTCTGGGGCTCGGACTGGCCGGTGTTGCTGCTGCGCGACGACTACCGGGGCGAGCGGGCCCGCCTCGACCGGCTGCTCGCCGGCTGGACACCTGCCGAGCGTGCCGCGGTGCTCGGCGGCACCGCCGCCCGGGTGTACGGGACACTGCGGTGAGGGCGAACGCGGTGGGACGCTCCACCGTCGTGGTCACCGAGTTGGGTCTCGGCACCGCGCAGCTCGGCGGGCTCTACGCGCCGATGGACCAGCGAACGGCCGACATGACCGTGGCGGCGGCGTGGGAGGCGGGCGTCCGCTACTTCGACACGGCGCCGCACTACGGGCTCGGTGCGGCCGAAGAGCGTCTCGGCGTCGCGCTCGCCGGCCAGCCGCGGGAAGCGTTCACGATCAGCACCAAGGTGGGTCGCCTGATCGTCGAGAGTACCGACGGCGAGCGGGAACGCCGCTGGGGCTTCAGCGCCGACGCCGTCCGGCGATCTCTCGACGAGTCCCGGCAGCGGCTCGGCGTCGACCGGATCGACGTGGCGCTCGTGCACGACCCCGAGGCCCACCTCGACCAGGCCGTCGACGAAGCGTTCCCGGTGCTCGCCGAGCTGCGCGCACGCGGCGAGATCGGGGCGGTCGGGGTCGGCACCCGGGACCTGCCGAGCCTGATCCGGTTCGTCCGGGAGACCGACATCGACGCGGTGATGGTGGCCGGTCGACTGACGTTGCTCGACGCGAGCGCGCTCACCGAACTCATCCCGCTGTGCCGGGAGCGGGGGGTGTCGGTGTTGAACGCGGGCGTGTTCAACAGCGGGGTGCTCGCGGCGCCGGCACCCACGGCGGGAACGCACTTCGAGTACGTTGCCGCCCCGCCCGACGTCGTCGCCCGCGCTCGCGACATCGAGACCGCCGCGCTGGGCCACGGGGTCAGCCTGCCCGAGGCCGCGCTGGCCTTCGCGGCCGACAGCGACGTCGTCTCGTCAGTGGTGGTCGGGGCGGAGTCGCCGGAGCAGATCGCGGGGACCGTGCACGCCTTCGCCGCCCGCCGGCGCGACCTCACCGCGCTCTGGCGATCCGTGCGGCAGGTGAACCGTGGGTGACCGGTGTGGGTCAACCCGAACACAGAGGAGATGGAGATGAACTTCCAGCGTCTCGGCCCGCCCGGCCGGGAGATCCCGGTCGTCCAGCACGACGGTACGACCTTCGACCTGCGTACGCTCACCGCCGACCTGGACGGGGCCTTCTGGGCGTCGGACGGGATCGGGCGTACCCGGGCCGCGCTCGAACGCGGTGAGCTGGTGGAGGTGCCCGACGCCCGCGCGCTGCGGGTGGGCGCCCCGGTCGCGCGTCCCAACAAGATCGTCTGCATTGGACTCAACTACCGTGACCACGCGGCGGAGACGGGGGCGCAGCTCCCCGCCGAGCCGGTGGTCTTCATGAAGGACCCGATGACCATGGTCGGGCCGTTCGACGACGTGTACGTTCCACGCGGCTCCACCCAGACCGACTGGGAGGTCGAACTCGCGGTCGTCATCGGCACGACCGTCCGCTACGCGGACTCGCCGGAGCAGGCCCTGCGACACGTCGCGGGGTACGCGGTGTCGCACGACGTCTCCGAGCGCGGATTCCAGCTTGAGCGCGGGGGGCAGTGGGACAAGGGCAAGAGCTGCGAGACGTTCAATCCGCTGGGGCCGAGCCTCGTCCCGGCGGACGAGGTCGGCGACCCGCAGTCGATGTCGCTGCGGCTCTGGGTCAACGGGGTCCTCCGCCAGGACGGGTCCACCAAGGACATGATCTTTCCGGTCTCGTATGTCCTGTGGTACCTCAGCCAGTTCATGGTCCTGTACCCCGGTGACGTCATCAACACGGGCACGCCGGCGGGGGTGGCGCTCGGCCGTCCGGACCAGCCCTACCTGCGCGTGGGTGACGTGGTGGAGGTGGAGGTCGCCGGTCTGGGACGGGCCCGCCAGACGATGGTGGCGGCATGACCGCGGAGTTCGCCGGGCTGGCCGCGATCGTCACCGGGGGAGCGTCCGGCATCGGTCACGCCACCGCCCTGGAGTTGCGGGCGAGGGGCGCCCGGGTGGCGGTCCTGGACCTCGACCCGAGTGGCCTGCCGGACGACGTGGTCGGCGTCGTCGCCGACGTGGCCAGCCGCCCGTCGGTCGAGCAGGCGGTCGCCACGGCCGCCGCCGCGCTCGGCGGCATCGACGTGGTGGTCAACAACGCGGGGGTCGGGGCGACCGGAACCGTCGCCGACCACGGTGACGACGAGTGGCACCGCGTGCTCGACATCAACGTGGTCGGCATGGCACGAGTCGTCAGCACCGCCCTGCCGTGGCTGCGCCGCTCGGATGCCGCGTCGGTGGTCAACATCTCGTCGATCGCCGCGCTCAACGGTCTGCCCGATCGGGCACTCTACTCGGCCAGCAAGGGCGCGGTGCTGTCGCTGACCCTCGCCATGGCCACCGACCACGTCCGTGAGGGGGTCCGGGTCAACTGCGTGTGCCCCGGCACGGCCGACACGCCGTGGGTGGGCCGCCTGCTGGCGCGGGCTGAGGATCCGGCCGCCGAGCGCGCCGCGCTGCGGGCCCGGCAACCGATCGGACGACTGGTGACGCCGGAGGAGGTCGCGAACGCGATCGTCTACCTCGCGTCACCGCGATCGGGATCCACCACGGGCACGGTGCTGGACGTCGATGGTGGCATCACCCACCTGCGGGTCCGGCCATGACGCCAGTGCCGAACGAGACGCCGGCGGTGCTGCGGGCTGCCGCCCGACGGGAGGAGGCGTGACGTGCGGATCGCGCTGTTCGTGACCTGCCTGGCCGACACCCTGTTCCCGCAGGCGGCGACGGCGACGGTGCGGTTGCTGGAGCGCCTCGGCCACGAGGTGGTCTTCCCGGTGGACCAGACCTGCTGCGGGCAGATGCACGTCAACACCGGCTACCAGTCCGAGGCGGTGCCGTTGGTACGCCGACATGTGCGGGTCTTCGACCCGTACGACATGATCGTCGCGCCGTCGGGCTCCTGCGTGGGGGCGGTGCGGCATCAGCACCCGTCGGTGGCCCGACGGGCGGGCGACGCGTCGTTGGCCGCTCGGGCCGAGTCGGTGGCGGCCCGGACGTACGAGTTGTCGGAGCTGCTCGTCGACGTGCTCGGGGTGACCGACGTGGGGGCGTACTACCCGCACCGGGTCACCTACCATCCGACCTGTCACTCGTTGCGGATGCTGCGGTTGGGGGACCGGCCGCGACGGTTGCTGCGCGAGGTGCGTGGCCTCGACCTGGTCGAGTTGCCGGCCGCGGAGCAGTGTTGCGGGTTCGGCGGCACGTTCGCGCTGAAGAACGCGGACACCTCCACCGCCATGCTGGCGGACAAGATGCGCCACGTGCTCTCCACCGGCGCCGACGTGTGCGTCGCCAGCGACTCCTCGTGTCTCATGCACATCGGCGGTGGTCTGTCCCGGCTGCGGACCGGCGTCCGCAGCGTGCACCTCGCGGAGATCCTGGCGTCGACCGAGTCGAACGCGACCGCCAGCGTCTCGGATCGATCGGCGGTGCGACCGTGACGCGTCCGACCTTCCTCGGCATGCCAGCGTTCGCCCCACCCGGGGTGGGACAGCTGCGCGGCGAGGAGACGTTCCCCGCGGCCGCGCGTCGTAGCCTCGGCGACCCACAGCTGCGCCGCAATCTGCGGCACGCCACGACGACGATCCGGGCCAAGTCGGAAGGCGTCATCGCCGAGGTGCCGGACTGGGAGCAGTTGCGCTCGGCCGGCGCGGCGATCAAGGCCGACGCCATGAACCGCCTGCCGGAGCTGCTGGAACAACTCGAAGCAAAGGTCACCGAGGCCGGTGGCGTGGTGCACTGGGCGGCTGACGCGGTGGAGGCCAACCGGATCGTCACCGACCTCGTCCGGGCGGCCGGCGCGGACCGCGTCATCAAGGTCAAGTCGATGGCGACCCAGGAGACCGGCCTCAACGAGGCGCTGCACGCGGCCGGCGTCACCGCGGTCGAGACGGACCTCGCGGAGCTGATCGTGCAGCTCGGCGACGACCGTCCCAGCCACCTCCTGGTCCCCGCGATCCACCGCAACCGGGCGGAGGTCCGGGAGATCTTTCTCCGCGAGATGCCCGGCGTCGACCCGGCGCTGACCGCCGACCCGGCGGAGCTGGCCGCCGCCGCACGCCGCTACCTCCGGGAGACGTTCCTGAGTACGCCGGTGGCGGTGTCCGGCGCGAACTTCGCTGTCGCCGAGACCGGCACCCTGGCCGTGGTGGAGTCCGAGGGCAACGGTCGGATGTGCCTGACCCTGCCGCACACGTTGATCACCCTTATGGGCGTGGAGAAGGTCGTGCCGACCTGGCGGGACCTGGAGGTGTTCCTGCAGTTGCTGCCGAGGGCCTCGACGGGGGAGCGGATGAACCCGTACACGTCCATGTGGACCGGGGTCACCCCCGGCGACGGGCCGCAGGCGTTCCATCTGGTCCTGCTGGACAACGGGCGCAGCGCGGTGCTCGCCGACGAGGTCGGCCGGCAGGCGCTGCGGTGCATCCGTTGCTCGGCCTGCCTCAACGTGTGTCCGGTGTACGAGCGTGCCGGCGGGCACGCGTACGGGTCGGTCTATCCGGGGCCCATCGGGGCGGTGCTGTCGCCCCAGCTCACCGGCATCGACGACAACGCGTCCCTGCCGTACGCGTCGACGCTGTGCGGCGCGTGCTACGACGCCTGCCCGGTGAAGATCAACATTCCGGAGTTGCTTGTGCACCTGCGTACCGAGGTCGTCGAATCGCGACGTCGACCCACCGCGGAGTCGATCGCGATGGCCGCCGCCGCGTACGCGATGGACCATCCCCGGTGGTACGAGGCCGCGCAGCGCGCCACCCGGCTGAGCCGACTCGCCGGCCCGCACGGACGGGGCCTGCCGCCGCCGCTGAGCGACTGGACCGGCAGCCGCGACCTGCCGGAACCACCGGCGCAGACCTTCCGCGACTGGTGGGCGAAGCGATGACGTCGCGGGACCTCGTCCTCGGCCGGTTACGGGCCGCGCTCGCCGGCGGCCCACACACACCGGCCGAGGTGCCGAGGGACTACCGGCACACGGGCATGCTCGATCTTGACCAGTTGGTGGACCGGTTGACCGACTACCGGGCCCACGTGCACCGGGTGGCCGAGACCGCTGTCGCCGACACGATCGCCGACATCGTGCCGGCGGGCGCCACTGTCGTCGTACCCCCGGGTGTGCCGCCGGTCTGGCTGCCGCCGACGGTGACCGTGCTGCGCGACGACGGCCTCGATGACGCGCGGATCGGGGCCGCGGACGCCGTCGTCACCGGCGCGGCCCTCGCCGTGGCCCAGACCGGCACGGTTGTCCTCGACGGCTCACCCGACCAGGGTCGACGGGTGCTCAGCCTGCTGCCGGACCGGCACGTGTGCGTGGTCCGGGCCGACCACGTGGTGGCCACCGTCCCCGAGGCCCTCGCCCGGTTGACCCCACACCTGCCGCTGACCTGGATCAGCGGCCCGTCGGCCACCAGCGACATCGAGCTCGTCCGGGTGGAAGGGGTGCACGGCCCGCGTCGGTTGCACGTCATCCTGCTGTCGGCCCGGTGAGGGGTCGGCATCCCGGGGGTCAGGTCGGCGAACGGCTGGATCGGCTGCCGCCGATGCTGAGAGTGGTCAGCAGCCCGGGGTGGTCGGTCGCCCCTCGCATGGGGACCAGTGCGCGGCAGCAGAGCGTGATGTCGGTCGTCGCCACGATGTGTTGCAGTCGGCCGTCGTCGATCCGCTGGTGGCCCGGCGGTGTGCATGACCGCACGTCGGGGTCGTGGCCGGCGCGCAGGTTGAGGTCGCCGCCCAGCACGATGGGCTCGTACCCGGCGTTGCGGCTGATGATCGGCAGGATGGTGCCGAGCAGGTGGTCGCACTGGCTGAGCGCGACGCGGTAACCGGTGGCAGACAGGTGCGTGGTGCAGACGAGCAGGGCGCCGTCGGCGTCGACGCAGAGCCAGGCCCGTTCCTCGGGGTCCGCGAGGTCCTGCGTCGGATGGGTCCCGGCGTACACGGTCCCCGGGCTGGCCGCTGCCCGCGCGTGGGTCAGCAGCCCGATGCCGAATCGTTGGCCGTTGCGGCAGCGGGTGTCGTCGCCGCTCGGACGGTCACCGGCGGCCTGGAACGCGGCCACGACGGTCCGGCCGGGGTGGACGGTCTGGAACACGCGGCGCAGGACGGCAAGGTCGTTCGCGCAGATCTCGTTGAGGGTGACCAGGTCGGGCGCCTCGGCGGTGATCACCTCGGTGGCCCTGGCCAGCGCCCGGCCGGTGTAGCAACCGGCGCGGCCACTGTTGCAGAGGTTCATCTGCAGCATCCGCAGCACGGTAACCTGCGGGGCGTCGGCCGGTGCGGCGCGCAGTGCGGTCGGTCGTGCGGCCGGCGCCGCGGTCGGCAGCGCGGCGACGGCGAGAAGGCAGCCCACGGCCAGGGCTCGGCGCAGGAAACGGTTCGGACGGGCGGCCACACGGACTCCGGGATGCACGAGGCGAACAGTCATCGCCGAGGTGCCAGTGATCCTACTGGCGGTGCACCGGCAATGGAGATCCAGAGCGGCGGGCCGAGGGGGCACCCGCGTGGCGCGTACCCCCTCGGGTCGCTCAGCGGGCGCGGACCGCGACGGCCGTGTACGGCGTGGTGGCGGTCGGTGGTGTGGTGAACCGGGCGTTGGGCAGGTAGAGCCGGCCCAACGCCGCGGCGACGGTGGTGGGCACGTCGAAGTTCGGGTCGGTGATGGTGCCGGTGAGCGTTCCGGCGGTGCCGGCGTGGTTCAGCCGGACCACAGCGATCAGGTTGAGGCGGTTCTGCACGACGTAGAGGGTGCGGCCGAGCAGCAACAGGCCATCACCGTTGGTGAAGGTGTGCCCCGGCACGTCCACGACGGTGCTCGCGCCGGTCGCCTTGTCGACCCGGTACAGCGTGCCGGTGCTGGACTGGACGACGATCAGCGCCCGGCCGTCCGGTGTGGTGGTGATGCCGTTGAGGTTGACGCCGGTGCCGACCTGCTCGTACGCGCCGGTCAGGGTGATCGTGGTGACGGCGTCGGCGGGCGGCAGCGCCCCACCGGCACCGAACGGCAGCCGGTAGAGCACCGGCCGGTTCGAGTCGGTGAAGTACGCGGCCTCGCGGGTCAGGATGACGTCGTTGACGAACGTCGGGGCGGTGGCGAGCTGGTAGCGGGCCAGCACCTCGCCGGTGCGGGTGTCGAGCACGCGGGCGTCGCCGGCCGTGCCGCCGGAGACGAGCAGCCGGCCACGGGGGTCGACCTTGAGACCGAGCGACGGGGTGCCGGTGGCCGCGGCGATCGTCGTGCTCCGGCCGGTGACCAGGTCGACGCGTTGGATGGCGCCGGTCGCGCGGGAGCCGAAGTAGGCGTACCGGCCGGCGGTGGCGATGCCCTCGGGCTGGAACCCGTCGGGGAGGGCGAGGACGGCCGGTGGCCGCCCGGCGCTGTGCGCCTGCGCCGGCGCGACGGCGACGGTGGCCAGCATGACGGCGGTCAACGCGCCGACGAGTGTGGTGCGCAGGGGGCGGTTCACTGTGCTCCTTCCGGGCGGAAGCGGCACGGGCCGACACGTCCGCCACGTTCACTGGGGCCAGGACCCTCCCCACTGTACGGCCGCTGCCGGGTGCCCGCCCGGCGTCACCGGCGCGGCCTTCGGGTGACCGCGCCGGTGAGCCCGGGGGTGGGGCGGATGTCAGGCGTTGCGGACGAGCCTCCACCGGTTGTCCGCGCTGCCGTTGTCGGAGTCCTGCACGGCCTGCGCTCCCCAGGCGGTCGACCCGTTCAGGATTCCCAGCAGCTTGTTGCTGTTGACGTTGCGGATCTTGTAGGAGCCGTCGCCGTTGTCCACGAGGATCCACCGGTGGTCGGCGGTGCCGTTGTCGGCCCACTGCAGGACCCGGGCGTTGTCCGCGGTGGACATGTTCTCCACGCCCAGGACCTTGCCGCTGTGGACGTTGCGGAACCGCACCGCGTTGCCGTCGGTCACCATCACCCAGTTGTGGTCGGCGGTGCCGCTGTCGCCCCACTGCACGGCCAGCCCGCCGTCGGCGGTGGACATGTTCTGCACGCCGAGGACCAGGCCGGTGCCGACGTTCACCAGGCGGTAGCTGCCACCGGTGCTGCCGCCGCCGTTGGTGTTCCAGTAGACCGTGTAGTTGTAGCCGTGGGCGTCGTAGAACGGGGCGAGGTTCACGGTGGACCCGTTGGCGCTGGCGGTGAACGCGAGCGAACTGGTGCTGGTACGCGCGATCGAGGAGACGGTCAGTGCGGGCAGGGCGCTGAGCGCGGTGTTGCCGTAGTTGCCGGCGAGCACGGTCGGGCCGTACGTGGCGGCGGCGACCGAGGCGTTGTCGTTGGCGGCCCGCATGACGACCTGCATCGGCAGTCGCACGGTGAGGGTGTCACCGGCGGCCCAGGTGCGGGTGACGGTGGCGTAGCTGCCGGGGTTGGTGGCGATGTTCTGCACGGTGCCGTTGACGGCGATCGTCGCGCCGCTGGTCCAGGACGGGATCCGCACCCGGATGCTCCACGAGCCGCTCATCGTCCCGGACAGGGTCAGGGTGCTGCTGTCGCTGACCGGGTAGCTGGTGCTCTGGGTGACGGTGATGCCGCGCTGCGTCCAGTTCAGCACCGACGGCGCGAACAGGTTCACGCTCAGTGTGGTGCCGTTGTAGAAGTAGATGGAGTCCATCAACCTGGTGTTGATCTCCAGGCCGGTGCCCTGACAGCACCAGAACGAGTTGTAGTCGGTGCTCCAGGTGCCGCCGCCCCAGGCTGGGCCAACCCCGCGACGCCCGCCCGGTCGCAGCGGGGTGAAGTAGGTGATGTGGCCGTGGCTGTCGGCCGGGTTCTGCCCGCCGATCAGGTGGTTGATCAGGGCGCGCTCGTAGAAGTCGAAGTAGTCGGTCCGGTTCGGGTCGAGTAGCCACAACTCCCTGGTCAGCTTGAGCATGTTGAACGTGTTGCACTGCTCGCAGGTGTCGTTGCTGAGGTAACCGGCGATCGCGTTCGGCGCCCGGAAGTGCTCCGCCTGGCTGTTGCCGCCGATGGCGTAGGTGTGCGCGCCCACGGTGATGTTCCACGCGTTGCTGGCGATGTCCCGGTACCGGGTGGTCCCGGTGGCCTTGTACTCGCGGGCCGCGCCGATCCACTTGGGCACCTGCGTGTTGGCGTGCAACCCGTTGAGCTGGTCCTGGTTGGCCGCGAGGGGATTGAACACGGCGGCGTGGTCGAAGCGCTGGGCGGTGGCGAGCCAGCGCGAGTCGCCGGTCTGCTGGTAGATGTCGGTGAGTACGTCGTTCATGCCACCGAACTCGGTGCCCAGCATCGACTGCATCTGGCTGGAGCTGAGTCGGCTCGTGCGGCTGTCGACCCAGCCGGCGAGGGCCAGCAGCACGGTGCGGGCCTGGGTGTTGCCGGTGTAGCGCCAGACGTCGAGCAGCCCGGCGAGGGTCTTGTGGATGCAGTAGTACGGCACGTTGCCGTTGGACAGCGTCCGGGCCTCGAGCGCGGTGAAGTCGGACTCCGGGAAGCCGGAGAGGTAACCCGCGCCGAACCCGGCGGCGGAGTTGTTGGCCTGGCACTTGGCCAGCTCGGCCACCATGTAGTTGGCCTTGTCCCGGCAGGTGGTGTCGCCCAGCACCGCGTACGCGTACGCCCAGGCGCTCAGGAAGTGCCCCTGCATGTGGGTCCGGAACGGGAAGTTCGGCGCGTCCCAGCCACCGTTGGTGGCGGCGCCGTTGGTGGACAGCCGGTGGTTGGCCCGGAAGTTGTAGAGCATCCGGTCGACGTCGACGAACCGGAGGTAGTTGAGCGTGCGGTTCTGGTTGTCCATCCACCGGCCTGCGGTGAGTCGTACCTGACCTGGGTCGAACGGGTACGCCGAAACGCCGATGTCGGAGCGGGCCGGGGGCACGATGGCGGCGGACGCGCTCCCGGGCGCGACGGCGGCGCCGGTCGCGGAGAGCACCACTGTGGCTCCGGCGGCCTGAAGCAGGTGGCGGCGGCTGAGGGGCGGGGGTGGCATGGGGACCTCCAGGTAACCGGTACGTCGGGGCCGCCACCGACGGCGGCGGGGTCGTCGGCGGTGAACTGCCGACGACGGGTGCGGTGCGGGTGGTGGGGACGCTGTCGCTGTGGACGCCGGGTGCCCACCCCTGACGCTTATCGCGACACATCGATGTGATCGCTAACATAGTTCGTCGTTAACATGCCCGCAACCCCCGGATCGCCTCGCCGGCCCGTCCGCGCGGCGACCTGGCCCGGGTCTGTCGGGCTGGGTGGCCGCAAAGGTCCGAAACGGACACCGGCCGGGCTCCGGGCCAGCAGAACGTGACCCTGTGTGACGGATGACGATGGACGAAGAGCCGGCGTCCGCCCGTTGACGCCCGCCGTGTCGCTCAGTACGGTGCATCGTAAATCTTGGATGTCGACGTCGATACATCAATGCTGCGATGTGGTTACGACGGTCATCCCGCGTATCGCAAAAATCCAGGTCAGACGGGGAGGGAGGCGTCCGACAGCAGCTGTTAACGCTAACACGGCCGCCGGTCGTGCTGCTCGGCGTGCGGACAACAGAGTCCGTTCGGGTGGCAGCCAGGACAGCGGTGGCGCGTCGAGGCGGACATCACGCACGGCACACTCTCTGTGGGAGTAATCGTGAAGGTGCAAGATCGAACCACCACCCGGGCCAGGCGCGCCATCGCCTGGCTGGCGAGCATGGCCTGCGTCCTCGCGCTGGTCCCGGGGGCAGCCAGGGCGGACAATCCCATCGTCCAGCATATTTACACCGCTGATCCGGCGCCGTTGGTGCATGACGGTCGGGTGTATCTCTACACCGGTCATGACGAGGACGGGTCCACCTACTTCACCATGCGGGAGTGGCGGGTGTTCTCGTCCGCGGACATGGTGAACTGGACCGATCATGGCGTGCCGATGAATTTGGCGACGTTCGCGTGGGCGGACGCCAACGCGTGGGCCGGGCAGGTCATCGCGCGTAACGGGAAGTTCTACTGGTACGTGCCGGTGCGTCAGCGCTCGAACGGGCAGATGGTCATCGGGGTGGCGGTGGCGGACAGCCCGACCGGGCCGTTCCGCGACGCCATCGGCCGACCCCTGGTCGGCAATGGTGAGATTGATCCGCACGCGTTCATCGACGACGACGGGCAGGCGTATCTGTACTGGGGCAACCCGGGGTTGTGGTACGTCAAGCTGAACCCGGACATGATCTCGTTCTCCGGCAGCGCCACCCGGATTCCGTTGACGACGGCGGGGTTCGGTACCCGTACCGGGAACGCGAGTCGGCCGACGTTGTATGAGGAGGGGCCGTGGGTGTTCAAGCGCAACGGCCTGTACTACAACGTGTTCGCGGCGGAGTGTTGCTCGGAGTTCATCGCGTACTCCACGGCGACCGGGCCGACCGGGCCGTGGACGTACCGGGGAACGATCATGCCGAGGCAGGGGGCGAGTTTCACCAACCACGCCGGGGTGATCGATTTCCAGGGCGGGTCGTACTTCTTCTACCACAACGGGGCCCTGCCCGGCGGCGGCGGTTTCACCCGGTCGGTCGCGGTGGAGAAGTTCACCTACAACAGCAACGGCACCTTCCCGACGATCAACATGACCACCACGGGAGCGCCGCAGATCGGGACGTTGAACCCGTACGTGCGCCAGGAGGCCGAGACGATCGCCTGGGGTTCGGGGATCGAGACCGAGGCGTCCAGCGAGGGCGGGATGAACGTCGGCTGGATCGAGAACGGCGACTACATCAAAGTCAAGGGCGTCGCGTTCGGCGCGGGCGCGACATCGTTCAGCGCCCGGGTCGCCTCGGGTGCCAGCGGCGGCCGGATCGAGGTACGCCTCGACAGCGCCACCGGCCCGACCGTCGGCACCTGCACCGTCGGCGGCACCGGCGGCTGGCAAACCTGGACCACCACCACCTGCACGGTCAACGGAGCCACCGGCACCCACGACCTCTATCTCCGCTTCGCCGGCGGCAGCGGCAACCTCTTCAACATCAACTGGTGGCAGTTCAGCGGCACCGCCGGTAGCGCCAACCTGCTCACCAACGGAGACGTGGAGAACGGCACGACGGGCTGGGGTGTGCACGGCAGCGGGACGCTCGCCCGGAACACCACCGTCGCGCACGGCGGTGGCGGCTCGCTGTCGATCACCGGCCGCACCGGCGCGTGGAACGGCCCCGGTCAGGACGTGACCGCCCGGCTCACCAACGGCAAGAGCTACACCACCAACGTCTGGGTACGCGCACAGAGCGGCACCCCGTCGGCGAAGGCGACGCTGTCACTGACGGCCGGCGGCACGACGAGCTACCTCCAGTTGACCCCGGCGGTGGGGGTGACCGTCAACGGCTGGACGCTGCTCACGGGCACCACGACCGTGTCGTGGAGCGGCACGCTGTCCAATGCCACCTTCTACGTGGAGACGGCGCAGGGCACCGACAGCTTCCTCGTCGACGACGCCTCGTTCCAGTGACCGGCGCTGCCGGAGCCGTGTTCCTGCGGCTCCGGCAGCACGCCGGGTCGCCCCGCCGGCCCGACTGCGGTGACCGGGCCTCGGCCCGGCCGGTTACGACTTGACGAACGGCATGTGATCGCTCACAGTCGATGGTTGAGGGCGGCCGCACCTGTGGTTCACCGGGCGAACCTGCTGTGGCCCCTCGGAACGCGACGTCCGCCCAGGGCATGCCGGACGTCGGTTCAGGATTCCCCGCAGTGCTTCCGCGACGGCGACCGCTGCTGTCGTCCCCGATGTCGCATGAGCAGATTCGGGCGCTGCGCTTCCATCACCGCACCACCACAGAGAAGGAATCCGGGATGAATCACAGAAGAGCCCTGCGAGCGGCGGTGACCATCGCAGTCACCGGCGTTCTCGCCGCCGGGATGACGGTGGCACTGACCTCCACGGCCAGCGCCGGCACGACCCTGGGGGCCTCGGCGGCGGAGAAGGGCCGCTACTTCGGGGCCGCTGTCGCGACGGGCAAGCTGTCCACCAGCGTCTACACGACGATCCTGAACCGTGAGTTCAACAGTGTCGTGGCCGAGAACGAGATGAAGTGGGATGCCACCGAGCCGCAGCAGGGTCGGTTCAGCTACACCGGTGGTGATCGCCTGGTCAGTCACGCCCAGGCCAACGGGATGAGCGTGCGGGGCCACGCCCTGCTGTGGCACCAGCAGCAGCCGGGCTGGGCGCAGGGGATGTCGGGCAGCGCGTTGCGCAACGCGGCGATCAACCACGTCACGCAGGTGGCGACGCACTTCCGCGGCAAGATTCACTCGTGGGACGTGGTGAACGAGGCGTTCGCCGACGGTGGTTCCGGTGGGCGGCGGGACTCGAACCTGCAGCGCACCGGCAACGACTGGATCGAGGCGGCGTTCCGGGCGGCGCGGGCGGCGGATCCGGGTGCGAAGTTGTGTTACAACGACTACAACACCGACGGGATCAACGCGAAGTCGACGGGGATCTACAACATGGTGCGGGACTTCAAGTCCCGTGGTGTGCCGATCGACTGTGTGGGGTTCCAGTCGCACCTGGGGACCTCGCTGGCTGGTGACTACCAGGCCAACCTGCAGCGTTTCGCTGATCTCGGTGTGGACGTGCAGATCACCGAGTTGGACGTGATGACCGGTGGCAACCAGGCCAACATCTTCGGCGCTGTCACCCGCGCCTGCATGAACGTCTCACGCTGCACCGGCATCACGGTCTGGGGGGTGCGGGACTGCGATTCGTGGCGCGGCTCCGACAACGCCCTGCTGTTCGACTGCAACGGCAACAAGAAGGCCGCGTACACCAACGTCCTGAACGCCCTCAACGCCGGGACCGGCATCCCGACGACGCCGCCGCCCACGACCCCGCCGCCCACGGACCCGCCGCCCACCGACCCGCCCACCACCCCGCCGCCGGGGACCGGGGGATGCTCGGCGTCGGTGTCGCTGAACTCGTGGACCGGTGGATTCGTGGCCACCGTGAAGGTCACCGCCGGCTCCGCCGGGACCAGCGGCTGGAACGTCAGCCTCACGCTTCCGAGTGGCGCGAGTGTCACCAACACCTGGAGCGCGACGGCCAGTGGTTCCACCGGCACGGTGCGGTTCGCCAACGTGGACTACAACGGCCGGCTCGGCGCGGGCCAGGTCACCGAGTTCGGCTTCCAGGGCAACGGCAGTGGGGCCGGCATGACGCCCACCTGCGCCGCGTCCTGAGACTGACTGACTGACCGCACCCGTCGGCCGGTGCGCGGGACCGATCCTGGTCCTGCGCACCGGCCGACGTCGTGTCGGGACGAACAGATCGATCAGGAGTACGGAAGCCGCAGCACCGACTGGTTGCCGATGCCCACGGTGCTCGGGTTGTTGCCGATCGCCGACCACACCTCCACCCGGACCGTGCCGTTGCTCAGCGTGCCCAACGTGCCGGTGGCCGAGGCGAGGCCGGCGTTCTGGGTGTAGTGCTCGTAGCCGGGAACCGGGTCGGTGGCGAAGTAGCGTGACGTCTCCACCCGCTCCCAGCTGCCGTTGCCGGTGAGGTCGTAGGAGATCCGCACCTGCACGCCGTTGCCGACCGCCGTCCCGGCGTCCACGAACAGGTCGAACGCCGTCTGCCCGCCGGTGTAGGCCAGGTTGAGACCGGTCGCCGTGAAGACCTGGGCGTTGGTGGGCGTACCGTCGTGGTTTCCGTTCGCGGCCGCGACCGTCGTCGTGGCCGCGCTACCGGCGCCGCCCAACCCACCACCTGGCAGCAGGTACCGCGTCGGCCCGCCGGTGGACGGCGGCGGGGTCGTCGTCGGCGGGGGATCGGTCGGCGTCGTCGGGGGTACGCCACCGGCCGCGTTGCCACCACTCCAGGTGTACGCCCCGGTGGTTGCCGTCTTGCCGGCCCCCACGGTGAGGGCGGTGCCGTTGGAGAACGTCACGGTGATCGGTGTCGCCGTCGGGTTCGACGCCACGTAGGTGCGGGCCCCGTTGCGGGAGAAGACCGCCGACAGCGGATGGTTGCCGGTCACCGTCGTGTCGACGGTGCCGAGGGCGGCGAGGTTGCGGATCCAGTGGAAGGTGTGTGCCCGGCTCTCGCCCTCCTCCGGGGTGTAGCCGGGGTTCGCGCGCAGGTTCGCCAGCGCCGCGTCGGCGTCCCCGAGGGCCTGGAACTGCCAGAGGATGTCCTGCCACACCGTCGGTTGTCCGCCGTTGTTGCGGACCAGTTCGGCGTAGTTGGTCCGCACGTACGCCGGGTTGTTGCCCAGGTAGAGGTGGCCGCCGGTGACCGGGAGCAGGTTGATGCCCTGGATCATTTCCGGCTCGGCGCTGAACCAGGTGGCGTACGCGCCGCCGTCGCCCCAGACCATGCCGACCGTCGAATGACCGAACGCGCTGGGGAAGTTCTGGTCGCTGACGTCGAACCAGTACTCCTGGATGGCCGCGGCCTGCGTGGTGTAGAGGAAGACGCCCGCGTCCCGGACGGCGGTGTTGCCGGTCGTCTGCCCCCACTGGATCAGCGCGCTGGCGAAGTTCATCCCCTCCGACGAGGACTCCTGGTTGTTGCCGGAGCCGAAGGAACCGTGCCCGGACGCCCAGTCGTGACCGGCGTAGATGTCGAAGTCCCGCAGGTACGGGAACTGGGTGTCGCCGCGGCGGTAGTTGTTGGCGTCCCGGATCAGCAGGTCGACCATGCCGCCGTAACGGCTGGTGGCCGCCCAGGCCGGGTCGAACTTCGCCAGGGTCGCGGCGGCGGCGATGTAGTAGCCGTAGTGGAAGTGGTGGTCGTTGAGCTCCTGGTCGGAGCCGTACGACGCCGGGTACCCGATCAGGGTGCCCCAGTTGTTGTCGTAGTAGAAGACCCGGCTGGTCTTGCCGCTGGACGCGGTGAACCAGTTGGTGAGCGTGCTGCGGATCGCGTTCAGCGCGCTGTCGCGCGTCGTGATGTCGTTGACCTGGTCGGCGATCTCGGCGATCCGGGCGGCCCGGCCGAGCCCCTTGCCGGTCCAGTAGGTGTCGTTGCCGCGTTGGTCCATCGGGTTGGCGCGGGTGGCGGCCAGGTGCCCGGTGAGCGTCGACAGGTCGGCACCGCTGCCGTCACCGACGGCCGGCAACTCCGGCAGGATGCCCTGGAACTTCATGGCGGTGCGGAACTGGTTGACGCCGGTGAGCACCTTCATCCGGCCCCGCGCCGACGGGTAGGTCGGCGTGATCGCGGGGGACCCGCTCAGCGACTTCCACTGGTGCGGGTAGAGGCTGACCACGGTCTGCGTGGCGGTGCCCTCCCGGGCGGTCGTGGTGAACGCGTACGTGGTGGTCAGGCCGCTGGTCGCCGGGTTGTACGCGTACGACACCTGGGTGCCGGTGACGTGGGCGTGCGCGTACTGGCCGTAGGTGGCGGCCAGGCTGGCGCGCTCGGTGGTGCTCGACGTCGGCGGCAGGAGGGCGACCGAGAAGTAGCCGCGACCGGCCAGCGTGGATGAGATCTGGCCGGACGCCACTGTCCAGCTGGCGCCGCTGGGCGCGAACCCGACGTAGTCGTGGCCGTTGACCCGGAAGCCGATGGTGGCGCCGCTGTTTGACCAGACGTCGGGGGTGCCGGCCGTGCTGATCTGCGCGTTTCCGCCGGTGGTCTGGAAGTAGGCGAAGGGCAGGCCGTGGCCGATGGTCGCGCGCATGGTGCGCGTGCCGTCGCTCCAGTGCGGGCTGACCGTCCAGTCCGTCCAGCCGTCGACCTTGACCAGTGGCGCGGCGAGCCCGGCCACACCGACCCGGATGTCCTGCACGTACGGGTAGTGGTACTCGCCGACGCCGGTGGCGGTGCCGCTGATCGCGGGCGTGGAGTTGGCGGAGAAGCCGAGCCCGTCGCCGAAGGTGTCGTACGAGATCGGGTGGGCGTGCAGCGGCTCGCTGAAGGAACAGTCGGTGCGCTTCCACAGCAGCGAGGACCACCAGTCGTTGGTGGGTATCGGCCCGGACGGCGCGTTGGCGGTGGCGAACTGCCGGGGGTTGCTGGACATCGCGCCGCAGCCGCTGGGCAGCGGGCCGACCGGGGTGGTGGTGTAGCTGCCGGCGCCGACGGGGGCGGCTTCGGCCGCGTCGGTGACCGGAATGGCGAGGCCGCCGACGGCCAGGGCCAGCGCGGTGGCGGCGGCCAGGGCCCACCGGCGGTGGGGGACGGGAGGTTTCATCGTGCCTCCATCGCGCGCGCCGGTTGCGGCCCTCGCCGGGTCCAGCGCGTTGCGTCTGATTTGGGGGGAAGGTCGGGTGAGAGAGCGCTCTCTCGGTCACGGTAGTGGAGCACTGAGATCCACGTCAATGTGTCGAAGCCGTTGCGTGCTGATGTCGTTATTTGCCGGCGCCCGCGGTGTCGCCCAGTAACGCGTCCGGCACGCGCATCCGCCACGCGTCCGTCACCAGCTCGGTCAACCGGTCGACGTCGACCGCCGCCAGGCGCAGCAACACCAGGGGCAGACCGTCGTAGCTTGGCGTGGTGAAGAAGACCTCGGGTTCGCCGAGCAGGAGCGCCTGCTTCTCGGCCTCGTCACCGACGAACAGCACCGCGATGTCGAGCCGGATCACCCGCGGCTTGCCCGGTCTGCGCTCCGGATAGGACCAGACGAAGCCCTTGTCGGCCACCCGGAAGTCGAAACCGTCGCTGGGGATCTCCACAGTCTGCGGCAGAGCCAGCGCCACCCGGCGTACGTCGTCGGCGTCAGCCACCGGACCCCCTCGCGCCGCCCACCATCCGCACGCGCCGAGATTACCCGGTGGGCAGCGCGACGGCCGTCGCCCCGACGATGGCCCGTTCGCCGCCCTCCTGGACATAGCCGGCCACACTGGCGTCGCGCGGATCGAGGTCAGGCGGTGTCGCCAGCTCCACCCGCCCCCGCTCGGCGTCCAGACCCACTGACCTGAAGGCGCGCACGACGTTGTCCTGCCGCAGCGTCCGCCCTGCGTTCTCGCCCCGGGCGATGTCGCTGTCCAGGCCCCGCTGCACCACCGCCACGTTCACCACCGCGCCCGCCGGCGGCCGGTCGGTGCGGTAGTCCACCACCACCCGGTCTCCGCCGAAGCCGGCGACGGAGAGCGTCAGCGCGGTGGTGGCCCTCGACGACATGGCGGACATGATCGTGCTGGCCGCCCGGCGCCGGTCGGAACCGACGAACTCGACGCTGCCGTTGACGACCATCTGCGGGGTGTACAGACCCCTGGTGCCGAACGCGCGGGCGTACGCCTCCTGGCGCGCGGTGTACGCCGGGTCCGCGAACTGGTCGGGCCACCCCAGGTTGTCCCAGTAGTCGACGTGGAAGCCGAGGGCGAAGACGTTCTGTCCGTGCGCCCGGGCGTCGCGTTCGATCTCGCTCAGCAGCTCCTCTGCCGGAGGGCAACTGTTGCAGCCCTGGGACGTGAACATCTCGACGACGGCGAAGCCGCCGTCCGTCGACGCGTTCGTCATGGTGGCGTGTCTCCTCCCACGGTGCTCCCGGCGGGCGTCGTGTCCCCGTTTCGGGGTGCTCCCGGCGGGCGTCGGGTTCCCGTTTCGGGCGCGACGATGCGCGTGACGTCGCCCTTCGCTGCCGGCCTCGCGGTAGGGGCCGCCGGCCCGGGTGGTTGGATGGCACTGTGCAGTTCACCGTGACAGACGCGCCGACGCGGGAGCGTTTCGAGGCGCGCGACGAGGCGGGCGCGGTCGCCGGGTTCGTCACCTACCAGCTGACCGGCTCGATCATCGCCTACACCCACACCGAGGTCGATCCGGCGTACGAGGGCAGGGGCGTCGGGTCGACGCTGGCGCGGGCGGTGCTGGACGACGCGCGGAGCAGGGGCCGGACCGTTGTGCCGATCTGTCCGTTCCTCGCCGACTGGCTGGTCAAGCACCCGGAGTACGAGGACATCGTGGTCCGCACCACCCGCAAGATCAAATAAGCTGACCGGCCGGTTCAACTCCCCGGCAGCAGCGTGGCGGCGAGGGTGCGGGCCGTCCTGGTCAGGGTGTCGATGTCCATCCCCGTGCGTCCCATGAACACCAGCCCCTGCTGGGCGGCGAGCAGGGCGCGTGCCGTCTCGACCGGGTCGACGTCGCGTGGCAGGTCGCCCTCGTCCTGGGCCCGCCCGACGCACTCGGCGACCAGGGCGGTCGTCGCCTCGTAGGTGCGCCGCGCCTCGGCGAGCACGTCGGGATCGGCGGTGGCCAGCTCGGACGTGCTGTTGGCCATCAGGCAGCCGCGCCGGGCGGCGGCACCACCCGGGTCGCCCACCGGCGCCATGACGAACGCGCGCAGCGCGTCCAAGGCGCGGGGAGTGGACGCGAGCATCTCGCGCAGGTAGCCGCAGCTGGTGTCGGTGTATTCCCGCAGCGCCCGCAGGAACAGCCGGTGCTTGTCGCCGAAGGCGCCGTAGAGGCTCCCCTTGCCCAGCCCGCTGACCCGGACCAGGTCCTCCAGTGAGGTGGCCGCGTAACCGGCGTCCCAGAACTGGTCCCGGACCGCGCGGATCACCTGCTCCTCGTCGAACTGCCGTGGCCTGGCCATGTGACCAGCGTAGCAATTATTGACCGTACGGTCCAGTAAACGTATGGTGGACCGATCAGTCAATAACCCGGTTGCATGGAGGACCAACTCATGACACAGCCACTCGCGGGCAAGGTCGCCCTCGTCACCGGCGGTTCACGGGGTCTCGGCGCGGCCACGGCCCGCGCCCTGGCCGACGCCGGCGCCGACGTCGCCATCACCTACGTCGGCTCCGCCGACAAGGCCGCCGCTGTCGTCGAGGAACTGGTGGGTCGGGGCGTACGGGCCCTCGCCCTGCAGAACGACCAGGCGGACAGCTCCCGCGCGCCGCAGCTGATCGACGACGTCGTCACCCAGCTCGGCGGCCTGGACATCCTGGTCAACAACGCCGCGATCTCCCTGGAGCAGGGCCGGACGGTCGACGACCCGGACGTGGACGTGGCCACCCTGGACCGCATGCACGCCACCAACTACACCGGCGTCATCGCGATCATCCGCGCGGCGGCGAAGGTGCTGCGCGACAACGGCCGAATCGTCAACATCGGCTCGGGGATCGGCACCCGCGTCGGCGTACCCGGTCTCGCCGACTACGCCGCCACCAAGGCCGGTCTGGTCGGTTACACCCGGGGCGTCGCCCGTGACCTCGCGCCGCGCGGCATCACCGTCAACATGCTGCAGGCCGGGCTCATGCTCACCGGAATGGAGCCGCCGGACCCGGAGATGCTCAAGGGCCTGGTGTCCAGCCTCGCGATCCAACGGGTCAGCGACCCCGCCGAGACCGCCGCGGCCATCGCGTTCCTGGCCAGCCCCGCGGCCTCGTACATCACCGGCGCCGTGCTTGACTCCAATGGCGGATACACCGCCTGAGCCCGCCCCTTCGCAGCCCCGCCGGGAGACCGAACGATGACCGCCGCGACCTTCCGTGCCCTGCACCACGACCGTGCCGCCGGTGACCCGCTCGTCCTGCCGGGCCCCTGGGACGCGGCCAGCGCCCGGGTACTCGCCGATGCCGGTTACCCGGCGCTCGCGACCCCGAGCGCGGGTGTCGCCGCGTCGCTCGGCTACGAGGACGGCGCGACCCCGCAGGACGAGATGTTCGCGGCGGTGGCGCGCATCGTCCGCGCCGTCTCCGTGCCCGTGTCCGCCGACGTCGAGGGTGGTTACGGCCTGGCCCCTCGTGAGTTGGTCGGGCGACTGTTGGAGGCCGGTGCCGTCGGCTGCAACCTGGAGGACTCGGAGGGGCACGGCACCCTGAAGGACCCGCGGCGGCACGCGGACTGGCTGGCCGAGGTGCGCGCGGAGGCGGGGGAGGAGCTCTTCATCAACGCGCGCGTCGACACGTTCCTGGTCGGGACGGGTGACCCCGTCGAGGCGATGGAACGCGCAAGGCTCTACGTGGCGGCCGGAGCCGACTGCGTCTACCCGATCCTGGCGCCGCCGCAACTGCTCCCGCAGTTGCGGGAGGGCATCTCCGGGCCGATCAACATGGTCGCCGGCCCGGCCCGGGAGTCGGTGGCCGAGCTGGGTCGGCAGGGCGCGACCCGCATCACCTTCGGCCCCGGAATGCAGCGGTACGCGATGGCGTCGATCGGCGACCTCGCCACCGAGCTGCGGGCCTGAGGCCGAACGTCACCAGCGCTCCGCCCCGGCGCGGCTGCGCGACTCCTCACGCGCCGTTCACGCGGCCGCTGCCCTTCGCAAGATCGCGCAACATCCTGGATGTAGTCGCATCCGCGCGCGCCCGACACCCCTACATCCAGGATCGAGCACGATCTTGGGTGGGCGACGTCGGTTGCCGGTCGCCGGTCGTCGCGGGCGCGCGGGTGTACCGAGGCGTTGGTGCGAAGGCCGCTCGTCGGTGATCGGCTTGGCGTCTTGCCCGCCGGGGATGTCGGGGCCGGGCGGTTGGCGCGGTTGCCGCAGTGCCGAGTCGCCCAGCGGTGCAGCCGGTGTCGGAGGGTGGTGCGGCAGCTACGGCCGAGCCCCCGGCGCGCCGTCCTGGTGGACGGCTGCCGGGGGCTCGAATGCAGACGATCAGGCCTGGTTGCCGTTCGGCAGCACGGCGGCCAGCTCGTCGCCGGCTCCGGCGAGCACCCGGGCCTGCTGCGGCCAGGTGGCCAGACCAGGTGCGGCGCGCAGGCCGGCGGCCCGGATCAGGTCGCGCAGCGCTGGCTCGTCCAACTCGCCGAGCTGGCCGTACGTGCGCACACCAGCGTCCTGCAACGCTGCCGCCATCTTCGGCCCGATCCCCTGGATCCGGCGGAAGTCGTCGGCCGGGCCCGTCGGGTCGGCGTCGACGCTGCTGACCGTCGTGTCGGAGGACGGCCGGACCGGCGGGGCCGCCGCGGTGGTCGGCCGGACCGGAGGCGTGGCCACCGCCGACCCAGCCACGGAGCCGGCGCTGACCGACTCGGCGTGCAGGGAGTCGGCGTGCGTCGGCTCGGCAACCGAAAGGTCGGCCGGCGCCGCTGCGGACGTCGGGTCGACCGCCGTGGCCTTGGTCGCCTCATCGTCGGCCGGGTCGGCCGCAACCGGCGCGTCGTCGGCCGGGGTGGCCGCAACCGGCGCGTCGTCGGCCGGCGTCACACCGGTCGGCGTCGCGTCGATCGGCGCGTCGGCGGACGGGAGGTCGTCCGCGGGCTGGCGCGGAGCGACCACTGCCGCCGGGGCCGGCTGCTCGTCGACGCTGACCGGCTCGGCGGCCGCTTGCACGGCCGGCTCCGGTCGCGGCTCAGCGGCGTCGGGCTGCTCCGCGGCAGTTACCGGCGGCGGGTTCTCGGTCAGCGCCACATCTCCGGGGTCGACGCCGCTCGGGGCGTCCGCCGGTACGGGCACCGGGGTGGGACCGTCCGGTTCGGTCGTCGCGGCCGGCGCGCTGACCGTGTCGACCGGTACCGGCTCGTCGGCGACGGCGGTGGGTGCCGGGTCGACGGCGGCGGCCGGCACCGCCTTGTCGGTGGTGGCGGCCGGCGTGGGCGTGGAGATCACGGCCAGGCCGGCGACGGGGTCACCATCCACAATCGAATTGCCCGGTACGCCCCGCCGGCCGCGCAGCAGCCAACCGGCGGCCAGGCCCAGCAACAGTGCCAGTACCACTATCAGCGAGTGTCCGAAAGACCACGCCACGGCGAACCTCCCTCTCAGCTCGTTGGAAAAGTCACGAGAAAAACTCGCCGCAGCTTCGCACACGCGTATTGCCGACGACAGACAGGATCGGTCGTCAGCGTCGTGGGTGGGCCAGCCACCTCAGCCGGTGCCTGCCGGGTGACACAGCGTCGCCCGATCGCACCGAGACCGGGCCGATGAGACCGGGGTGGGCGTGCAGCGCGCCACCCGTTGGTCGGTCGGGTGGAGCGCGCCGGACACGACGAGACCCGGGCCCGGCGGGGAGGCCGGGCCCGGGTCGGGCAGAACCGGGTTCAGTCCCGGTCGCCCTCGTAGGTGTGGAAGTCGTCGACGAACCGGCGCCGCAGCCGTGGCACCCGGCTGGTCACTCCGAAGTAGCCGCGCGCGCCGAGCAGCGCGAGCCGACCCACCACCGGCCGGTACATCCGGTCGTCGCCGTTGGTGCCGCTGCGGTTCAACGACTCGGCAACCCGCGCGAAGCCGTACGGTGCCATCACCGCCTCGTAGTCGGCGACCGCCTGGACCAGGGTCTTGTCGCCGGCGGTGGCGCGGCTGAGCTGCTCGCAGAGCAGCCGGGCGTCGCGCAGCGCGGTGTTCGCGCCCACACCGCGACCAGGGGTCATGGTGTGGATGGCGTCACCGAGCATGGTGACGGTGCTGCTCTTCCAGGGCGGGACCGGCTCGGACGTGGACACCTTGATGGGCAGGGCGCTGGCCGGGTCCGCGTGGGTGAGCAGTTCCCGCAGGTGCGGGTGCCAGTTCGCGGTGAGGTCCAGGGCTACCTGCACCAACTCCTGGCCACGGCGTTGCATGACGTCGGCCGGGAACCGGTTGGCCGCGCTCCAGATGATCAGATTGATGTTGTCGGTGGTGGTGTCGTGGGCCAGGCCGGGCCAGGCGCGCAGCAGGGCGGCGTCGGCCTCGCTGACGCCGGGCTTGATCGCCCGTTCGGCGTCCCACTTGAACTCCATGACGTGCAGCACGCCCATCATCCCGCCGACCCCGAAGATCAGCGAGATGCCCTGCTGGACCCGCTCCGGGATGAGACTGCGGGTGTGCGGGGTCAGCGGGACCCGGGTGGCGATGTTGATCGTCCCGGCGTCGCGGGTGACGGCGTGCGGCAGGTACTGGCGGCGTACGGCGGAATGGGTGCCATCGGCGGCCACCAGCAGGTCGCCGGTGGCGGTGCTGCCGTCGGCGAAGTGCGCGGTGACAGTGCCGTCGTCGCGCTGCTCGTACCGGGTGAAGGTCTTGTCGAAGTGCACCACGTCCTCCAGGCCGGTCAGCAGCACCTGGCGCAGCACCATCCGGGCCACCGAGTGTTCGGTGCGCACCGGGTCGTCGCTCGGCCGCAGCGCGAACGACGCGGTCTGGCGCAGCCCCTGGGTGACCACGTTGAAGTAGTGCGGCGGACGGGCGCAGGTGGCCAGGAAGGTGGCGAACAGCTCCGGGGGCAGACACTCCCGCAGCGCCCGGCTACCGGTGGGGCCGATGCCGACCCGGTAGCCGAGCAGCCCTTCGGCCCGGTCGCGGTGTCGTTCGTAGACGGCGACAGTGATCCCGGCGCGGCGCAGGCCGTGTGCCAGGCACAACCCGCCCGTGCCCGCGCCGATGATCAGGACATGCGGCGGCGCGGCGGACATGTCAGCCGGCCGGGTGCGCGGCGGGTGCCTCGGTGCCGGCTGGGCGCGCCACGGGCACGTCGGTGCTGGCCGAGTGCGCGGTGGACGCGGGCGCGTCGGTGCCGGCTGGGCGCGCGGTGGGCGTGGCGGTGTTGGCTGGGCGCGCCGTTGGCGCGTCGGTGTTGGCTGGGCGCGCCGTTGGCGCGTCGGTGGCGTCCCAGCGGTAGAAGCAGCCCGCGATGGCGTCCCGGGGCGAGCGCCAGGTCGGCAGGTACGGCGACGTGTGCGCGGAGAGTCGTTCGTTGACCTGCTGGAAGAGCGGGTGGTTGCGGGCCGCCGCGAGCGCGTCCGGGTCGACGTCGTCCGAGGTCTCCAGCAGGTGTACGCACAGGTCGTGCAGGCAGTACAGGGATCGGTGCGTGACACCGGTCAGGCTGGGGAGTTCGGTGGCGTCGGATTCGGCGAAGATCTGCGCGACCCGCCCCTCCGCTCCCGGGATGATCCGACTGACGATCAGTAGACGACTCATGGGACCCCTTCCGCCGGTGGCCTGCCCGACCCTCCGGGGTCGGTGCCACGTGCTCTGTGCGCCCACCGTGCCGTAGCGCCTGTCACGTCACCGTCACGTCCGCCGACCGGCTGGTGACGGACGGTCGGTGACGGCGGCGCGGCTGGCCTGGCGGATCGGGGCGAGGGTGTCGTCGAGCAGGGCGCTCATGGCCGGGCTCGGTTCCAGCCGCAGTTCCCGGCGCAGCAGGTCCCGGTAGACGTAGAAGGCGTGCACGGCTTCGAACGCGTTGCCCTCGGCCAGGTGGATGCGGACCACCAGCCGGTGGGGTGTCTCCCGTAACGGCTCGGCGGCCATCGCCTCCAGCGCGGCTTCGAGGGCCTCACCATGGCGTCCTGCGGCCAGGTGGTGCCCGGCCACCTGTTCCAGCATGTGCAGACGGAGTTGGCGCAGGCGCTCGCGGTCCAGCAGCACCCAGTCGTCGTACCAGCCGGGGAGCAGGTCGTGCCGGCCGGCGGCGAGCGCCCCGGCCGCGGTGCGGGGGTCGTCGCCGTCGCGGACCCGGGCCGCGGTGCCGACCAGGTCGTCCACGTCGAGCCGGACCGCCGGGCCGAGGCGGACGGTGTCGCCGGCCACTGTCATCGGGCAGCACGGGTCCTGTCGGAGCCGCCAGAGGGCGGTGCGCAGCGAGGACAGCGCCCGTTCCTCCGGCGCGTCCGGCCAGAGCAGGCCGGCGAGCTGACTGCGGGTGGCGCCGGGGCGGAGCCCGATCAGCGCTATCACCCGCTGCAACCCGCGTGGCACCACGACCGGCACCGCCTCGCGGAGGAGTCGGAAGCCTCCGAGCAGGTGCAGGGAGACGCCCTCCTCGGGCGGGTCTCCGGCGGTCGGCACGGACGGATCAGCGGCCACGGCGGCACCCCCTGCGGAACGCTCGTCCCGACTGTCTGCTGTGTCCCGGATCGGTTGCCCGCGACGCCACTGTCGACCCGCCGATCACGGCGCGGCCGGGCGCGGCCCCGCCCGCCGAGATCGCCGGGCTGACCAAGCTGAAGATTATCAATGATGGTCACGTTGGGTCAACGCCACGGTGACCGTTCTATTCGCGACAGTCAACCCGAGATCGGTTCTGAAGTGCACAAACATTAGCGCTAACAACACGCCGGACGCATAGCTGATACACAGGTTGCGTCAACGCAGCGTCACCATCATGCGTCGCTGGCCTGCCCGGCACGGTGACGCCGCCGTGACGAGGAGCGGCGCATCGTGTCGGCAGTCGTCCAGCACGTCCGGGGGCCACCCGTCGCCGGCCGGACGCTGTGGGGGGAGGCCCAGCATGGACCGATCGCTGATCATCGCGAAGGTCGATCCGACCGCCGAGGAGCGGGTCGCCGAGATCTTCGCCGAGTCGGACAGTACGGAGCTGCCGCGCCTGGTCGGCGTCCGGCACCGCTCGCTGTACCGACTGCACGACCTCTATGTGCACCTGCTGGAGACCGCGCAGCCGACGGAGGGCGCGGTGGAGGCCGCCCGTGGCCACCCCGAGTTCATCAGGGTCAGCGACCGGCTGCGTCCGTACGTGTCGCCGTACCTGCCGACGTGGCGCTCACCGCGCGACGCCATGGCGCGGTGCTTCTACCGGTTCGACGCCCCGGACACCGGGCGGCGGTCGTGACGGCCACCGCGCCGCGCGACGAGCAGCTCTGGTCCCGATGCGCCGGCTGCGCCAGCCTGCTCTACCGCAAACGGCTGCGGCGCAACCTCGACGTCTGCCCCGAGTGTGGGGAGCACGCCCGACTCGGCGCGCCGGAACGCCTGCGCCAACTGGTCGACCCGGGTTCGCTGCGCCCGCTGCCCGACCAGCTGCCGGAGGCGGACCCCATCGACTTCGTCGACGTGCTGCCGTACCGGCACCGGCTCACCGGCGCCCGGGCCAGCACCGGCCTGGCCGAGGGGGTCGTCTGCGCCACGGCCACCATCGGTGGGCACCCGGTGGCGCTGGCGGTGATGGACTTCCGCTTCCTCGGCGGCAGCCTGGGGTGCGCGGTGGGCGAGCTGATCACCCGGGCGGCCGAACGGGCGCTGGACGACCGCATCCCACTCGTCCTGGTCACCGCCTCCGGTGGGGCGCGGATGCAGGAGGGCGCGCTGTCGTTGATGCAGATGGCCTCCGTCAGCCAGGCCATCGCCGCGCTACGCGAGGCGGGACTGCTCACCGTGAGCGTCCTCACCGACCCGACCTACGGCGGGGTGGCCGCCTCGTTCGCCACCAACACCGATCTGGTGCTCGCCGAGAGCGGCGCGCGGATGGGATTCGCCGGCCCCCGGGTGATCCGCCAGACCACCGGGCGGGCCCTTCCGGAGGGCTTCCAGACGGCCGACTTCCTGCTGCGACACGGACAGGTCGACATGGTGGTGCAGCGTCGGTCGCTGCGCGGACGGCTGGTGGCGCTGCTCGCCGCGACCCGCGCCGGCCGTCCGGCGCGCACGCCCGTACCCCGGCAGGAGCTGGCGTCGCGCCACGAGCGCCTCGCCGACGACGGCGCGGCCCACCCGCGGCCGGCGGGCCCGCCCGTCGCCGCCCCGACCCCCGGTGACCCCCCGGCGGTACGCGACGCGTGGGACACCGTCCGGATGGCCCGGCACCCCGGGCGACCCACCACACTCGATTACCTGGACTCCGTCTTCGACGGGTTCGTGGAGCTGCACGGCGATCGGCTCGGCGCGGACTGCCCGGCCGTCGTGGGTGGGGTGGCGCGGCTGGCCGGTCGGCACGTGATGGTCATCGGCCACCAGAAGGGGCACACCACCGCCGAACTGGTCGCCCGCAACTTCGGCATGGCCAGCCCGGCCGGGCACCGCAAGGCGTTACGGCTGATGCGCCTCGCGGCCCGGCTCGGCCTGCCGGTGGTCACCCTGGTGGACACCCCCGGGGCGGACCCCGGGGTGAGCGCCGAGGAGCAGGGTCAGGCCGCCGCCATCGCCGAGAACATCCTCACCCTCACCGTGCTGCCCACCCCCGTGCTCGCGGTGATCACCGGGGAGGGCGGCAGTGGCGGTGCGCTGGCACTGGCGGTGGCCGACCGGGTGCTGATGCTGGAGAACGCCGTCTACTCGGTGATCAGCCCCGAGGGGTGCGCGGCGATCCTCTGGCCGGACCGGTCCGCGGCGCCGCAGGCCGCCCGCGCGTTGCGACTGACCGCACCCGACCTGTGCCGGCTCGGGGTGGTCGACGAGGTCGTGTCGGAGCCGCCGACCGCCGCGCACGACGACCCGGCGGAGACCGCCCGCCGGTTGCGCGCCGCCCTGCTGGCCAACCTCCTGCCGTTGCTGGACGTGCCCCCCGCCATGCTGGTCCGCCTGCGCCGGCAACGCTTCCGACGGTTCGGCGCGTACCGCACCGGTGCCCGGGCGGGCCGGCGATGAGCGCCGGGGAGCCGGCGGTGTCGACTGTCGACGCGACCGACGACGTCGGGATGGACGGTGAGGAGGCGCTGGCCGGGCTGCGCCGGCAGGCGCAGCACCTGATCGCCGAGCTGGCCGGGCCGGTGCGCCGGATCCGGCTGCGCAGCGGGCCGGCGGTGCTGGAGGTCGAGTGGCATCCCGAAGACGTGCCCCGTCCGCAGGTGCCCGCGGTACCGGCCCAGGCGGCGGCACCGACGCCCGTGCCGGGGCCCGGCGCCCCGCCCACGGTGATCCGGCCGCCGGTGCCGGGACGCGCCGCGGTGCGGGCCCCGATCGTCGGCACCTTCTACCGGTCGCCGGAGCCCGGCGCGCGGCCGTTCGTCGCGGTCGGCGACCTGATCCGGCCCGGTCAGCCGGTCGCCATCGTCGAGGCGATGAAGTTGATGAACGAGGTGACCGCCGACCGGGCCGGCCGGGTGGCAGCGATCCTCGTCGAGGACGGTCAGCCGGTCGAGTACGACCAGCCCCTCGTCGAACTGGACCCGGCATGACGGCGCGGGGTGGTTGACCATGTTCGAGACCGTGCTGATCGCCAACCGGGGCGAGATCGCGCTGCGGGTGCTGCGCGCCTGCAAGGAGCTCGGCGTGCGTACGGCGGTGGTCTACTCCGCCGCCGACGTCGACTCGCCGGCGGTCCGCCTCGCCGACCAGGCCGTCCGGATCGGACCCGCGTCGAGTCGGCGCAGCTACCTCAACGCCGCCGCCATCGTGGAGGCGGCCCGGCAGGTGGGCGCGCAGGCGGTGCACCCCGGTTACGGGTTCCTCTCCGAGGACGCCGACTTCGCCGAGATCTGCGCCGACAACGGGCTGACGTTCATCGGACCGCCGCCGGCGGTGATGACCGCGCTGGCCGACAAGTCCTCGGCCCGGGCCCTGATGAGCCGCGCCGGCCTGCCGCTGTCGCCGGGCAGCGTCGCGCCGGTGCCGACCGCCGCCGCGGCGGCCGAGGTGGCCGAGGCCGTCGGTTACCCGGTGATCGTGAAGGCCGCCGCCGGGGGCGGGGGCCGCGGGATGACAGTGGTGCGCACCCCGGGTGAGCTGCGCCGGGCGTACGCCCGCACGAGGGCCGCCGCGCAGGCCGCCTTCGGCGACGACCGGGTGTACGTCGAGCGGTACCTCACCGAGGCGCGTCACGTCGAGGTGCAGGTGCTCTGCGACGCCCACGGCAACGGTGTGCACCTGGGCACCCGGGACTGTTCGGTGCAACGGCGCCACCAGAAACTGGTCGAGGAGGCGCCCGCCCCGGCGCTGCCCGCCGCCGTCCTCGACACCATCGCCGAGACCGCACTGCGGGGTGCGCTCCAGGTCGGCTTCGTCGGCGCCGGCACGCTGGAGTTTTTGGTCGACGCCGAGGACAAGTTCCACTTCCTGGAGATCAACTGCCGGATCCAGGTGGAACATCCGGTCACCGAGATGGTCACCGGGATCGACCTGGTGCACGAACAACTGCACATCGCCGCCGGGGTGCCGCTGCGCTGGCGTCAGGAGGAGATCCGCCTGCACGGCGTGGCGGTGGAGTGCCGGGTCAACACCGAGGACCCCGCACGCGACTTCGCCCCCGCCCCCGGGCGGTTGGAGCGGTTCACGCCGCCCGGCGGCCCGTTCACCCGGGTGGACACCCACGCCAGCGCCGGCTACCTGGTCGGCCCCTGGTACGACTCGCTGCTGGCCAAGGTGATCGTCTGGGCGCCGGACCGGGAGTTGGCCCTCAACCGGCTGGAACGTGCCCTGGACGAGTTCGATGTCGCCGGCCCGGGCGTGCACACCACCATCCCGTTCGTCCGACGGGTGCTCGACGACGCCGCATTCCGCAAGGGCCGCTACACCACCGGCCTGGTCGACCGTCTGCTCGCCAAGCCCGCCGGGGCGCCGACGGCCACCCCCGCACCACGAACCGCGCCCGCCGCAGATCCCGACGCAACACACAGGAGGACCCGATGACCGTCACCCATGGTCGCCCGATGACCGCCGAGATCACCGACATCCTGGTGGCGCACTGCGGGCTGGACGCCGACGCCGCGGCCCGGGCGCCCGCGGCGTCCCTGGAGGAGCTGGGCATGGACTCACTCGCCCTGCTGGAGCTGTCCGCCGTGGTCGCCGACCGCTGGCAGGTGAGCATCCCCGAGCAGGCCGGGCAGTTGAGCATCCCGGCGGTCGCCGACCTGGTCGCCCGCCGCACCGACCCGCCCGGGCACACCGAGAACAGCATCGTCATCGACGCGCCGCTGGGGCTGGTCTGGGAGGTCACCAACGACGTGGCGAACTGGACGGAGCTGTTCACCGAGTACGCCGTGGTGGACATCCTGCACCGTGAGGGGCACACGGTGCGGTTCCGGCTCGCCATGTACCCCGACGAGAACGGGGTTTCCTGGAGCTGGGTCAGTGAACGCACCGCCGACCCGGTGAGCAGGCAGGTCCGGGCGCACCGGGTGGAGACCGGGCCGTTCGAGTACATGCGCATCCACTGGCGCTACACCGAGGAGGCCGGCGGCACTCGGATGACCTGGACGCAGGACTTCGCGATGAAGCCCACCGCGCCGGTCGACAACGCCGCGATGACCGAACGGATCAACACCAACAGCGTGATCCAACTCGCGGTGATCAAGGACCGGGTGGAGCGGATCGCCCGGCAGCGCGCCGACCAGGGCGTTTCGGTGGGCGACGAGCTGACGGGGGCCGGCGATGAGTGACCTGAGCACCCGCCCGATCGCCGCCCGGGACGTACCCGCCGACCGTCGGCGCGGCGGTGAGCTGCGGGTGCTGCTCGGCCCCCGCACCGTCGGCAGCACCTCGGGCTTCCTCGGGGTGGCCACCCTCGCGCCGGGGGAGCGGATCGCCGAGCACTACCACCCGTACAGCGAGGAGTTCCTCTACCTGGTGCGCGGCGCGATCACGGTGGACCTGGACGACCAACCGACGTTGCTGGCCGCCGGTGAGGGGCTGTTCGTTCCGGTCAACGTGCGGCACCGGCTGCGCAACACCGGCGTCGAACCGGCCGAGGTGGTCTTTCACCTGGGCCCGCTCGCCCCCCGCCCCGAGTTGGGCCACGTCGACACCGAACTGGTCGAACAGCGGGGCGGGTCATGAGCGCGAGGAGTGAGCCGGGTTTGCGAGCCCCGCAGTCGCGAACAGAGGTGACGTCATGACTGGGCGCCGCACGGTGGTGACCGGGATCGGGGTGGTCGCCCCGGGCGGCGCCAGCCGGGACCGCTTCTGGAAGACCATCACCGAGGGGCGGACCGCCACCCGGCGGATCAGTTTCTTCGACCCGTCGGCGTTCCGGTCGCAGATCGCGGCGGAGTGCGACTTCGACCCGGTGGCGGCGGGGCTCAGCGAAGCCGAGCGACGCCGGGCCGACCGGTACGTGCAGTTCGCGCTGGCCTGCTCCGCCGAGGCGGTGGCCGACGCCCAACTGGTGCTCACCGACGCGGAACGCGACCGGGCCGGGGTGGTGCTGGGCACCGCGGTGGGCGGCACGATGGCCTTGGAGCAGGAGTACGTCACAGTGAGCGAGCACGGCCGCCGGTGGCTGGTGGACGGGTCGCGCGGCGGCCCGTACCTCTATCAGGCGCTGGTGCCCAGCAGCCTCGCGGCGGACGTGGCCTGCCGGCACGGGTGGCACGGCCCGGCGCAGGTGGTGTCCACCGGTTGCACCTCCGGCATCGACGCCATCGGGTACGCCCACCAGATGATCGTGGACGGTGAGGCGGACGTCATGCTGGCCGGCGCGTCCGACTCGCCGATCTCGCCGGTCACCGTCGCCTCGTTCGACGCGATCAAGGCGACCAGCCCGGACAACGACGACCCGGCGCACGCCTCCCGCCCGTTCGACGCCGACCGGCACGGGTTCGTGCTGGCCGAGGGCGGGGCGGTGCTGGTGCTGGAGGAGGCCGGGCACGCCCGGCGGCGGGGGGCGCACATCTACTGCGAGGTGGCCGGCTACGCCAGCCGCAGCAACGGCTTCCACATGACCGGGCTCCGCCCGGACGGGTTGGAGATGGGCCTCGCCGTCACCGACGCGCTGCGGCAGGGCCGGATCCTGCCCGAGCAGGTCTCCTACATCAGCGCGCACGGCTCGGGCACCCGGCAGAACGACCGGCACGAGACGGCCGCGTTCAAGCGGGCACTGGGCCAGGCCGCGTACCGGGTGCCGATCAGCTCGATCAAGTCGATGGTCGGGCACTCGCTCGGCGCGATCGGGTCGATCGAGATGGCCGCGTGCGCCCTCGCCATCGAGTTCGGTGTGGTGCCCCCGACGGCGAACTGGAGCACCCGGGACCCGGAGTGCGACCTGGACTACGTACCCAACGAGGCCCGGGAGGTCCCGGTGGACGTGGCCCTCTCGGTGGGCAGCGGGTTCGGCGGTTTCCAGTCGGCGATGGTGTTCCGTCGGATGGTCGGCGCGGTGGCGGCGTGAGCGAGCGTAGCGAGCGAGCCATCAGGCACAGCAGCGTGGCGTCTCGCGCCGGCGCGCAGCGAAGCGGAGTGGTGGCGTGAGCGCCGAGGTCGCGCGCGCGGTGGTGACCGGCATCGGGGTGGTCGCGCCGAGCGGCATCGGCGCGGACGCGCACTGGCGTACGGTGCTCGCCGGCACCCGCCGGACCGGGCCGATCACCCTGTTCGACCCGTCCGGCTACCCGACCCGCTTCGGTGGGGAGGTGCCCGACTTCACCGCCGACTCCTACGCCGACAGCCGGCAGTTGGTGCAGACCGACAGGTGGACCCATCTCGGGTTCGCCGCCACCCGGCTGGCGTTGGCCGACGCGGGCCTGCCCGACCGGGCCCCCGACCCGTACGGCTACGCGGTGACCCTGGCCAGCTCGTCCGGCGGCAACCTGTTCGGTCAGCGGGAGCTGCAACGCCTGTGGGGCGGCACGTCACGCACGGTCGGGGCGTACCAGTCGATTGCCTGGTTCTACGCGGCCAGCGTCGGGCAGCTCTCCATCCACCACCAGTTCAAGGGCCCGAGCGGGGTGCTGGTCGCCGAGTCGGCCGGCGGGCTGGACAGCCTGGCGCACGCCGCCCGTGCGGTACGCCGGGGCACCCCGGTGGTGATCGCCGGGGCCACCGAGTGCCCGTTGAGCCCGTACGCGCTGGCCTGCCAGCTGCGCTCTGGGCTGCTCAGCGACGTCGCCGACCCGGAGCGGGCGTACCGGCCGTTCGACGCCACGGCCAGCGGCTACCTGCCGGCCGAGGGCGGAGCGGTGTTCGTGGTGGAGGAGCTGGGGCACGCCCTGGCCCGGGGCGCCCGGGTCTACGGCGAGGTGAGCGGGTGGGGGTCCACCCACGACGCCGCGCACACCACTGCGGACAGCGCCGGTGACCCGGCCCAGTACGCGCGGGCGATGCGCCTGGCCCTCGACCGGGCGGGTGTCGCCGCGGCCGGCATCGACGTGGTGCTGCCCGACGCGCTCGGGGTGCCCCGCTACGACCGCAGCGAGGCCGAGGCCCTGCGGGCCGTGTTCGCCGACCGGCCGCCGCCGGTGACCACCCAGAAACCGCTGACCGGTCGGGCGTACCAGGGCGGTTCGGCGTTGGACGTGGCCACCGCGCTGCTCGCCTTCGCCCACGACACGCTGCCCGCGTCGGCCGGCCCGGACGAGGTGGCCGAGGGTTGCGAGCTGGACTTCCTCCGGGAGCACCGCCGGCCGCGCAGCCGGCTCGCGCTGGTGTGCGCGCGGGGCTTCGACGGATTCAACAGCGCGCTGGTCCTGCGCGGGGCCGCGCCGATGAGGGGAGAGGCGTCATGACCGACCAACGGGCCCGGGTGGTCTTCCTGGTACGGGTGCCGGTGCCGCGCACCGAGCAGTTCTTAGCCGCGTACGAGCAGGTGCGGCACCTGGTCGCCGGTGGGGTGCCGGGGCACCTTGTCGACCAGGTGTGCCGTTCGTCGACCGACCCGGAGCAGTGGTTGATCACCAGTGAGTGGGCGAGCCTGGCCGACTTCGAGAACTGGGAACGCAGCCCCGAACACCGGGACCTGGTGCGCCCGATGCGGGAGTGCTTCACCGACGCCCGTTCCCTGCGCTTCCACATCCACGCCCAGACCCCCGAGACCGTCAGGACCATCGGGAGCGCTGTTGGCGTCGACCGCTGAAAGAGTCAGGAGCTCCTAGTCCAGTGACCAACTCGTCAGCTTCAGCGGATTGAGCATCAGCCACACGTTCGTGACACATTCAGCACTGACGTCAAAGGTGGCCATTCCATATCGACGCTCCCCGTTCCTAATTATGTATCCGAGACCGTCAGCCGTGTCTCGTCGCTCAAAACGGAGAGCGGGTTGCTTGCGCATCACTCCCATGAACCATCGCGCTACATGATCCGAACCACGGATAACCTGCGGTGCGGCATTGACGAATCCGCCGCCATCTACGCGCAGTTCGACATCTGGGGCCAATACGCGCAACAGGTCTTCAATATTCCCTCCCGCCGTTGCGTCGCGGAATGCCCGAACAACTTCGTCATGCTGTCGAGGAGGAACTTGTGCTCGCCTTCCTCCTCGAATGTGCCGACGTGCGGACGTCGCCAATTGCCTTACGGCTCCTGGTGAGCGGCCTACCACGCCGGCAATCTCAACGAACGGCACGCCGAATACGTCATGCAGTACGAACGTTACTCGCTCCGCTGGGGTCATAGACTCGAGGACCGTCAACAAAGCCATGCTGACCGTGTCATCCAGGGAAACGCGATCGAGCGGATCGGCGGTGATATTACTGGAACTCGTTGGCTCCTTCACTGCGTCCGCAAAGAGGTCAGCTGGGACTGGCTCCGGTAGCCATTGTCCGACGTACGTCTCCCGTCGTGCCCGCGCGGAGCCCAGCATGTCGAGTGAGATGCGGCTAGCAACTCGCATCAACCAGGCAGCGGGCGTGGCAATCGCTTCGCGTTCCTCGGCCTCAAGGCGGTACCATCTGACATACGTTTCTTGCACCACATCTTCAGCGTCGGCCAGGGTGCCCATCATACGAAAGGCCAGCGACATCAAACGACGTCGTTCGGCCGCGACGGAATCGAGATTCCGTGATTCGTCACGCTCGGCTCCTCCGAACCCTGCGGATTCGACAGGAAAATCTTCCGACATTGGGCGCCCTTTCCGAACCAAGCGCGGCATGCCGCCACTGTCGTCCGACAGTCGACCGTTCCATCGTCCTCCTATGCTGGTTTCAGGCGAGGGGGATTCCTGGAACGGGGTACCGCACAGTGCCTACCCGGTGGGCGCCACGTGGAACCATGGCATCAGGTGCCCCTTCCGCGTCCACGGTCACAACCTCGCGGTCGTCTCCGCGATCGGCCAGCGTGGCACGGAAGAGGTCATCGTGGTAGAAGCGGTCGGGTCCAGCGATTTCGACCTCGCTTCCCGGCTCCAATGTCGTGGCAGCCTCGGTGAGCAGTTCGATGACCTCGTCCAGCTCGACGGGCTGGATGAACGACCTGGGAGCGAGGACCTTGCCGTCCACGGTGTGCTGGTCGATGAGGATGGGAATGTAGCTCTGGAACTGAGTGGCTCGGATGATGGTTGCGGGGATCGAACCGGATCGTGCGGCCCTCTCCTGCGCCACCTTGCCGAGGTAGTACCCGATGTCGGACGCGTCTCCCTGTCCGACGCCGACGATGGAGAGCAGGACGTGATGACGCACACCTGCCCGCTTGCCCTCCGCGTTCAGATTGTTGGTCGATTCCTCGAAGAACGAAATCGCCCCCGCCGCGTCAAAGCGGGGGGTGTTCAGGACGTTCACGATGGTGTCGACTCCGACGAGGGCCTCGGCGAGTCCTTCGCCAGAGAGCACGTCGATCCCGTCATCAAGTCCTCCCGAGGCCACCTCGATGCCCCTGGCCTCCAGCTTGTCAGCAAGGGGGGAGCCGACGCGGCCGTGCCCACCAGCGATGAAAACCTTCACTTTGCACTCCGTTCCGGGGCCACCGGTTGCCGCCCTCACCACTATGACGACGCAGGCCAGGGATATGTGAGGCTCCGAGGCGGATCTTTTCTCGGAGCCCCTCAGTCGCCGCGAGCGGCTGGGCAACCGGGGGCGGGCCGCACCGACGACTGGCCCCGGCTGCCCGCGCCGAACACCGCGCGGCTCACCTCGTCGATGCTGCGTGCGCCCACCTCGACAGCGGCGACGTCACCGGAGCGGGGCGCGCGTTGGCCGACGCCCACGTCATCGCACCCGGCGAGATCCGTCTTCGCCCTGCCGCCCGTACCCTGATCGCCAAGATCGCCCATCGCGGCCCGGCGGCTGCGGGCGTGGCTCGGCTGGCCGACCTCATCGGCCTCTCCCGTGCCTGATCGACTCGGATTCCCGGAAACCGCGGTGTCCCATCGCGGGGGACAGCCCGGCTTCCAGGAAGCCGAGTCGATCATGGCCGGCAGGTGGGAACGAGCGGTCAGCGGCGGTATGTGGCAATCGGTCCGGGCGCTCAATTCGATCTAGCCATTTGCATCTAGCGATGCCAAGCGCGGCTGTCGTAGGGTTCCGGCAGCACCTCGAAAGATGTCAGAAATTGGCTCTTATGCCCTACTTTGCGCTGCGCGTCGAATGGTGGGGGCAATGAAGCATTTCGCCGAAAACCTTACGGTAGATGACCCGGTCTGGGTGGACGAAGTCCTGTTCGCGGGCCGACCGGCCGACGTTTGTCTCCGACTGCCCGAACCGATCGACCGGGTCACCCTGCACCGCCTGGTCACCGCCGCGCAGGACCGGCTCACCGCCGCCGGACTGCGCCCCGGTGGCGCCGCCGCGCTGCGGCTGCCGCCGTCCCTGGCGTACGTGGTGAACCTGCTCGCCACCTGGCGCGCCGGGGGTCAGGCGATCCTGCTCGACCACCGGCTCACCGACCACGAGGTGGACCGCGCGCTGCTCCGGTTGACCCCGCAGGTGGTGATCGCCCCGGTGCGCACCGGTGGCGGCGCGCTGAAGATCTTCGTCGACGTCACCGAGGGCGTCACGCGCTACGCCGACCGTCCGGCGGTCAGCGGTCACGCCGTGATCCAGCTCAGCTCCGGCTCCACCGGCCCGTCCAAGGTGATCGGCCGCACCGCCGCCGACCTGGTCGCCGAGGTGCACCGCTACACCCGGATCGACGGGGTGGCGCTGCCCGGCGAGCGGATCATCCTGCTGCCCTCGATGGTGCACGTGCTCGGCCTGGTCGGCGGCCTGCTCTACGGGCTGCACGCCGGGGTCGAGCTGGTCCCGCCCCAACGGCTCAGCGGCGACGCCGTGCTGGCCGCCATCGGTGCCGGCACCACACCGGCCACCGTGCTGGGCGTGCCGTTCCACATCGGACTGCTCGCCTCCACCCGACCGGCCGGGCCCCTGCCGCAGCTGCGGCGGATGACCACCGGGGGTGAGCTGGTGCCGGCCGCCGTCGCCCGGGCGTTCACCGACCGGTACGGGGTTCCCCTGGGCAACATGTACGGGATGACCGAGGTCGGGGTGATCGGCACCGACCTGCACGGCGCACACCGACCGTCGATCGCCCCCGCGCCCGGCATCGAGGTCCGGGAGCGCGGCGGTGAGCTGTGGGTGTCCTGCCCGGCGTCACCGTACGTCGGGCTGAGCGACCCGACCCGCTGGTCCGACGGCTGGCTGCACACCCGCGACGCCGGCACCGTCGACGAGGACACCGGCCTGGTCACCGTGCGCGGTCGACTCGACTCGCAGGTCTCCGTCGGCGGGATGAAGGTCGACCTGACCGAGGTGGAGGCCACCGTCACCGAGCTGACCGGGGTGTCCGCCGCGGTGGTCGTCTGGGACGACGGCATCACCGCGTACGTCCAACCCGACGGCCCGCTGTCGGAGGAGACGCTGGACAAGCTCCTCGCCGAACGGTTGGCCGGCTACAAACGGCCCCGGACGCTGCACCTGCTCGATCAGTTGCCCCGCACCACCACCGGCAAGCTGGTCCGCTCGACCGACGCGCTGCGCTCGGCGGTCAGCCCGTGACCGGGCCCCTGCACCACCTCGACGTCGACCCGCGTGGCCGCGTACCCGGCGACCGCCAGGACCAGGCCCTCGCCCAGCGGCGGGTGACCGACCCGGACGGGCCCGGCGCCGGGCACCGGCCGCAACGGCAGCCCCGGCGTCGGCATCAACCGGCGCAGCCCGCCGCCGCGCAACCCCCGCCCGAGCGCCTTACCGACCGCCTCCTTCGCGGTCCACAACCGCAGGAAGTCCACCGTCCGGCCGGCCTCGGGCCGATCGCCCAACCAGGCCAGCTCGGCGGGCGGGAACCAGCGGGCGGCCAGCGCGAGCGCCGGCAGCGGGCGGACCCGTTCCACGTCCACCCCGACCGCGCCGCCCCGACGGGCGGCGACCACCACCAGCCCGGCGGTGCGGCTGACGCTGACCGCCAGCTCGACCGGCCCGGTCACGTCGTCGACCCGGACCACCGGCCGTCCCGCGCTGTCGTGCGTCAGCACCACAGCGGTCTCCGCGCGGCCGAGCAGCAGAGCACCCGCCCGCCGCAGCAGCACAGCGGCCGGATCCGGCTGACCGCCGGTGTCCCGGCCGACCCACACGTAGGCGGTGTCCCGACCGGACACCGTCAGCTGGCCCACGCAGAGAGGGTATCCATGAGAGCCGAGGTCCGCGCCTTCGTCGTCGAGCAGCTCGCCGACATGAACTACGACGTCGAGGGGCTCGACGACGACACCACACTCGGCCCGTCCGGCGTCGACCTGGAGTCTCTCGCCCTGGCCGACCTGTCCGTCCGGGTCGAGGACCGCTACGGCGTGACGTTCGCCGACGACGAGTCCGAGCAGCTGGCCCTGATGACTGTCGGCGAGTTCACCACGATGGTCGCCAAGCGCGTCGCCGAGGCCACGAGCGACCCGGTCTGATGGGCGGTCAGCCCGATCTGGGGCGAGCTGACCTGCTGAGCATGCTCGCCGAACTCACCGCGAAACCAGCCGCCGAGGTGTCCGACCGGATCGGCTCGATGGAGCTCGCCTGGCTGGTGCACCTCGTCGAGCAGCGCTACGACCGCCGGCTCGACCTGGCCGACGACGAGCTGGCCGGCATCCGTACCGTCGACGACGCCCTGGCGGTGTTCCGGGCGTCGCTGACCGCACCCACAGATGGTTGAGGCGCGCGTCGCCCAGCTCACCGGTGTGTACGCCGTCAGCGCCCTCGGTCGGGGCGCCGACGCGCAGCTTGCCGGCGTGCTGGCCGGTGTGCCGGCCTTCGGCCCGGTACGCCGGTTCGACACCGCCGCCCGTCGGGTCACCGTGGCGGCCACCCTGCCCGAGGTCGGCACGCTGACCGACGAGCTGGCCGCCGCGATCGACGAGGCGTGCCGGGCGGCCGGCCTGGACCGCGAGGGCCGCACCGGGTGCGCCCTGCTGCTTGCCGTCCACGGCGGACCGGCCACCGGCCCGGCCCCGGCCGTGCTCGCCGGTCAGCTCGCCGCCCGATGTGGCCTCTCCGGGCACACCCGGGTCTACACCAGCGCCTGCGTGTCGGCGAGCACGGCGGTGGCCGACGCCGCCGCTCAGATCACCCGCGGTGACGTCGAACGGGTGGTCGTCGCCGCCGGCTACCTGGTGGAGCCGGACCAGTTCGCGCTCTTCGACGCCGGTCGCGCCCTCGCGGTCGACGGGGCGGTCCGCCCCTTCAGCGCCGGCCGGCGGGGGCTGTTGCTCGGCGACGGCGTGGCCGCGGTGGTGCTGGAGTCGAGCAGCGGCCGACGACGCGGTGGCGCCGATCCGGTGGCCACCGTGGCCGGGTGGGGACGGGCCGGTGACGCGTTCCACCCCTGCCAGCCGGAGCCCGGCGGCACCGGGCTGGCCCGCGCGATCGGCGGCGCGCTGCGCCGGGCCGGGCTGGCACCGCGGGCCGTCGGTTACGTCAACGCCAACGCCACCGGCACCGCGCAGAGCGACGCCGCCGAGGCTGCCGCGCTGCACCGGGCCCTCGGCGGGCACGCCACCGAGGTCCCGGTCAGCTCCACGAAGTCGGTGCACGGGCACGCGCTGGAGGCGTCCGGCCTGCTCGAACTGGTGGTCACCGCCCTCGCGCTGCGCCACGGTGAGCTGCCGGTCAACGCCGGCTGGCAGGGCCCCGACGAGGCGTGCCCACTCGACGTCATCACCACCGCTCCACGCCGCACGGCGGTCACCCACGCCCTGACCCTGAACGCCGCCTTCGGCGGAGCCAACACCGCCCTCCTGGTCGGCGTCGGATGACCGCCGCCAACTCCCCGCGATCTTGCACTTTCTGTCCCGACGAATCCGACCAAGTGCCCGAAACGACGACCGAAACTGCAAGATCACCGGGGGAGAGGGCGAGGGCGGGGGCGAGGGCGGGGGAGAGGGCGAGGGCCTGGTGGCCGGAGGTCGGGGACGAGGGCGGCGTGGCGGGGGTGCCGGGGTTCGTGCACTCGGACTTCGCGCCGGTGGTGGTGGCCGTCGCCGAGCGGTGCCTGCGGCGGGGGTACGGGACCCAGCCGGTGCCACCCGAGGTGCTTACGGGGATCGTGCTGGTCAGCGCCAGCGGCGACCTGGCCAGCGCCCGACACGTACGGGCGACCGTCGAGGCCGGCGGGCGGGTCGGCCCGCTGTTCTTCTTCCAGTCCGTGCCCAACAGCGTCGCCGGGCACATCGCCGCCCGGTGGGGCCTGCGCGGTCCGGTGGTCTGTCTCAGCCCGACCGGCGACCCGTACACCGACGGTGTCGCCGAGGCCGACCTGCTACGCGACGACGGTGACGCCGACGAGGTGTTGCTGATCCTGATCGAACAGGCACCCGACGGGCCGACCGAGGCGGTCGCGGTGCTGCTGGGGGGAGGAGCACGACCATGAGGAAACGGGGACTGCGCGGCGCACTGGCCGCCGACACCGAACTGGGGGCGGGCAACGTCCTGGCCCGGGTGCTGGCGCACGGCGCCGACCCGGACGGGCCCGGCCTGACCTTCGACACCGCCGTCGACGGGCACCCCGCCGAGACGCCACTGACGCTGGGACGGCTCGACGAACGGGTCGCCGCCCGCGCCGCCTGGCTGCACGAACACGGGGTACGCCCCCGCGACCCGGTCGCCGTCTGGGCCACCGCCGCCGCCGACATGGTGCTCAGCTTCCTGGCGCTGGCCCGCCTCGGCGCGATCCCGGCGCTGATGAACGGCAAGCTTCGCCCGGAGATCGCCGCCGAGTACATCCGCCGCCTGCGGGGCGTCGGGGTGCTGGCCGACGACGCGCACACCGCGCTGCTGGCCGGGCATGACCTGGGCGTGCCGCTGCTCGGCACCCCCGCGCAGGCCGGCACGGGCGACCCGGCCGCCGCCCCGGCGCACTACCGGCACCACCCGGACGACCCGATCGTCATCACCCACACCTCCGGGACGACCGGGGTGCCCAAGGCGGTGCTGCACTCACACGCCAGCCTCTTCGCGGCCACCCGGCACCTGCTCACCATGCCGCAGGCGCAGGGCACCACCCGGATCCTCAACGCGTTGCCCGCACCGCACACCGCGACGGTGCTGATGGTCAACCAGGCGCTGGGCAACCGCGCGCAGATGTTCCTGCTGTCCGAGCAGGGCGGCGAGCAGGTGCTCGACGCGATCCAACGCTGGCGCCCCGACGGGGTGTTCGGCTTCTCGGTCACCTGGGCGGAGCTGGCCCGCTTCGACCTGTCCGGGTACGACCTGGACTCGGTGCGGCTGTGGTTCAACACCGGCGACGCCTCGCACGAGCCGCACATCCGCCGCCTCGTGGCGGTCGGTTGGCACGACACCGTCACCCGGGACGGGGTGGCGAAGGTGCCCGGGTCGGTCTTCATCGACGGGTTGGGTTCCAGCGAGATGGGGCACTCGATGTTCCACATCACCCACCGCGCCGACACCGACCGGTACGGCCGGTGCATCGGCCGCCCGTACCAGTTCGCCAACGTCGCGGTGCTCGACGCCGACGGTGAGCCGGTGCCGGCCGGCGAGGTGGGTTTCCTGGGCATCGACTCGCCGTCGCTGTTCCGCGGCTACTGGAACGACTCGGTCACCACCTACCGCTTCCGCCAGCGCGGCTGGTACCTCACGGGTGACCTGGTCCGCGCCGACGCCGACGGCCGCTACTACCACCTGGACCGGGCGGTGGACTCGGTCGACGCGGGTGACGGGCGGCGCTTCTACACGGCGCTGTCCGAGGAGCGGATCCTCGCCGCCTGCCCGGACGTCACCGACTGCACCGTGGTGATCGTCGCCGAGGCCGGGGTGGTGGTCACCGACGTGCTGCTGGAGTTGGCCGCCGGCGCGGACGAGGCGCAGGACCGCACCGAGCGGGTCCGCGCCGCTCTCGGTGCCGACGTCGGCGCCACCCTGCGGCGGGTCGTGCCGGTGCGCTCCGCCGACATCCCGGTCACCGTGACCGGCAAGGTCCGCAAGGTGGTCCTGCGGGAGCGCTACCTCACCGAGGCGCGTTCGTGACCGCGCTGATCACCGGGATGGGGCTGTTCACCCCGGTCGGGCGGGGGGTCGAGGAGACCTTCGACGCCCTGACCACCGGCCGGTCCGGGCTGACCCGTCCGGCCGAGGGGCACCCGGCGCGGGAGTCGCTGGACGTCGCCGGCCTGCTGCCCGACATCGACCCGCGTACCGTCGCGTCCGGGCCGGAGGCCCGGATCCTGGACCGGATCGTCGTGCTCGCCCTGCTCGCCGCCGCCGACGCCCTCGCCGACGCCGGCATCGTGGTGGGCCGCGACGTCGACCCCGACCGGATCGGTGTGATCGTCGGCGGGGTCGGCGGGATGGCCACCCTGGAGTCGCAGGTGCTGGCCCGCGCGGCCCGGGGTCGGGCGGCGGTCAGCCCGTACCTGCTCACCGGGATCCTGCCGAACATGCCGGCGGCGCGGATCGCCATCGCCCACGGCATCCGGGGTTACAGCTCGTCGGTCGGCACCGCCTGCGCCTCCGGCGCCCAGGCGATCGCCGACGGGGTCCGGCTCATCGCGACCGGGGAAGCCGACGTGGTGCTGTGCGGGGCCAGCGAGGCACCGCTGTTCCCGACCTTCGCCGACACCTTCGGCAACGCAAGGGCGTTGGCGCGTGCCGGCACCGACCCGGGCCGGGCGAGCCGGCCGTTCGACACCTCCCGCAGCGGCTTCGTCCTGTCCGAGGGCGCCGCGCTGCTCGTGCTGGAGCGCGCCGAGCACGCCGCGGCGCGTGGCCTCACCGGGTACGCCGAGGTGGCCGGGCACGGCGCGACGACTGACGCGTACCACCCGACCGCCCCCCGACCGGACGGTGCCGGCGCGGCGGCGTGCATCCGCCGGGCCCTGCGCAGCGCCGGTGTGCCGGCGGCGGTGGTCGGTTACGTCAACGCGCACGGCACCGGCACCAAGCTCGGTGACATCGCGGAGACCACCGCACTGGCGGACGTCTTCGGCGTCGGCGGCGTGCCGGTCAGCTCCACCAAGGCGCTCACCGGTCACCTGCTCGGCGCCTCCGGGGTGGTGGAGGCGGCGGCCACCGCTGTGGCGCTCGGTCGGGGGCTGCTGCCGCCGACGTACCACCTCGACGACCCGGACCCGGCCTGCCCGGCGGACCACATCCGTGGCGCGCCCCGCAAGGCCGACCCGGAGTACGCGGTCACCAACTCGTTCGGGTTCGGCGGCCAGAACGTGAGCCTGGTGCTGGCACGCGTCGCCGAGCCGAGGGGGTGATCGAGGCGGCATCCCGGGCGGGCGCGCCCGGACGGCAACGCGGGGGGAACTGTGTGGGAGGGGTTTCAGGGGACATGGACATCAGTGGTATCGACCACATCGAACTCTACGTGGGGGACGCCCGGCAGGCGGCCTTCTACTTCAGCACCGCCGTCGGCTTCGAGATCTGTGGCCAGGGTGGCCCGGAGACCGGGCTGGAAGGGCAGCGCTCGCTGCTGCTCTGCCACGGCGACATCCGACTGCTGCTCACCTCCGGCCTGAGCGCCGAGCATCCGGCGGCCCGGTACGTGCAGCGCCACGGTGACGGCATCGCTGTCGTCGCGGTCGAGGTCGACGACGTGTCGGCCGCGTACGCCGAGCTGGTGGGCCGGGGTGCGACCGGCGTGACGCCGCCGACCACCCGCACCGGCGCGGACGCCGAGGTGGTGATCGCCGAGGTGGACGGCTTCGCCGACGTGCGGCACCGGCTGGTGCAGCGCCGGGGCGACCGGGCCGAGTTCCTGCCCGGGGCCATCACACCGACGGCGTCGTCGGCGCAGGAGCATCCGCCGGTGCTCGCGGAGATCGACCACCTGGCGGTCTGCGTGCCGCCCGGTCAGCTCGACGAGACGGTCCGGCACTTCGAGGCGCTGTTCGACTTCGCGCAGATCTTCGAGGAGCACATCGAGGTCGACGGGCAGGGGATGAACTCCAAGGTGGTGCAGAGCCCGTCCGGGCGGGTCACGGTGGTCCTGCTCGAACCGGACCGCACCCGGCGGCCGGGGCAGATCGACGCGTTCCTCGACCAGCACGCCGGTGGGGGAGTGCAGCACCTGGGGCTGCGCACCGAGGACATCGTCGCCGCCGTGGAGGCGCTGGGCCGGCGCGGGGTGCGCTTCGCCGGCACCCCGGCCAGCTACTACGACGCCCTGGAGGCGCGGGTCGGCCGGGTGGACGCCCCACTGGACCGACTGCGCGAGCTGGGTGTGCTTGTCGACTCCGACCACGACGGTCAGCTGTTGCAGATCTTCGCCGAGTCGATGCACGTGCGACGCACGCTCTTCCTGGAGCTGATCGAGCGGCGCGGCGCGCGGGGCTTCGGCAGCGGCAACATCAAGGCCCTCTACGAGGCCAAGGAGCGGGAGCTGGCCGCCGTGGCGGCCACACCACAGGAGGTGGGCGCATGACCGTGACCGGGTTCGGGTCGACGTTGACCGCCGAGGAGCGGGAGCTGCTGCCGTCCGACGACGACGTGCGGCACTACGCCGAGCACGGCTGGTACCTGTCGAAGAAGGTCTTCACCGACGACGAGGTGGACGCCCTCGCCGCCGCCGCTGCGCGCTACTACGACGGTGAGCGGGACCGCCGGCTGCCGGTCCGCCCGCCGAAGCTCGCCTACTGGGACCCGTCCAGGGGCCCGGTGCAGCGGCACAACGACTACGTCCACCACGAGCACGACGGGCTCGGCGCGATCCTGCGCAAGCCGTTGATCGGCGCGGTCGCGGCCCGGCTGGCCCGGGCCGACGAGATCCGCGTCTTCCAGTCCACCCTGATCTACAAGCCGCCGATCGACGGGGAGCCCAGCAACATCGTGCCCTGGCACTTCGACAAGCACTACTGGGCGTCCTCGTCGTCGGAGCAGATGCTCACCGCGTTCATCCCCTTCCACGACTGCGGGGAGGAGATGGGCACCATCACCATGGTCGACGGTTCGCACCGGTGGAAGGAGATCGGCGCGGACGACACGGTGGTGCGGCACTTCGCCGACCGGGACCGCAGCCAGCTGGAGGAGATGCTGGCCGAGAACGCCGCGTACAACGGCGCGGAGATCCGCAAGATCCCGATGGTGATCCCGAAGGGACACGTGAGTTTCCACCACTGCCGCACCTATCACGGCAGCGGCCCCAACGTCAGCGGTCGGCCCCGACAGGCGATCTCGCTGCACCTGCAGGACGGCGACAACGCCTGGCGGGAGTACCCGCTCTCGGACGGCACCCTCGCCGCGTACAACCACGACGTGCTGGTCCGCCGTACCCACGACGGGCGGCCGGACTACGCGGACCCCGACTACTGCCCGGTCATCTGGCGCCACCGCGCCCAGCAGGGAGGCTGACATGTCACGGTACGACTGGGGTAGGACGCACCCGGGCATCGAGCGGTTGGAGCGGGCGGTGACCGACCGACGCGACGCCGTGGTCAAGCACCCGCTCTACACCAACCTCGACACCCACGAGGCGCTCGTCACCTTCATGGAGCACCACGTCTTCGCGGTCTGGGACTTCATGTCCCTGCTGAAGTCGTTGCAGCGGCAGCTGACCTGCGTCAGCGTGCCGTGGATCCCGACCGGCCCGACCGGCAGTCGTCGCCTCATCAACGACATCGTCATGGTCGAGGAGAGCGACGAGCTGGGCGGCGGCTACATCAGCCACTTCGAGCTGTACGTGCGGGGCATGGCCGAGGCCGGCGCGGACACCACGGCGGTGAACGCCCTCATCGAGCTGCTGCGCGCCGGCCGTCCGGTCACCGAGGCGCTCACCGAGGCGGGGGTGCCCGCCGCGTCGGCGAGGTTCGCCGCGACCACCTGGCAGATCATCGAGTCGACGCCGGTGCACTGTCAGGCGGCGGCCTTCGCGTTCGGCCGGGAGGACCTGATCCCGGACATGTTCACCCAGGTCGTCTCGGTCAACGAGGTCAGCAACCGGCTGCACACGTTCGTCGACTACCTGGAACGCCACATCGAGGTCGACGGCGAACAGCACACCCCGATGGCCATGCAGATGCTCGCCGACCTGTGCGGCGACGACGACAGCAGGTGGCAGGAGTGCGCCGTCACCGTCAACACCGCGCTGGCCGCCCGGGCCAGGCTCTGGGACGACATCCTCGCCGCCATCAAGGGGCCGGTGTGACCGACGCCGACAGGGTCCGGCTCTACCGCACGGTCCGGCTGATCCGCCGGTTCGAGGAACGGGCGGTGGAGCTGGTCCACGGCGGGCAGATCGTCGGCGGCATCCACCCGTACCTCGGTCAGGAGGGGGTCGCCGCCGGCGTCTGCGCGGCGCTGGGTGCCGACGACGTGCTCGCCGGCACCCACCGGGGGCACGGGCACGTGCTGGCGCGCGGCGCCGACCCGGCCCGGATGCTCGCCGAGTTGTGCGGCCGGGTCACCGGCCTCAACGCCGGCCGGGGCGGTTCGATGCACGCCGCCGACCTGAGCATCGGTGTGCTCGGCGCCAACGCGATCGTCGGCGCCTCCGGGGCGATCATCACCGGCGCGGTCTGGGCCCGGCGACGGCAGGGCCGCGACACCGTCGGGGTGAGCTTCTTCGGCGACGGCGCTGTCAACGAGGGGATGCTGCTGGAGGCGTTCAACCTGGCGGCGCTCTGGCGGGTGCCGGTGCTGTTCGTCTGCGAGAACAACGGCTACGCCACCACCATGCCGGTCGCCGGCGCGGTGGCCGGCAGCATCGCCGGCCGGGCCGCCGCGTTCGACATCCCGGCCGTCGAGGTCGACGGCCAGGACCCCGAGACGGTACGCGCCGCCGCGGCCGCCGCCGTCGACCGGATGCGCGCCGGCGGTGGCCCCGAGTTGATCGAGGCCCGGACCTACCGCTTCGACGCCCACCACACCTTCGAACACGCGGTACGCCTCGACTACCGGCCGCCCGACGAGGTGACCCGGGGTCGGGCCCGCGACCCGGTCCGCATCCAGGGTGAGCGCCTCAGTGACACCGACCGCGCCGCCGTGGACGCCGAGGTCGAGGCGACAGTCGACGCGGCGGTGCGGTTCGCCCTGGACAGCCCCGAACCCGACCCGGCCGACGCGTTGACCTACCTGTACGCCAGCGGCCTGACCGCCCGCACCGGAGGTGGGTGAGATGCCGCGACTGTCGTACCGGCGGGCGCTGACCCGGGCCCTCGCCGACGAGTTGGCCCGCGACGAGGCGGTGTTCCTGCTCGGCGAGGACATCCAGGTCGGCGCCTCGCTGGTGACCACCGGGCTGGCCAAGCGGTTCGGGGCCGAACGGGTCCGCGACACGCCGCTGTCCGAGCAGGCGTTCACCAGCTTCGCCACCGGGGCGGCGCTGGCCGGGCTGCGGCCGGTGATCGAGTTCCAGATCCCGTCGCTGCTGTTCCTCGTCTTCGAGCAGATCGTCAACCACGCGCACAAGTTCCCGCTGATGACCGGTGGGCAGTGCCGTGTCCCCGTCACCTACCTGGTGCCCGGCTCCGGCTCGCGGACCGGGTGGGCCGGGCAGCACTCCGACCACCCGTACAGCCTCTTCGCGCACGTCGGCGTGGTCACCGTCGTGCCGGCCACCCCGGCCGACGCGTACGGGCTGCTGGTCACCGCGATCCGCCACGACGACCCGGTGGTGGTGTTCGCGCCGGCCGCCGCGATGGACGTGCGCGACGACGTCGACGACCTGACGCCGGTGCCGTTGGGCCGGGGCCGGATCCACCGCAACGGCTGCGACGTCACAGTGGTCGCGGTCGGGCACCTGGTGCACGACGCGCTCGCGGTCGCCGAGGAACTGGCCGACCAGGTCTCGGTGGAGGTGTTCGACCCGCGCACCCTGTACCCGTTCGACATCGACGGCCTCATCGAGTCGGTCACCCGTACCGGGCGACTCGTGGTGTTCGACGACGGCAACCGGTCCTGCGGCATGGCCGCCGAGATCATCGCCTCGGTGGTGGAGCGGGTCCGGCTGCTCGCCCCGCCGCGCCGGGTCACCCGACCGGACGGGGCGGTGCTGCCGTTCGCCCCGGCGCTGGACCGGGCCGTGCAACCCGGCCGGGACCACCTCGTCACCGCCATCCACCTGACCGTGAAGGACTCATCATGATCGACCCGAACTATCAGTGGCCGGCGGTCGGCCGGGCCTGGGCCGAGCTGCCGGAGCCGGCCCGGCGGGCCATGGTGGCCAGTGGGGCGGCGGCCTGGGAGCAGGTCTTCCACGGCCGGGCCACCTACAACAAGCAGTGGCGGCTGGCCCGGCCCCCGGTGCTCACCGCGGACGCCTGGCGGGAGCTCAACGAGGTCTGCGACCGGTTGGCGCAGCTCATCCTCGACGCCTGCCGTCGTCGCGCCGGTACCGCCGGGGAGCTGCGCCGGCTGCTCGGCGTACCGGCGGGGGAGACCCGGTTGCTGGACGAGGCCGAGCCGCTGACCGAGGCGCTGCTGGCCGCGTACCGACCGGATGTGATCTTCTCCGCCGGGGTGCCGAAGTTCGTCGAGTACAACATCGACAGCAGCCTCGGCGGCGGGTTCGACGCCGACACCGTCATCAAGCGGTACGCGCGCCTCTACCAGGACCAGGGCATCCTCGACGACCTGCCGGTGCGGGCCGCCCCGTCCCTGCTGGACCAGCGGTTCGTGGCGATCCGCGACGAGCTGCGACTGCCCGAGGGCGCCCGGGTGGCGCTGCTGATGGACTTCGACGCCGACTACCCCGGCCTGGACGACCCGCAGACGTTCATCCGGATCCTCGACCCGCTCGCCGTACGGGCCCGGGACTTCGGCATCGACCTGGTCATCGCCCCGGTCTCCACCGCCACAGTGGACGCCGACCAGCGCCTGGTCGTCGACGGCGCGCCGGTCGACGCGCTGTTCCGCCTGTTCGTGCCCAACCGGGTCACCCCGACCGCCGGCCTGGACGCGGTGGCCCGGGCCCTCGCCGCCGGCACGCTACCGATGTTCGTGTCGGCGGCGGCCTGGCTGCTCGGCAACAAGGTCACCTTCGCCTGGCTGTGGGAGGACGTGGCCGGGCTGCCCGCCGACGACCAGGCGCTGATCCGCCGGCACGTGCCGTACACGGTGCCGTTGACCGCCGCGGTGCTCGACCGGGCCATCGCCGAGCAGGCCACGCTGGTGGCGAAGCCGGCCGACGGTTCGGCCGGGCATGGGGTGCTGCTCGGCCCGGAGCTGAGCGCGGTGGACTGGGCCGACGGTGTGCGGGCTGCCGTCGACCAGGGCGGCGCGATCCTTCAGGAGTACCTGCCGACCGACCGGGTGTCGATGGACTTCGTCCAGATCGAGACCGGTGAGACGGTCACCGCCGACGTCCCGTACTCCCTGGCCCCGTACCTGTTCGGCCGGCAGGCCTCCGGCGGCCTGGCGCGGGTCGGTTACCCCGGCTGCGACGGAGTCCTCAACCTCGCCCACGGCGTCCTCCTAACCGGAGTCCTCCTGAAAACCTGACCCCCTTCTCCCCGATGCACCCTGCTCCTGTTGATCATGAAGTTATTGCCCTCCGGGGCGGCGTGTCGTGGCAACAACTTCATGATCAGCGCGCTGGGGGGTGGGTGGTGCGGGAGGGGGAGAGGGAGGGGGGG
>NZ_JARVKT010000059.1:0-16490 GCF_029809455.1 Micromonospora sp. DH14 | reverse complement strand
CCCTCCGGGCGGCTGCTCGCGCGCCTCCGGCGGCGACTGAATCCCTTGCGGAGCAAGGGAATCCCCCTCGCGCGCTCGCTGAATCCCTTACGCTGCAACGGTTTTCGGGACTGTCCACTGTCGAAACCCTTACGCCACAACGGTTTAGCTCAATGCATTGATGATGTCTTTTGAGGTTGACCTTCCGGCCGGAAATGCAAAGATTGGTTCCGGCAATTCGCCAGAACCAATCTTTGGCGCTTATCGAATTCGATTACTTCCGCTTTTTAGGTGGGCCAACAATTCGCGTAATCACGTCCTGTGCTGTACGTATTTCGCGCTTAGCCTGTAATGCGTATTCTCCTTTACTGGTGGAGAATGTGCGACCGTCGAGAATGAACCCGGGTTGCCCGTGCGCCTCTCGCCACTCTGTGATCAGACAGCCCGCAGCCCGCAGCAAAGCGGCTATTCCTTCGGACGGATTGAGCGCGTGGGGAGAGCGCCCGATCTCTTGAATGGTGAGCGCTGCCCACTGAATGCGCCATAGTGCCGAATTCATGGCCGCTATCGCGGTTAGCGATTCCTCACCCTCTACGAACGGCCACACTTCCGATTCGGCGGATGCGACCAGCATCCGAACCTCATCGAGGCTTAGGCGATCGTGGTTGTAATCGTTGACCGTCTGATAGCAATTGACCCACGCGGCTAGCACTGCCAGCAACGCGGTAACCTGCCGCTCGCCAGTCATCGATTCAGTACCCATGTGTTCTTCGTCAAGCGGAATTTGCAAAAGCTTGCACGCTTGCCGGATTTCCTCGGCCGTGGGGAGTCCATCCCTCACCTGGTCAGTCAAGGCAACTGCCCTCCTATTCCATGAAGTCGAGTAGGCCGGACCACTCGCCAATTTCTAACGCCCCCGCAACCTGGCCGTTGTCACCCTTGCTTCGGCCGTATGCGCTCATGATTGCGTCACTGGCTTTCTGTGCCGCCTGGTCGTCCATACCGGATTCGAGCAGTGAGGCGGCCTCGTTGAGCAGTCGCCGCGACTGTGGATCGATAGTGACCACCCCGACATTGCGTGACCCTGCGGGCTTCTGATTGCTCTTGCTGACCACCTGAATTTTGCCGACCGCCGCGACCTTGGCTGACCGCATCTGGTCGGCTGCAATCCTCCGAGCTGCCCGCTTGTCGCCCCGCACCGCGTCCCGCCGTCCGCCTCGCTCACTCGGGGCCTGGTCGCCCTTGAGCCACTTCTGAGCGGTCCGCCGGCTGACTCCGTAGGTGTCCATTAGGTATTTCGACGCCTCACCCTTGCCCGGGTGCGCTGCCTGAACTGCTCGTACGGATTCCTGCCAGCCACGGGGCCGCCCTGCGCTCTCCCGCGATTCTCCGAAGTTCACTGCCCCGCCTCCCGCGTCTCGTGAGCGTTCTTAATGGCCTTGTTGAGCATATCTGGGCTACCCGTGGCGTGACCCTCGACAATCGCCGTGTCTACCTCGGCCCACCGGTCCAACTTCCATTTACCGAGCTTCTTGGGAATGTTGTTTTCCTTAGTCCAGACCGTGACGCCTGCCGGCAATTCCAGTCCGGAATCCGAAAGGAACCATGCGGAGTCGCGCCGCATTCCGAGCGCGGTCCGGCCATTCTGCTCGGCCTTTTCCAGCGCCACAAATGCACGTACCCACGATTCCGCGATGATGTGATCCGACCAGTCTCGCCGCATGGTCCGGGTGGTGTTCTTGTCGCTGCGCATCCACCCACCAATGAACGTGGCATACACCGACTTGAGCACCTTGAACGCCAGCACTGCCGGCTCATCGGTGCGGTCCGCCAGGGCGTACCACGCGGTCCGGAACAATTTGGCCCACATGGCCAGGTGCGGCCGGTGGTTGCCGGCCGTCCAGATCAGGGCCTCATCCGCCTGAACCTCGGTCCCGCGCTTGATCAGGAAATCCACGTACGGCATCGGGAGTACCTGCCCGGCCCGCAGCCTGGTCGACCACGCGGGGTGCGGGTGGTCGATCGACTCGGCCAGGCGGACGTACCCCGGTGCCTTGGTGAGTGCACCCAGCGACCGGGGCCGGTTGAGCCGAACCGGTGCCCCGGTCCCGAGCGTGATCGGGGCCGCCGCGAGGAACTGCCCGAACACGTCCAGCCCGATCACGGTCTGCCCGACCTCGGGCACCTGGCCGCCGTCCACGTAATCCAGGTGCAACACCAGGTCTTCGGCCAGGTCAGCCAGCTCGGGTAACTCCACCTCGGCCGCAGCCTCGCCCCGAGCTGTCGCGCCCCGCCGACCGTCCAGCCAGGCCAGGGCGGACACGGCCGTGTCCCCGGCCCACCCGGTCCACCGCAGACCGCCAGTCACCTCGTGCCACACGGCCAGGCTCGCCGCCGCCAGCTCGGCCGGCAGCTCGCCCCCGTCGAGCACCTTCAACGCGGCCCGCGTCCAGTCGGCCCGTTCCTCCGGGGTGTCCAGCTCGACCGAGCTACCCCGCCTAACCGGCTGTGCGGCCCGCTGCGGCCCGATCGGACCCCTTGGGGTACCTCCGGCCACCCCGGACACCTCCGGGGCTTCCTGGGCGCTCTCAGCGGGTCGGCACAGGTTGGTGCGTGGCGCACCGCAGGCCGAGCGGACCCGGGTCGGATCTCCGCACACCAGGCACGGCAACCGATCCTCGGCCACCTCGCCAAACCCGCACCACTCCCCGGGCCGCCGGCACACCGAGCACGGGTCACCCGGCCCGCCAGGTCCACCCGGGCCGCCCCGTCCCGGCTCCCCCTCGCGCACACATACGACTGAATCCCCGAAAAGGTCGTTACTGTCGTTACCGCCCTGGTCAGGGGTCGTTACCGGTGTCGTTACCGAGGTCGTTACCGGAGTCGTTACCGGCCCCTCGGGTGCCACTTCTACCTCGCTCGGGTGGACCCCGGCGAACACATACGACCGGACCGGCTTGCCCCCGACCTTGACCAGTCGCGCCAGGTTCCGGCCATCCTTGGCCGCGAGCAACCCGCCGACCTTCCGCAGCTCCCGCAACGCGATCCCCGGATCATCAATCCCGGCGGGGTCACTGATCGCGGCCAGCTTCGTCGTGATCACGGCCACGTCACCGGGCAGGGTGTCTCCGTCGAGATCCCACCCGAGCACGCGCGGCCCCGGCCGCCCGAACTGCACCGCCTCCATGCACATCCGCTCATACGCGGTGCGGGTCGGGAAGCTGCCCGGGTCGGCCGCCATCGCGCCCGCCACGGCCATCAACAGCCGCTCCCCCGGATCGCTGCCCCGCTCGGCCAGACCGGCCAACTGATCGGCCAGCACCCCGCCGGCCCCCTCGGCCGCCGCCGCCGCCAGCTCGGGCACGTCGAACAGCTCCCCGAGCAGCCGCGCCCCGGCAACGCCCATGGAGATGTGTTGCCCGAGCCGTCGACCCGGGCCGCCATCGGGCATGTCCAGCTTGCCGCCGGCCTGGTCGGCCCACTCGCTGAACGTCTCCGGTGCCAGCGCCCGCCCGACGATCGCCGCCAGGCCGTGACCGTGCCCGGCCGAGATCGCCGCGTCGAGCCGGTTGGCGTGATCTGCCGAGAGGGTCAGCGCCCCTTGTAGCTCGACCACCCGGGCCGCGATCCCCTCGTTCGGCACCCGCTCCACGATCGTTTCGTTGCCGGTCGAGATCAGGGCACCGTGCCAGCTTCCCCGCGTCTCGCGTAGCCGACCCTCCCGGTCGCTCACGTCCCGGGCGGCCCCCTCCATGGCGCGGAAGATGACCGACTCAAGATCCTGAACCCGGAACTTCGCGGCCCCGAGTTCATCGCGGAACCCGGTCAGGCACGCCATGTCCCGCAGCCAGGCACCGAGCCCGTTGGCGGTCACGTCCCACCGCTTGACGATGTGCCGGGGGTCACCGAACACGGCCGCAGCGGCCCGCGCGGTGGTGGTCTTTCCCGCGCTCGACCGGCCCGCCAGGTGGACCGTGTAGCTCTGCCGGCCCAACGGGTCGACGTACAGCCCACCGACCGCGCACCCGACCACCAGGGCGGCCCGGGGCGACCGGGCCGCCTCCCGCAGCACCACCCGGAAATCGGACGGCCGACCGGCGGTCACCCCGTACCCCGCCGGGAGCACGTCATCGGGCGGCAGGATCAACACCCCGCCGTCCCACCGGGGATGCAGCGGAGTCAACGGCAACCGGGCCGCCTGGTCGTCGACGATGTTGGTCAGCGCGTCTCGCGCCTCCCGCCCCGCCACGCCAGCGGCACCGGGGAACCGGTCGGCCCACACCGAGCCGTCCGCGACATCGCGAGTGGACACGGTGGCGGTCACCCCGCCGACCTCGATGGTGACGCGCCGACTGGTCACCTCACCCCGGGGCGAGTAGGTCACCAGGTGCCGGGTCACACGCGGACACCATCGCAACAGCGGCTTGTCTTCGCGCCAGACACCCTGCCCGATGGTGTAGCGCAATGGGGCCGAGCTACCCGGCACCCACCGGTCACCCGGGAGCGGGGCCGAACCCGGCAGTGTCAGAACATCGGCATTCCTGCCGCTGGCCGGGTCGGCATTCCTGCCGTTACCCGGCGTACTGGACCGCTGGCGCGGCGCGGCGGCAGTCATTCCTGCCGCCCTTGATCGCCCCTACGCGCGCAGCGTCGGTTATCGTGATGCACAGCTCTTGCCTTCCTTGCACGGTTGGTGTGGCTACACCTCGGGTCGGACGTTCCTAGGCGTCCGGCCCGAAGCTTTTTGCAGGTCACATGGCGTACCTACCGAGCCGGGCCAGACGTGACGCCAGGCCCGGACCCCTGACCGGTGTTGCCACCGGCCGCGTGTCGGTCGGGTGGATAATCCGCAGCTCGGCAACGGCCGTCATCGACCAGGCGGCCACGCACGCAGCGGCCAGGGTCGCCAGCGTGGCGGCTACCGCCAGGCGGACAGCGAGCCCGTCTCTGCGCTGGATCGGGACCGGGATCGAGCCCGGGGAGAACTTCGCAACGGTCGCCAGGGTGAACGCGCAGAGCCAGTGCGCCACCGTGCCGCACCCGGCCCTGACCATGACCACCCCGAACGACATGAGTCGCTGCATCTGCCACCGGTAGAGCAGCCGAGCACGGGCCGCCGGGTGACGCCGAGCAGCCCGGACGCGCGCACGCATCCGAGCTACCCGAGCCACCCGACGACTGGTCATGCCGCGTGCACCCGCTCCCGGTAGGACATGGCACCTCGGCCCGGGGTCGAGTCGAGCGCGGCCACGGTGTCCGCCCCGGCCAGCTCGGCCAGGGCGTACCGGACCACTGCCGACACCGGAGCATCCGCCGGCAACCCGGCGCGCTCGCGCGCCCGCTCGACCATCGCTAGATCGAGTCGGAGACTGCGCCGCTCTCGCTGCACCGGAACCCCTTTCGTCGCCTGATAGCCGGTGATCATTCTCCGGTGGACGGTGCCGTGTCCACCCCGCCACGCCGGGCAACCGCAGACGACAACCAGTCGGCCGCATCCGAGGTCAGCGGGTGCACCGCGCCCGGCTCGGCCGCCACGCAGAACAGGCAGACCAGGCGGACCGGCCCGCCCCGCTCGACGTCGGCCGCGTACCAGTGCTGCACGAGCTGCGTCGAGCACCCCGAGCAGTACACGACCGGCAGGGTGACCGGACCGGCCCCGGCGGTCGGGATCAAGGGTCGCAGCGTCACCGGCGGAACCCCTGGCACCCGTCCATGAAGGATCAGCTCCCCGAACAACGGCAGTGCTCGCATGGCGTGTCTCCCTTCGTCGGTGGATCTCTGTGCGAGAATCTTACAACAACTTACAACATTGTCCTAGACACTACAGAAATTGATCAGTAGCGTGGGACAGGTCCACCCCAACCCGAGAGAGAGGCCACCGTGGCATCCGAGTACACCGCGATCAACGTCTCGCACGGCGCACGTGACGAGCTGCGCAGCTTCGCCGCTGCCGCAACCGGCACGCTCGGCCAGCGCGTGACGATGACCGATGCGCTCCGCCTGGCCGTCCGGATCGCCACGGCCCACCTGGCCGCCGATGCGACCGCCACCGCGACCGCACTCGGGATCACCGGACCGACCCGAAAGGCGGACTGACCATGAGCCGTCCCATGATCAAGAAAATGGGCGCCGCAATCCAAGATCGCCCAACCCTCGCGCTTTACGCCGTGGTGCTGGCCGTGTCCATCACCGGTGCCAGCACGTCCGCCGCCGGCTGGTTGAAGTGGCCCCTGTTGGCCGCTGTCGCTGCGGTCGGCGCGGCCGAGCTGGGTGGCGTGGTGCTGTCCATCCACGCGGACCGCCGCCGCAACCTCGGTGAGTCCGCTCTCCCGGCCCGCGTTCTGGCCGCTGCGGTGGCGACCGGCGCGGTTGCGATCAACTGGTTCGGCCACTACGGCCCCGACGCACACCAGCTCGGGCAGGCTGCATTCTTCGGTGGCTTCTCCGCTCTCGGCTTCCTGGTCTACCTGATCGACTCGGCCGCCCAACGGCGCGATGCGTTGCGGAGTAAGGGCAAGCTGGCCGACACCCCGCCGGTCTACGGCATCGTCCAGTGGGTCCGGCACCCCGGGATCACCCGCCGCGCCCGCCGCCTGGCGCAGCTCAATGCCGAACAGCGGATGACCGAGATCGAGGGTCAGCCGGAAGGCACCGAGCCAAGCACCCCGCGTCTCGGGATGCTCGCCAGCATCGGGGCCGCGTACGCCGAGCTGGCCGCCGAGCGGCGCACCGGCGCGATCTCGGCCGAGCTGCGCAAGAAGATCGGCAAGGCTGCCGGGTCGAACATGGCCACCATCGCGGTCAACACGTACGACCTGGGCAAGGTCGCCGCGAACCTGGCCGAGAACGCCGATTACGACGGGCTGACCGCGATCCTGGCCGGTGAGCTGACCGCCGACCGGATCGGCGCGCACGCCACCGGCAAGCCGGCCGCCCTGCCGGCCGCCGCGCCCCCGCCCCCGGTCGATGTGGACGACCTGGCCGACGATGACGCCCCGGTGTCCGGCGGTGCCCCGGTCGACCTGACCATGGTCAGCAAGACCGCCGCGATCCACTACGCACACACCGCGCTCGGTGAGGTGCCCGCGTCCCGCGTGGTCGACTACCTGGCCGGCACCGGGGTTCGGGTGAGTGAGTCCCTGGTCTACAAGGCTCGCCGCCAGGTGCCCGCCCCGGTCGCCGCCCTGCCGGCCCCGAGCACCCCGGCCGCCCTGCCGGCCGCCCCGGTGCCGAGCACCCCCGACCCGACCCCGGCCGAGCCGGTGACCGCGCCCGCCGCGACCCCGGCCCGCCACCGCAAGACCCGCGCGACCTCCGGTGAGGTCACCGCGGCTTCCTCCCCCGAGCCAAGCACCCCCGCCAGCTCGGCCCCGCGCCGGCCCCGCCGGCCCCGCACGGTCCCCCCGGCCGAGCTGGCGGACACGTCCGCCGACCTGACGACCGCCCTGGTGGCCGACCTGCCCATGACGCCGGTCAACGGCACCCGCCCCGACCTGCGCGCCGTCCCGTCCGAGTAGACCCGACCGAAAGGAAGTCCCGACCATGAACAACCTCCCGTTCACCATCACCGGCAACCTGGTCCGCGATCCCGAACTGCGGTTCACTCCCGCCGGCGTGGCGGTGGTCAAGTTCACCGTGGCGCACACCCCCCGCAAGCTCGACCGGGAGTCGGGCAAGTGGATCGACGGTGAGCCCACGTTCCTCGACTGCACCGCGTGGCGTCAGCTCGCCGAGAACATCGCCGAGAGCGTCAGCCAGGGCGCGCGGGTCATCGCGACCGGCACTCTGCGCACCGAGCGGTGGGAGACGGACGGCCGCAACGGCGGGACCGCCGGAGAGAAGCGCTCGCGGATGGTGCTCGACGTGGACGCCGCCGGCCCCGAGCTGACGTGGGCCACCGCGAAGGTCAGCAAGGCCAGCCGCAGCAACGGCGGTCCGGCCGATGACCCGTGGGCCACCGCGTCACGCAACCGCCCGACCTCTCCGGCCCCCACCGGGGCCTCCCGCCGCTACCGCGACGACGAGGAACCGCCCTTCTAGCCAACGGCACCGGCCGCCAGGAGTTCGCAGCTCCCGGCGGCCGGCTCAGCCGCTCACGCGGCGCACAACCGGACCCCGCACCCTTCCTCAAGGAACGGAACCGATCATGAGGATTTTGGCATACCCGCCGTTCCTCCCGAGCGTTCCGGCTACGGCCGGTCGGGAGGGCTGACCCATGTGTCACGTCACCTGTGACGGGAGCTGCCGGCCCCGCCGGACCCCGGTCGGGGAGAAGATCCCCGGCCCCTGCCGCGTCCTGGTCGCCCTGGTCGTGCTCGGCTACCGGTTCGGCCGCCGCGCGCTGCCGGCCCTGGCCGCAACCCTGGCGGTCGGCACGGTCTACGCCTGGCGCTGGCACTCCGGCACCGTCATGCGCCCGAGCCGCCAGCGTCGCGCCCGCTACGCCCGCCACGTCCGCGCCACCGCCCGATGCCTGGCCACCGCGATCGGGGCCGCCGCCCTGGCCGACTGGCGACTGACCGCCGCGTGCCTGGCGCTCGCCACGGGCGGCCTGGCGGTCGCCGCCCTGGTGGCCCACGACCGCCGCCGGCCCCGCACCGCCCCGTCCGCCCTGCCCCCGCGCCGCGTGCGCGTCAAGGTCGGCACGCCCCGGCGGACCGCGCCGGCCGCCGCCGTCACCACCCAACCCGCCGCCAGCTCGGCCACCTGGTCGACCACCCGGGCGGGTGCCCGATGACCGTCGAACCGATCAAGGAAGGGGAGTACGTCTACCTGGTGCCGACCCTTCCGACCGCCCCGAGCGCGGCCTACCGAATGCCGCTGTGCGAGGTGGTCCGGGTGTCCGGCTACCGGATCACGGTCGACGTGGACGGTGACCGGATCGAGACGGATGAGCGCAACATCAAGCGGAAGCGGCCCGACCTCAGCCCCCGCGACCCGCGCCCCCAAAAGCGCCCGTCCATGCCGGACGGATACGCAGAGGTCACCCTGTGGTGACAATCCGAGAGAGGATCATTTCTATGGGACGCAACTCCCGGCCCCTGGCCGACATCGAGTCCGACCTGATCGCCACCACCGACCCCGCCCGGCACGCCGAGCTGCGCGACGAGATCCGGGCCGCCGGCCTGCCCCTGTTGGCCGCCGAGCTGGACCGGATCGCGGCCGAGCCCGCCCCGGCCGAGATGGACCGCGACCAGGTGATCGCCGCCCTGGTCGACCTGTTCGAGCGCTCGGGGTGGTCCCGGTTGGAGATCGTGCGCGCCGGTGCCAGTTACTCCGGTTACTGCCTCGACAACCACCGCCAGCCCGTCCACCTTGGGATCTCGGCTGAGCTGGCCAACCGCGAGAGGAACTGACCATGAGCGACAGCACCGACACCGGTTACCAGGCGTTCCGCCGCTCCGGCCAGACCGGCAAGACCCGTTCGGTGAGCCAGCCCGGCACCGCCGACCAGGCGCGCGCCGCCGTGATCGCCAAGCGGCAGAAGTTGCAGCGCGGTTCCTCGGACACGTTCGAGGTCCGCAAGCCCCGAAGGTAGATCCCCGCGCGGGGCCGGCCTCGATTCAGCCCGGACCGGCCCCGCTCTCCCGACTCAGCGAGAGGTGCACATCATGTCCCACCGGATCAAGATCGCTCGACAGCACACCGTGCCGCGCCTGGTGTACCGGTTCCTGGCCGGCCGCCCGATGGACGGCAAGCCGCGTACGGATGCCACCTACCTCCACCGGGGAACCGAGGTGCTCCCCCCGTACCGCCGCGCCCGCCGGTGGATGTACCGGCCCGGGTGGCAGCGCCAGGCGTTTCGACTCGGCACCCCGACCGGGGCCGCTGCGGTGGCCTACAGCTACGTCACCGAGCCGACCCTGACCCAAGCCGGGGCCGGCACCGTGGCCGCCACTGTGGCCGCCAGGGCCGCCATCCGGGGCCGCCGCCGGATCAAGACCCGCAAGTTCCGCCGGGTCTACACGCAGCCTCTCGCCGCCGCCCTGGCCCCGGTGCTGCGCATCCCCGAGCACACCCGACCCGAACAGTGGTTGACCGTCTCGCCCGAACTGGCCGGCCTGGCCGCCCGCCTGGTCGACCCGATGAGCCCGGCCGAGATCGCGCTACGCCGCTGGTACGGCGAGCACATCGAGCCCGGCGTCCGCTACGTGCCCGACCGGCTGATGAAACTGCGGTGGTGGGCGGCCGACACCCGCCCGGCCCTGGCGGCCCGCCGCCGGCTGGACTACTTCCGCCGCCCGAGCCACACCAAGCCGGCCCGGGTCGAGATCGAGGTAGCCGGGTACGTCACGCCCGAGCTGCAAAAGATCATCCGGCAGACCATCACCGCGAAGCTTCCGCTCGGGGATCTGGTCGAGTCGTGGGACCAGGTGGGCACGCACGCCGTGGGCATGTGGACGGTCCGCGAGCGCCCCCCGCGCTCGGTCGGCTTCGCGGAGATCGAGCCCTATCTTGACTCGCTCAAGGACGACGAATTCCTACTCGGGCTGCGGGCCGGTGGCCGGCCGTACGTGGTCAGCCTCAACAGCGACTCCCCCCACCTCGCGTGCTCGGCCGGATCGGGTGCGGGAAAGAGTGTGCTCGCCATGCTGATCGGGGTGCAGGTGCTCTCCCGTGGCGGTCGGGTGCTGATCATCGACCGCAAGGGGTCGCACCGGTGGGCGCTGGGACTACCGGGAGTCACCTACTGCACCGAGGTTCAGGACATGCACTCGGCCCTGATCGGCACGAGCGGCCTGGCCGATGAGCGCAACCGGGAGGCCCTGACTCAGCCGGAAGACTGGAATCCCGGGGATCGGGTGCTGGTAATTTTCGAGGAAATGAACGCGACCGTCGCGCAGCTAAAGGCGTACTGGGAAGAGTTGCGCGGAAAGGAAGACCCGAAGACCTCCCCGGCTATCCAGGCATTCCGCAACATCATGTTTATGGGCCGGTCGGCAAAGGTGCACCTGTTCGGGGTGGCGCAAATGCTTACCGCGAACACGACTGGCGGGCCGGAATCGCGGGAAAACTTCGGTATCCGGGCGCTCGCTCGGTACACGGCGAACAACTGGAAAATGCTTGCCCCTGAGTGCCCGATGCCCCGCCGATCGGGTGTCCTGGGTCGGTGGCAAATCGTGGTTGCGGGCAACGCGACTGAGGTTCAGGTGGCCTACCTGGAACCGGAGGAAGCTCGCGCAATCGCCACGGTCGGCCGCCCGATCGACCTGGAAAACAGCCCCGGTGTCCCCGTGTCCCCGCTCTACGCTCGCCCCGGGGATGATCAGGTAAGTCCCGGCTCGGTCCCGGGGACCGGCCAGCCGACCGGGGACACCCCGCCCGACCCGCTGAATGCCCTTCTGACGCTTCGAGAGGCGGTCAACGCGGGTATTGTTCCCGGCCAGTTCGACGCCGCTAAGAAGCGCCTACAGCGGGCGCGGAAGAACAACCCGGAATTCGCGCCGGCTGCGTCCGGGAAAAAGGGACTGGCCGACACCTACCGGGTCGGTGACCTGATCGAGTGGGTAGAGACGGAAAGCAAGCGGGCCGAATTCAAGAAGTGACAGAGAGTCGGTCGACAAATGGACGGCGCGCGATCTCGGAATCCACACTCCGGCCGCGCGCCGCTCCTTCCCCGAGAGAGGCGAGAAATGGACTGGACGAACTGGCACCGGGCGCGCGGCCTGGTTGCCGCCCTGGATGCGCTGGCCGACCAGCAAATACGCGACGGAATGCACGACGAAACCCCCGAGTGGTCCGAGCTGAATTCGTGCGTGAATGACGCGCTGAATGCGCTTCCGTGGTGGCAGCGTTCCCGTATGCCCATGATGATCGGCAACGCGATCCGCCCTCCGCAAATCTGACGCAGTGTAGCCGCACCGGCCCGCACCGCTCCCACACCGGGAGGTGCGGGCCGGTTGCTGTCGGCCGCCTGACACGTCGATCCCTTGTGATCTTCGTATGGAAACCCATACGATCATTCGTACGGAAGTCAGTACGGACGAGAGGGATCGCAATGGAGCTGCGTACGAACCCCGATGGCTCGCTCACCCTGAACGTGCCCGCCAGCTACGGCCGCACCCTGGGTGCGGACGGCATGATGATGCTCGATTGGTTCAGCTCGGCTTTGATCGCCATGGCCCGCCTGCGGGACGGCGACCAGGTGATGACCGCCAACGACTGGCACAACCTGATCAACGACACCGAGCGTCGACTTACCCCCCGGTTGCAGGGCATCCGCGACGCGCTGATCCGCGCCCACGCCGCCGCCGGTGGCTCGTACGGGGATCTGGCCCTGGCCATGGACGTTCCCAAGGGAACCGCGCAGTACCGGCGCGACAAGCTGACCGCCTCGCAGCCGTCCACCTGGGAGCGCTGGGCCGATGGCACCCTTGCCGACTTCATCCGCGCCGACTGGTCGGCCAGCGTGACCGTGCGGCACCCGGAAACCGGTGAGGACCACACGGTGCAGCTCGACGGGCTGAGCGGCGACCAGGCGACCGAGCTGGAAACGCTGATCAGTTCCGACCCCGAGCACACGGTGACCATCCGGCAGTCCGCCGGCTCGTGCTGGACGTTCCGGGCCGCTGAGGTTCAGGTGGTGCGGGTCGAGCGCACCCGCACCGCACCGACCCGCACCACCCCCGCCGCCTGACCCGCACACGCGCGAGCGGCCCCGTCCGCCTGGCAGCAATCCGGGGCCGCTCACCACTCCCACGACAGGAGCACCCCCATCATGACCGCCGCCACGTTCGCCGCTCTGTTCGCCGCCCTGTTCGCCGCCCACACCATCGCGGACCACTGGGTGCAGACCCAGCACCAGGCCGACCACAAGGGGTGCGACTCGCTGCCCCCTGGTGCGGCACACCCGCACTGTTCGGTGTGGCGCTCGCGCTGGCACTGCACCGCCCACGTGCTCACCTACACCGCAACCGCACTCGGTGCCGTACTGGTGGTGGCCTGGCGGTGCGGCCTGGATCTCGACCCGTACCGGCTCGCGCTCGCGCTGACCGTCTCGGCCGTCTCGCACTGGATCGCTGACCGCCGCGCCCCGCTGCGCTGGCTGGCCGACCGCACCGGTTCCGGGAAGTTCTACGCACTCGGTGCGCCCCGCCCCGGCCACGACGACAACCCGAGCATCGGCACCGGCGCGTACGCCCTTGACCAGTCCTGGCACATCGGGTGGTTGCTGGTCGCCGCCCTGATCGCGGCCTGACCGCCCCCGTGGGGCACCCGCCCATCACCGGGTGCCCGCGCGGAGGCGGCCCGACCGGACCGGCCCCCCCGACCAGAGAGGTAGATCCCCATGAACTGCGAGGCGTGCGGCAAGCCCTGCGGCCCGGTCAGCGTCGACAGCACCGGTGCGCTCGGCAAGTGCACCTGCGGTCACTGGACGCTCGACCAGGGCCGCGCCACCAAGGGCGTCAAGACGGGCAACATCACCGTTCGGGGCGCGTGCGCGATCGGTGACGGTGCGGTCGCCATCGGCAAGAGCAAGAGCAAGAGCAAGGGCAAGAAGGACCGGCGTTAACCCGACCCCCGGAAGGAACCGCACCATGAACCGCACCCTGAGCCACACCTACACGCACCCGAGCGTCCTGGCCGGCATCGCCTCCGGCGCGAGCTGGGCCGATCCCGAGATGGACCCGACCCGCATCGACTGGGCCGAGCGCCAGGCCCGCGCCGCGATCCCGTTCGAGGTGGTTAACGGTCGCCCGGTCGCACCGACCGACCCGACCGGCATCCGGTACGGCCGGAACGAGCTGGGGCACTGGGGCGAGGCCCTGTGCGCGGACGCCGTGGTGATCGCCACCGACCCGACCGGCCGCCGCTGGCTCGCCATGGTCGAGCGCGACGACGATCACGGGTGGGCACTGCCCGGCGGTCACGTCGACCCGGGAGAGGCCCCGGCCGCCGCAGCGCTGCGCGAGCTGGCCGAGGAAACCGGCCTGGATCTCTGCGGCCACTGCATGAACCCCGAGCTGCTACCGGCCCGGGTGGTGCCCGACCCGCGCGCCAGCGATGAGGCGTGGATGGTCACCGTGCCCGCCGTGGTCCGGATCTACCCGGTCGGCCCGGAGTACCTGCCGGCCCTGGTCGGTGCCGACGATGCCCGCCGCGCCGAGTGGGTGCCGGCCGACTCGTACGCCGGTCTGTTCGCCCACCTAGCCGCCACCTACGGGGGCGAGGTGTTCGCCGCCCACCGCGCCATCCTGCGCGACCTGTTCGCCTGACCCGCACCGCCCCGCACCCCGCCCACCGCACCCGGTGTGGCGGGGTGCACCACGTGGTGCACCGGTGCCGGAATCACCCCGCATCATCCCCGTACCTATAGATGCGGGCAGTGGATAATCATGGAATGGCGCAACGTAGACCGACCAAACCCACCAGGTGCCCCGAGTGCGGATACCGGTGGAGCACCCTGGCTATCGGCCGCTCGGCCACCTGCCGGCAGTGCGGGGTGCAGCACTACGTACCCGCCGACCCCACCACCGCCGTACCCCTGGCGGACCGCCCACACCGGGAGGTCACCTGTCGGCACTGCGGGCACACCTGGGCCACCCGCCGCCCGGTGCAGAGCGCGGTGCCCTGTAGCCAGTGCGGCCGGTCGGTGTGGGTGCCGCTGACCGCCCCGGTGGTCGAGTCCCCGGCCGAGATCCGCCGCCAGGTCCGCGCCGAGCTGGCCGCCGAGGATCGGGCCGCCCGAGCTGCCGCGCCCCGCCCGGCCCGAGCACCCCGCCCCCGGGTCGCCCGGCCCCGCCCGGCCCCCGCGCCGGCCGCCGGCTACCTCCCCGCGCTGTCCACCCTGGCCGGCCTGGTCGCTGACCTGACCCGCCCGAGCGCCCCGCCGAGCACCCGCCCGGCCCCGGCCGTCCGACCGCCAGCGGCACCCGCAACGGCTCTTGCAGGTCTGACTACTGGCCCGCCACCCGGCAGCCCCTACGCGATCGGCCCCGACACGATCCGCCTGTTGGCCGCCATGGGTCAGCGTGACTACGTGTCACCGGTCGACCCGGGAGACTGCCCGTTCTGGGTGGTCAACCGGTCCGGGCTGTGCGGCCTGGCCGCCCCGTACCGGGTGCTGCTCACCCCGACCGCCTACCTGCCCGCCTGCCAAGGTCACGCGCACTCGATCCGGTCACAGGCCGCGCAGCACGGGGTGCCGTTCCGGTCGTACCCGCCGCTGCCCTGAATTGACGTTGTGCGTCACGCACGAATTGCCGGCAGGAATACGGAAATGGCGCGTGCAATGCACGCGCCACAACCTATAGATGCCCCTGGCCGGATCTCCGGAAAAGGAAGGGTGCGAACTCAGTTCCTCGATCGCTGCGGCGAATTCAGGTAGGAACGCAAGACCCATCCTGCGATCACCTGGCACGCTTCCGGGTCGAGCACCCGACCCAACGCGGCCACCTGGGCACGCTCGAAGTCGGTCAGCTCGACCCGGGTCAACATGAGCGCTTCCCGGATGGGCATGGCGGCCAGGTCGTGAGGCTCGACCGAGCCCGGCGGGATGCCGTGGGTGGTTGCGGCGAGCTGCGCTCGCGCCTGGTCGGGGGTGGCGAATGGCCCGTTGTCCCGCAGCGGGGTCGGTTCGGTCGTCATGGCCCGACCGTATCGAGGGGCACCGCGTCTCCGTGGCCCGTGGCACTCTCGGATCATGATGCGACCGGGGAGGGTCCGCCTTGCGATCGTGGCCGGCATCGTTGGGGCGGTTGTGTTGGCCATGGGGGCCGCTGTAGCCGCTGTGGTGGTGCGGGGCACCGTGGCGGCGGATCGAGGGGCAGGAAGCGCGATAGCGGCGGCAGACGGGTGGGTGGTGGCCCTGAGCTACGGCAACCCGCCCCCGGGCGGGTACCTCTGCCCGGACCAGTTCGACGCGCTCCGGCGGCAGGCTGCCGAGCTGCGCAAGACCATCGAGCGCCACGGGCGGGGCAACGCGGTGAAGGTCGGTTCCCGAGACTGGCGCGAGCAGGTCACCGGCGACCGGGCCGAGGTCACTGCGGAGGTCTACCTGATGTTCAGCGCCCCGGGTGACCCGCTCACCATGGTCGGCAGCGCGCACCGGTGGACCTTCCGCACAGAGCGTTACGGCGGACTCCGGGCCGGGTGGAAGCTGTGCCAGGCGGACGTACCCGAGCTGTGCGGCACGCACCTACGCTGCGACTGACCGGAAACCCTTACGCCACAACGGTTTTCGAGATGGCGCGTGCCTGAATCCCTTGCTCCACAACGGTTTCCGTGATGATGCATCTGTGAAAGCCTTATGTCACAAGGGTTTTAGGGTTGCAGCGGAGCGAAAACCCTTGCAGCGCAACAGGTTTCGAGCTTGACAATTGACCAGAAACCGCAATGCCAAAAGACCCTATCGATGCCATGCTTTAAAATCGTTGCCACACAAGGGTTTCTGATGTGGACAGTTCCGAAATCCCTTATGAAATAAGGGATACAGCAATTGCAATTGACGAAAACCGTTACGCCGCAAGGGTTTTTCGCCGCCGGAGGCGCGCGAGCAGCCGCCCGGAGGG
>NZ_JARVKT010000058.1:0-18154 GCF_029809455.1 Micromonospora sp. DH14 | reverse complement strand
CCACCGCGCGTTGATCATGAAGTTGTTGTCACGACACGCCGAGGCCGTGGGCAATAACTTCATGATCAACGCAGGGTGGGGGGTGAGGGCCGGGAGGGTGGGGTACGGGAAAGGCTCGCCTCGCGGGAGCGAGACGAGCCTTTGGTTGTAGCCCCGACCGGATTCGAACCGGCGCTACCGCCTTGAGAGGGCGGCGTCCTGGGCCGCTAGACGACGGGGCCAGAACTTCTTCCGTTCACCACCCTCGCGGGCGGTGCGGCAGTAGTCTAGCGGCACCGTCCGAGGGTTCGAGCGCGGGGTCCGGGCCCCGCCCCGGGTCGGCGAAACAGCCGCCCCCGGACAACGAAACAGCCCGCCTCACCAGGTGAGACGGGCTGTGCACGATGTAGCCCCGACCGGATTCGAACCGGCGCTACCGCCTTGAGAGGGCGGCGTCCTGGGCCGCTAGACGACGGGGCCAGAACAACTTTCGCTCCCCCACCTCAGGGGTGGAGGAGCTGCACTCTACCGAAGACCACCCTCCGCCCCCGAAGGGGCGGAGTCGAACTCCGTCAGAATCCAGCGTCTGGAAATTCTCGCGAATTCCAGCAGCGCTGGGGTACCAGGACTCGAACCTAGACTAACTGAACCAGAATCAGTCGGGCTGCCAATTACCCCATACCCCATTGGCCCCTTGCGGCGCCGGGAGTGAACTTTACCCTCCCGGTGCCGACAGGCCAAATCCGATCCCCCCGAACCACCCGTGAGCTGCGGAAACAGGGGCATCAGACGGATCAGGCGACGGGAACCACTGGGTTGGTGAGCTCGCCGATGCCCTCGATCCGCACGGTGACCGTATCCCCCTCGACAAGCGGGCTAACCCCGGCCGGAGTGCCGGTGAGAACCACGTCGCCGGGCAGCAGAGTCATCACGTGCGAGATGTACGACACCAGGCCGGGAACGTCGAAGACCATGTCCTTCGTCCGGCCGAGCTGGCGTACCTCCATCTCCTCCGGGTTGCGACCCACCTCACACCGGATCTCCAGATCGGAGACGTCCAGCCCGGTGGTGATCCACGGGCCGATCGGGCAGAACGAGTCGAAGCCCTTGGCCCGGGTCCACTGCCCGTCGGAGCGCTGAAGGTCCCGAGCGGTGACGTCGTTGGCGCAGGTGTAGCCGAAGATGGCGCGTTCGGCGGCGGCCCGGTCGGCGCGGCGCGCCCCGGGGGCCCCGATCACGACCGCGAGCTCCGCCTCGTGCTCGACCTGCTTGGAGAAGATCGGCAGTCGGATGGCGTCCCGGGGGCCGATCACCGAGGTAGACGGCTTGAGGAAGAGCAGTGGCTCCTTGGGCACGTCGTTGCCGAGCTCGGCGGCGTGGTCGGCGTAGTTACGACCGACGCACACCACCTTGCTGGGCAGGATCGGCGAAAGCAGCCGAACGTCGGAAAGGGCCCAACGGGCCCCACTGAAGGTCAGATTGCCGAACGGGTGCCCCTCGATCTCGGCGATGGTCAGGCCCTGCGGCCCGGCCTCCGCTTCGCCTTCGACGGCACCGAACGACATTCCCTTGGCATGGGCGAAACGAGCGATACGCACCGGGCCAATCTAGCCCCGCCGGCACCCCGATCGGCCAGGACCGGCGCTCGGGTGTGCTCAACCCGTCACCGCGCGGCACCCTATCGGAGCTGGGGGTGAGCGGGGCGGGCTTCCCGAATTCGTACCCGCATGGAAGCGACTCGCCCCTACCGTCGGCTCCGGAGGTTCGTTCGTATGCCTGCATCGACACGACACCACAGAGCCCTCGCAGTGTTCGTGCACTGCCTCGGCATCCTCGCCGCCGTGCCGGCCCTGCCGACGGCGGCTCCGGAGGCGGCGGCCGCGCCACGACCACCGGCGGCCACGCCACAACCGACGGCCAGCGCGCCACGACCACCGGCGGCCACGCCACGACCACCGGTCGGCGCGCCACGTCCCACGGACGTCCCGCCATCGCCACCGGCGACGGTCGGCCCAGCGGCCACCCGACCGCCGGTGGCGATGGCGGCCCGGGTGACCGAGCCCACGCCGCCCTCGGCACCACCGGCGATGGCACCACCCACCCGGGCGCCGGCGTCCGCGCCCCCGCAACCGGTCACGGTGACGGTCGCGACGGAGAGCAGCCCGGCACCGAGGTACCGGATCCAGGTGCGCAACGTGAGCGGCTCGACGCTGGACACCACGGTGCGTCAGGAGTTGCCGCCCGGCTCGACGACGACCGCGATCAGTGGTGGCGGCCGGTCCACCCCGGCCAGCGGGTCGGCCACCGAGGTGACGTGGCGGCTGCGGCTGCCCGCGCACAGCACCACCACGTTGGGCACCGCGCTCGCCGCGACCGCACCGGGTCAGCCGCTGACCGCGCCGACCTGCGCGTTCACCAGTGACGGCAGCCGACCGTACGACTGCGCCACTGCCACCTGGCAGGCGGCGGCACCGGCGGCCGAGGTGACCGAGGCACCGGCCTGGCGCCGCTACCCGGTGCTCCTCGCCGGCCTGGCGGTTCTGCTGCTGATCAGCGCCGCGGTGTTCTGGGTGTGGCGACGGCGGCGGCGCGGGCGGCGGGTGACGGCTGCCGCGCTCGCCACCGGCGGCGGAGCCGAGGATGGTCGCGGGACGATCTACCCGCGACCGGCAGCCCCGAGTCCGGTGCGGCGTCGGCGTACCCCGCCGGTCTGGATGTTGGTGGGCGCAGCCGTCGTGGTGCTGGCCGGCGTCGTCGGCACCGCGGGTTGGACGGCGACCCGGCAGGTCGCGGCGATCGACACCCAGAAGCAGCCGACCAGCGGCGCGTGGATGGGCACCGGGGTCACCGGGTCGCTGGGTGTGCCGCTGCGCGAGTCGGCGTTCGAGTTCACCGTGTACCGGATGACCTGCGGCGCTCCCGGCACCGCCGGGAAGACCGACGGTGGCCCTGCCGCGCCCGTCAACGGCCGACGCTGCGAGGCGACAGTGGGTGTGCGTAACGTCACCGCCGACCACCAGCTGTGGCACAGCGAGCTGCAACGGGCGTACCTGCCGGGCGGGCGTTGGGTGAGCACCGACGAGTCGGCCACCCGGATGGCGAACCTGGGTCGGGACGTCTTCGCCAACCCGATGGCGGCGGGTACCCGGATGGTGCTGCCGCTGGTCTTCACCGTCGACGGGCGGGACCCGCCGGAGCAGCTGGAGCTGCGCAGCGGGGTGTTCTCCGCCGGGGTCCGGGTGCACATGCCCTGACCGGTGTTCCGGGCGGCGGTCGTACCCTGGGTGCGTGACCGCCGCCCTCGCCCGCACCGTGCTCGACGCGGCGCAGTGGCAGGCCCGCCGGCGGGCCCACGAGCAGCGGGTGGACGTCTGGCTGACCCCGCACCTGACCCGGCGACGGCGCGGTGAGCGGCATCCGGTGGCCGACTTCCTGTTCACCTACTACTCGCACCGCCCTGCCCAGCTGCGGCGCTGGCATCCGGGGCCCGGGGTCGAGCTGCGCGACGCCGACCCGGCGGAGTTCGGCCGCGACTACCACGCCGGCACCGCCGGGGTCACCCTCGACACCGACGGGGTACGCGCGCGGCGCGGCGAGTCGATCGCCTGGATCCGTTCCCTGTTGACGGCGACGCGTGGGCGGGCGCCGCACTTCGGCTGCTTCGGGATGCACGAGTGGGCGATGGTCTACCGGCAGACCCGGGAGGAGTTGCGGCACAACGCCTGGCCGCTGCGGCTGAGCACGGAGCGCACCGCCGCGGTCGTCGAGGAGCGCGGGGTGCGGTGCAGCCACTTCGACGCGTTCCGGTTCTTCACCGCGCCGGCCCGCCCGTTGAATGTGCTCTCCCCGACCCGGGAGACGCAGCACGCGCACGAGCAGCCGGGCTGCCTGCACGCCAACATGGATCTGTACAAGTGGGCGTACAAGTTGTCGCCGTTGGTGCCTTCGGAGTTGGTGGCCGACGCGTTCGACCTGGCTCGGGACATCCGCACGCTGGACATGCGGGCCAGCCCGTACGACCTCACCGCACTGGGCTATCCGCCGGTTCGGATCGAGACCGGCGAGGGCCGGCACGAATATGTGCGGGCTCAACGGTCGTTCGCGGAGCGTGCGATTGTGCTGCGTACGCGACTCGTGGCCGAGTGCGACCGGCTGGTTTCCATTTCCTGATCGGCGCGTCCGCGATTCTGTTAGCGTCACCGGCACCGTCATCATCGGCTCGATGACCGCGTACGCCATCGACCGGTTCGCTTTCCGACTCCGGCGCCTGGTCGTCGCGGCCTTCCTACTCGCCAGCCTGGTGCCAGACATCATCTCGATCTACATCTTCCTCCAGTTCATCCGGGGCATTCCGGTATCCCACCCGACCGGATACCGCGACATCACTGAACGCGTGTCGATCGAGTAGCGACGGATCACCGCAGCACCTAGGAGGGGTAGCACATGCGCTACGGCGGGTGTATGCGTGAGGTGGGCTGCGGGAGATGCGGCAGAACGCCAGCGACCTGGTACGTCGGGCACAGAGCGGTGAACGCGTGACGATCACCGTCGGTGGACGACCGGCAGCCGTGCTCGGTCCGGTCAGTCCTCGAACCTGGCGCGAGTGGGACGACCTCGCCGGCGTGTTCGACCAACCAACTGACGTGGAATGGGCGAGTGCCAGGGACCTGCTCGACGACGCCGTCACCGATCCCTGGGCCGAGCGGTGAGTCGCGGCCCCCTCAACACCAGCATCCTTATCGCCACTGATGTCACCCCGATCCCCGGTGAGCTGGCCATCAGCGTAGCCAGCCTTGCCGAACTTTCAGTTCGGTGTCCTGGTCGCGAAGACCGCCGAGGCGAGGGCGCTCCGCCTGGCGCGGTTGAGCGCCATTCAACGTCGATTTGATCCGCTTCCCATCGACGAAGCGACCGCCGACAGTTACACACGATTGGCCGCACGCGTCGTCGAGGCCGGCCGCCAGCCGCGGGCCAGGGTGATGGACCTGCTCATCGCGGCAACCGCACACGCCCATGACGCCGCCGTGTACACCCGCAACGCCGAAGACCTCGCAGGCCTCGAAGACCTCATCACGGTCCACACGGTGTGACGCTGAGCGTCGCAAGCCTCCCGGCCTGGTGTCGGGTCCCGGGCGAGTCGGGCCGGGGGAGTTGCCGGGTTGGCGGAGCCGTCAGGCCCGGCGGTCGACGGCCCGGGCAACCGGGAGCGTCGGCGACGGTCGCCCCTCCCTGAGCAACATTGGTGCCGTGTACGCCCGGCTCGGAGACGGGGAACAGGCGCTGGCGTACCGCACCCGGGCTCTGCCCATTCGGCGGGAGGTGGGCGATCGCGCAGGTGAAGCGGTCACCCGGTACGCGCTGAAGAAGCTCCCCCAGGCTGGCTTTCCGTGCATGTCAGCCGGTCTTGCCGCCAGTGAGGGCGATGTCCAGGTGCGCGAGGAGCGTGTCGAGTGTGGCCAGCTGTTGTGGTTCGAGCTGGCCGAAGCGCTGGCGGAGTACGTGCGTGCCCGCTTCTTCCGCAGCCCCTAGTGCCGTGCGGCCGGCATCAGTGATGGAGACGGTCTTGCGGCGGCGGTCCGCGGGGTCACCGGTTCGGGCGACCATGCCGAGGCGCTCCAGGCCCTCCACGATCTGGGTGACGGAGCGCGGCGCCTGGCCGAGGGAGGCGGCCAGCTGCGCTTGGTGGAGCGCGCCGCAGCTTGCCAGTGCCTGAAGGACCTTGGTGCGGGACAGGGACAGGCCGGCGATCGCCAGCATGCGCTGGTCGACCTGTTCGCGCAGGGTGTACGCGAGGGCGAGGAAGGACAGTCCCACCTGCTCCGGGGCGCTGCCCGCCGTTGTTGATTCGTGCTGCTCCATTGTTCGGGTATCCTCGCACAACAGGATCGTGAGGTACCTCATGAAAGGGGTTGTGAGATGGATCGTCCCGTTGCCGTGATCACCGGAGCCACCTCCGGACTGGGCCGCATCGCCGCCTTCGAGCTGGCCCGCCAGGGCTACCGCATCGGCACCGTGGCCCGCTCCCGCAGCAAGGCGCAAGCCCTCGTCACCGACCTGAAGGCGGTGACCGACGAGCCCGTCGATGTCTTCTACGCCGACCTGGGCTTGCTCTCCGACGCCCGCCGCGCGGGCGAGGAGATCGCCACGCGCTATCAGCGCCTGGACGTCCTGGTCAACAACGCCGGCCTCCATGCCTTCGCGCAGCGCATCACCACCGAGGGCCTCGCGGACATGACGGCGGTGAACTACCTCGGCCCGTTCGTCCTGACCGAGGCGCTGACGTCGAAGCTCGGCGCCTCAGCGCCAGCCCGGATCGTCAACGTCGCCTCCGAAGCGGCCCGGCAGGCCAAAACGATCGACCCGGCCGAGGACCTGCGGCGCACCGAGTCCTATACCCGCCGGGAATCGATGCCCTTGTACGGGCGCACCAAGCTGATGACGATCATGTGGACGCAGGAGCTGGCCCGTCGCCTGGATGCGGTCAAGGTCACTGTGAACTGCTGCGACCCTGGCTTCAACGCCACCGGCCTGGGCCGGGACCTGCCCGGCTCCGCCGTCCTGCAGCGGGTGCTGAACACGCTGAAGATCGGGGATCCCCGCAGGGGTGCCGGCATCATCGTGCGGCTCGCCACCGACCCGGCGCTCGCGGGCACCACCGGCGGCTACTTCTCCGCCCGCGACGCCCGTCCCCTGCTGTGCCCCGAGCCCGGCCGGGACCCGCGTGTGCAGCGGGAGCTGTGGGACGCGACCGTGGCGCTTCTCGCCGCCCACCCGGCCGGCTGAGACCCGGAAGCCCGCCTCAAGGAGGACACCACCCGGTACCGGGGTACCGCCCCGGGCGCGGATTCGTCCTCCAGTAGCTCTTTTCGGCCGCACCCGACTCCTACCTTCATGGGCGGAGCCTGTCGGGCTCATCCTCACACATCCGTTTTCTCGTGGTGGGAGTAATTTCCGTGGCGACCTTTCTCTACCGGATCGGCCGGCTTGCCTTCCGGCGGCGTCGGCTGGTGCTGCTCGCGTGGATCGCGGTGCTCGTCGCCGCGGTCATCGGCGTCAGCAGCGTGTCGGGCAGTACGACGGACGACTTCACGCTTCCCGGTACCCAGTCGCAGCAGGCCATCGACCTGCTGGAGAAGGAGTTCCCGCAGGCCTCGGCCGCCGGTGCCACGGCCCGTGTGGTCATCGAGGCTCCGGACGGGCAGAAGCTGACGTCCGCCCCCCACAAGCAGGAAGTGGAGTCCCTGGTCGCCGACCTGCGCAAGGCGCCGCAGGTGGCGAACGTCACCGACCCTTTCACCGCCGGCCTGGTCAGCTCCTCGGGCAGCATCGCCTACGCCCAGGTGACCTACGCCGTTTCGCAGGCCGACATCACTCCCGCCGCGTCAGACGCCCTGCACCAGGCGGCGGACAACGGCGAGAAGGCAAACCTGAAGATCAGCCTCGGCGGCAACGCGGTGCTGGAGGAGGAGCAGAGCAACGCGACCGAACTGATCGGCCTGCTGGTCGCCGCTTTCGTCCTGATCATCACCTTCGGTTCGCTGGTCGCGGCCGGACTGCCCCTGGTGTCCGCGATCGTCGGCGTCGGCATCGCCCTGTGTGCCATCACCGTCGCCTCGTCGTTCGTCGATATGGCTTCCAACGCGCAGACGCTGGCGCTCATGCTGGGTCTGGCGGTGGCCATCGACTACGCCCTGTTCATCGTCTCCCGCTACCGGACAGAGCTGCGTGAAGGGCACGCTCCCGAGGAAGCAGCCGGGCGTGCCCTGGGGACCGCGGGCTCGGCGGTGGTCTTCGCCGGTCTGACCGTCGTCATCGCTCTGGCCGGTCTGAGCGTCATCGGCATCGCGATGCTCACCACCATGGGTTTGGCCGCAGCCTTCGCCATCACCGTCGCCGTGCTGGTCGCGCTCACCCTCCTGCCGGCCACGCTGGGCTTCACCGGTACCCGAGTGGCCAACGGCCGCCTCACCACGCGCCGCGTGCGGGCCGAGCAGCACGGCCGGCGCGTCACGATGGGCGTTCGCTGGGGTCGCTTCGTCACCCGCCATCCCTGGAAGATGCTGCTGGCCTCGGTTGTCGGCCTGGGTGTGCTGGCCATCCCGGCGCTGTCGCTGCGGCTGACCCTGCCCGACGACAGCATGGCCGCTCCTGGCAGCACTCAGCGCGTGGCCTACGACACACTCAGCAAGGGTTTCGGACCGGGCTTCAGCGGCCCGCTGACCATCGTCGTCGACGCTCGCGACAGCGACGACGCGAAGGCCGCGGCGACGGACACCGCCGCCCTGCTGGAGGGCCTCGACGACGTCGCCACCGTACGGCCCCCGGTCTTCAACGAAGCCGGTGACGTCGCACTGATCACCGCGGTGCCGAGCAGCCCGCCCACCAGCCAGGAGACCGTCGACCTGGTCGCCGAAATCCGCGACCGTAGCGGCACGGTGGAGAAGGACAGCGGTGCGCAGGTGATGGTGACCGGCGCGACCGCGCTCAACATCGACGTCTCCGCCAAGCTCGGCGAGGCGATGGTGCCCTACCTGGCCATCGTCGTCGGTCTCGCGCTGATCCTGCTGCTTCTCGTGTTCCGCTCGGTCCTGATCCCGATCAAGGCCGCCGCCGGCTTCCTGCTCAGCGTCGTCGCCACCCTCGGCGTGCTAGTCGCCGTGTTCCAGTGGGGTTGGCTCAAGGACGTCTTCGGCGTCGACGAGACCGCACCCATCGTCAGCCTGCTGCCCATCCTGCTGATCGGCGTAGTCTTCGGCCTGGCCATGGACTACGAGGTGTTCCTCGTCTCCGGGATGCGCGAGGCGTACGTCCACGGCGCCGGCCCCACCGAAGCGATTGTCACCGGGTTCCGCCACAGCGCCCGCGTGGTCACGGCCGCCGCCGTCATCATGATCTCGGTGTTCGCCGGGTTCCTCCTCGACGACATCGCCCTGGTGAAATCCATCGGCATGGGCCTTGCCACCGCGGTCCTCTTCGACGCCTTCGTCATCCGCATGACCCTCGTTCCCGCGGTGATGACCCTGCTCGGCGCCCGGGCCTGGGCACTTCCCCGCTGGCTCGACCGCCGCCTGCCCAACGTCGACGTGGAAGGTGAGAAGCTCCGCCGGGTACTGGCCGAACGCGAACGCCAGACCCGCGTCCCCGGGCAGAACGACCAGGAGCCGACGGTGCCCGCGCTCCTCGGGTAGGCCCAGCCCCGGCACACCCCGACCCCGTCTGCCGGCCCTCATCCCGAGGGGCGGCGGGCGGTCTGCCCGGACAGCGAAAAGGTCCCCACCTGCCATGAGCGAGTCGACCACCCGAGAACCCGTACGCGGCACCTCGCCCCATGCTCCCCGGCTTCCGCAGTCACTGACCCGCGACCCCGACCACCGCGTCACGGTGTCGATCATCAGCGGGCTGGCCGCCTGGCGGACTGTCGACCGCGACCACCCCCGGCTGCGGCTGTGGGCCGTGCCCGTCTTCTGCGCCGTCCTCGCAGTGCCCTCCCTGCTCAACCCGGCCAACCGCGCCCACCTGCCCAGCGAGATCGTTCTCACCCTCGCCTACACGGTTCCGCTGCTGTGGCGGGAACGACGGCCCGGCCTGGTGTTCGCGATCACCACAGCCGCCTCCGTCCTCGCGCTGCCGCTGAACGTCCTCACCGGCGCCGACGGGGCCCGGATCGTCGCGCTCTACAACGTCGGCCGCTACGGTAGCCACCGCCAGTTGGTCCTCGCCTGCGCTGTCACCGCCGCCCAGCTCGTTCTCTGGATCGCGGCGTTCTGGGGAAGCGGCCAACTGCAACACGCCAAGCGCCCAGAAATCGTCACGCTGCTGGCCATGCTCGCCGTGACCGCCTGCGCCGGACTGGCCCTCACCGGACGCCTGGCGAAGGCCTACATCGTGGCTCTGGAGACCGAGCGGGACCAGCAGACCCGCCTGGCCGCAGCCTCGGAACGCACCCGCGTTTCCCACGAGATGCACGACATCCTCGGCCACACCCTCGCCGTGATCATCGGGCTGGCCGACGGAGCTGCCGCCCTGGCCAGGTCCCGCTCGGAGCAATCCGCCGGCGCCCTCGACCTCATCGGCGACAGCAGCCGCGAGGCCCTCGCGGAACTACGCCGCCTGCTCATCGTGGTCGACAACCCCGCGACACAGCGGGACACCACCCCGCTCGCACCGCAGCCGACCCTTCAGGACCTACCCGCGCTGCTCCACCGCGTCCGCGCTGCCGGCCCCACCGCCGACCTGCACACCAACGGGGACCTGATACCGCTCAGCCCCGGCCTTCAGCTCACCGTCTACCGCATCGTGCAGGAAGCCCTCACCAACGCCCTCAAACATGCCGCAGCCGACACCACCGTGTCTGTCGACCTATACAGAGATGAGGAATCGGTGCACATCACGGTGGAGGACACAGGCCCGACCCGTGTGGCGGACAGCGAACGGCACGGCAGGCACAGCGGGCAAGGATTGGTCGGCATGCGCCACCGCGCCGCCCTCTACCAGGGGCGCATCAGCGCAGGCCCGACCCTCGCTGGCGGTTGGCGCGTCCACACCGTCCTGAGCACATCCCGCACCCTGCCCAGCGCCGTCACGGAGAAGCGCCGCAGATGACCACTGTCCTCATCGTCGACGACCAGACCTTGCAACGACTGGGCTTTCGCATGCTCCTCGAAGCACAGCCGGATATCTCAGTCGTCGGCGAAGCTTCCCAGGGCCAGGAGGCCGTCCGCCTGACCGCGGAACTGCATCCCGACGTCGTCCTGATGGACGTCCGGATGCCCATCGTCAACGGCATCGAGGCCACCCGCCGCATCGTCGAGTCCGGCGGCCGCTCGCGGGTCCTGGTCCTGACCACCTTCGACCTCGACGAGTACGCCTACGAGGCCCTGCGGGCCGGCGCGGCCGGCTTCTTCCTCAAGGACGCACGCCCCGAGGAACTCGTCGTCGGCATCCGGGCCGTGGCGGCCGGCGACAGCGTCATCTCCCCGAGCCTGACACGCAGACTCATCGACGCCTTCACCACCTCGCACCCACAACGGACGTCCGGCGCTCCTGTCCTCAGCCCTGGACAGCGACGACAACTGGAAGCCCTGACCGAACGCGAACGCGAAGTTCTCGCCACCGTCGCCATGGGATGGTCCAACACCGAGATAGCCGCCCACCTCCACCTGGCCGAGTCGACGGTCAAATCACACGTCAGCCGCATCCTGGCAAAGATCGATGTCCGCGACCGCGTACAGGCGGTCATTTTCGCCTACGACGTGGGCCTGGCCCGCCCTCAGTGAACCCCCCGCGAGCAGGCAGATGGACCCCAGATGTCGCCGTCCGACGCGGCCCGTCCCTCCGGCCGGGCGCGACCGACCCCCGGACCAATCAACTCTTACTATTCGACAACTCTCCCGGAGCACCCCGCCGCCATGCACCGACACCTCGACGCCAGCACCCACGACGGGCGATTCGTCTCCAGTCCGTTCCCACCGGCTGAGGCAGCGGCGTGAGCACCCTCGCGCAGGAAGCCACCGTCGCCGCAGTGAGCATCGTCGTCTCAGTCGCCGCGCACCGCTACCTCTACCTGCGGCTTGTCAAGGTCGTAACAGCGTCCGCCCGGCTGCGCCGCGCGGGCGGGGCCGCGGCGGTCGCCCTCACAGTCCTGGTCCCCACCGGTGTCCTCGCCGCGCAGTACGCGAACCCCACACGCATCGCATGGCTGGCCTGGCCGGCCTTCGTGTGGGTCGCCCTGGCCGCCTACCTGCTGATGACGCTCGTCGCCCTGGAGATCCCCGCACACCTGACGGCGCGTGCACTGCGGCGTCGAACCGGAACCGGCCCCGTGATTCCCGCGCAGGCCCCTCGGGCGCCGGTAGTGCAGCAGAGCCGCTCCGTTGCGGCTCCGGTCATGGGCGCCCCGAATCCCCGCCCGGCTCAGGACGCACCGCGGATGATGGATCGCCGTCTCATCCTTGCCCGCTCGGTCGCGCTGCTTGCCACCGGTACCGCCGTGGCCGCCACGGGTTACGGCTTTCACCGCGGCCTGGGAGCACTCGATGTGAAAGTCGTGCCCGTCGCCCTGCGCCGACTGCACCCCTCACTCGATGGCATGCGCATCACGATGGCCAGCGACCTCCACCTCGGGCCGTTCTTCGGCCGCGCCCACACCGCACGCATGGTCCGGATGATCAACGACACGTCGCCCGACATCGTCGCCATCGTGGGCGATCTCTCCGACGGCACCGCCGGCGACTTGGCCGCTCACGCCGCGCCGCTCACTCGGCTGTCCTCGACCCACGGCACCTTCTTCGTCACGGGCAACCACGACTACCGACACGATGTCGACGCCTGGATCGCCGCACTCGCCGACTTCCGCGTCACCACCCTGCGCAACACCCGCACCCTGATCAGACATCAGGGCGGAGCCATAGACCTCGCAGGTGTCACCGACATTACCGGCGAGCAGAACCACGACGCGCCCGACTACGACAGGGCCCTCGGCGACCGCGACGCCTCCCACCCCGTCGTCCTGCTCGCCCACCAACCCGTGCAGGTACACGAAGCCGCCCGCCGCGAAGTCGATCTCCAACTGTCCGGGCACACACACGGCGGTGCCTTCTTCCCCGGCAACCTGCTCGTGCCACTGACCCAACCCCTCACAGCGGGACTGGCCACCATCGACCACACACAGCTCTACGTCTCCCACGGAGTCGGAGCATCCCTGCCACCCATCAGAGTCGGAGCACCACCCGACATCACAGTCATCGAATTGCGCAGGCAGTAGCGCACGCGTGGCGTCGGCGATCAAAACCGGCACAGGCCGGCCGTCGGGGAGGATCGGAACAGCCAGGAGCGGGAGCGGTCGGCGGGCGGTGACCTGGTTCGGGACGCGGCCGGAGGCCATAGCTCCTGCAGATCGGGGATGTGGTTGTAGGGGGTGCCGGGGCCTGCTCGGCGGCCGACATCAGCGCCGCTTGACTTCCTCGATGCTGGCCATGCCGCCCTTCGTCTGCCCGATCCCGCCAACGACTCACGTTAAGTGGCCAGAGGAACACCATCCCCCGCCGCCCGGCGCGTTCGTGCAGCAGTGGGAGTGCATCGGCGGGCAGAACCAGGCCTGAAACTTCACCGGCTGACCCCGCCACACTCAACCCGGCCCGCCGCGCCCCGAGGGTCGCCGCGCGGGCGGTGGGGGCGTTCAGCGGTTCCTAGTCGTCGTCCGCGCGGCGGTCCCGTTTGCGCTGGGACTGGCGTTTCTTATCGGCCAGCCGGCGCTCCTTGGCCCCACGGGACGGGCGGGTCGCCCGACGGGCCGGCGGTGGGGGCGCAGCGGCCTCCCGCAGCAGGGCGGTCATCCGTGCCCGGGCCGCCTCCCGGTTGGCCAGCTGGGCCCGGTGCTCGCTGGCGGCGATCGTCAGCACCCCGTCGACGAGGCGGTTGGCCAGCCGGGCCAGCGCCCGCGACCGCAGCCAGTCGGGCACGGTGGGCGAGTGGGCCAGGTCGTAGCTGAGCTCGACGCGGGAGTCAGCGGTGTTCACGCCCTGCCCGCCCGGCCCCGACGAGCGGGAGAACCGCTCCCGCAGCTCCGCGGCGGGGACGACCCACCGGTCGGTCACCCGCAGTCCGTCGTCCACGCCCCGAGGCTAACCCGGAACGGCCTGCCGGGGGTTACCGGTGCGGAGGCTCGCTCTGGGTCGGGGACTGGCTGGGCGCCGGCCCGGCGGTTTCCTCGTCGGAACCGACCGCCGCGTACGCCACCGCGCCGAAGAGCAGCAGCCCGATCACCGCCGCCTTCACGGCGACCCCACGGATCAGCGCCCAGGCGCCCCTGCGGGCGCCCGGCACCGATTTCTTGACGGTCTGGTAATCGTTCCACCCGCGTCGTGCCCGGGCGTACGCCGACCCCACTGCACATCCGATGACCAGCCCCACCAGCAGGAGGACCGTGAGAAGAGGACGCTCCACCTCCGCCAGTATCCATACCGACCGTAATATTTCCATGGTCCGATGCCGTCGGGCCGGATATCTGACAGTGGCAGCCCCCGGCAGGGGCGTTCGGGCAGCTCAGCCACCCTTGCCGATGATCGTGTCGGCGGTCTGCTGCACCTGGTCGATCGGGATGGCGAAACCGATGCCGATCGAGCCGTTCCCGTCGATGGTGGCGATGGCGGTGTTCACCCCGACCACCTCCCCACGGGCGTTGACCAGTGGCCCACCGGAGTTGCCCGGGTTGATGGACGCGTCGGTCTGCACCGCGCTGTGCCGGTTGTTGCCGAGGCGTACCTCGCGGTCCAGGGCGCTGACGATGCCCGCGGTGACCGTCCCCGCCAGCCCGAGCGGCGACCCCACCGCGAGCACCGGCTCACCGACCCGGGTCGCGCCCGGCTTGGCCAGGGGCAACGGGGTGAGACCGGCCGACGCCGGCACCTTCAGCACCGCCAGGTCGCTGCGCGGCTCCCGCCCGACCACCTCGGCGGCGAACCGACGCCCGTCGGGCAGTTCCACTGTCACCGGACCGCCACCGCCCTTGGCCAGGATGTGGTCGTTGGTGATCAGGTGCTGCTGGTCGTCCACGGCGAAGCCGGAGCCGGTCGCGGACCCGCCGCTCGCGCCGCCGGCCAGCACCGACACCACCCCCGGCACGGTCCGCGCGGCCGCCGTGACCAGTTCGGCCGGCACCGGGGCGGCGGACGCGGCCGCCGGCCCACCAGCCCCGTCCCGGCTGGCCACCACGCCACCGGCGAGAGCACCGGAGACGGCTGAGACCGCCACCACGCCCAGCACGGCGAGCAGCCGCCCGGGCCGCCGCCCGCCCGGGTCGCGCTCGGGCGCGTCCCACCACCCGCGCCCGTCCGGGTCGAGTTCCGGCGAGATGAACCAGGGACCACGCGGTTCGCCCAGTCCGGTCTGCACTGCCATGCGTACTCCTCACTGACGACGTCGGTTGTGCGCAGCGGTCAGGGCAGCCGGGAGAACCAGCGCATCGAGCCGGCGGCGGCACCCATCGCGAACACCAGTCCGAGGCCGATGAACCGGGCCGAGACGTCCTGCCGCTCGGTGCGGTAGCCGACCGAGCTGCCGATGTCGTCGTAGACGGCGCGCAGCTCGTCGGAGGTGCTGGCCTCGTGGAACATCCCGCCGGTCTCCTCGGCGACCGCCTTGAGGGTCTGCCCGTCCACCGGCACCTGGATGGGTCGGCCACCCCGGTCGACGAACCCGGACGGTGTGCCGAACGAGATCGAGTGCACCGGCACCTCCGCCGTCACCGCCTCCGCCGCCGCCTCCATCGGGTCCATCCCGGAGGTGTTGGCGCCGTCGGAGAGCAGGATGATCCGGGCCGGTGGCGGCTCCTTCGCGGCTTCGTTGTCCAGGCTCTTGACCGCGCCGAGTGAGGTGTTGATGGCCTCGCCGATCGCGGTGCCCTGTACGCCGGTGATTCCCTCGGCGAGCCGGTCGATCCCCTCTTCGAGGGCGTCCCGGTCGGTGCCCGGTGGCACCAGCACGGCGGCGCTCCCGGCGAACGCGACGAGCCCCACGTTGAACTCGTCGGGCAGGCCCTTGACGAAGCGCCGGGCGGCCTCCTTCGCCGCGGCCAGCCGGTCCGGCTCGACGTCGGTGGCGAGCATCGACGTGGAGACGTCCACCGCCACCATCACCGTGGCCCGTTCCCGGGGCACCCGGACCTCGGCGCTCGGGCGGGCGAAGCCGACCACGAGCAGCGCCAGCATGGCCAGGAAGAGCCCGGCCGGTACGTGCCGACGCCAGGCGGGCCGCTGCGGCGCCACCCGGTCCAGCAGCCGCAGGTTGGTGAAGCGGACCGCGTACCGGCTGCGTCGGCGCTGCATCACCAGGTACGCGACGACCAGGGCGAGCACGCCGAGCAGCAGCCAGAGTCGCAGCGGCGACTCCCAGATCACGCGGCACCTCCCCGCGGCTGGCCGGACGGCGCAGCGGCCAGCCGACGCTGGGCGTGCACGTGCCGGACGATGTCGGCGCTCCAGTCCCCGTCGGTGCGCAGCGGCAGGTGGGTGGCACCGCTGCGACGCACCGCCTGGTGGACCTGTTCGCGCTGGGCGGCGGCGGCTTCGGCGTACCGCTCGCGCAGCCGGCGGTCCGACGTGGACACCTCGCGGTGCCGGCCGGTCTCCGGGTCGACGAGCGTGATCAGGCCGACGTCCGGCAGTTCCAGCTCCCGGGGGTCGGTCACCTCGATCGCCAGCACCTGGTGCCGGACGGCCAGCCGGCGCATGGTCCGCTCCCAGGGCGCCGCCTCGGCGGGTTCGTCGGGCAGACCGTCGAGGAAGTCGGAGACCACCACCACCAGCCCGCGCCGGTTGGCGATCCGGTGCAGCGCGTCGAGGCCGTCGGCCAGGTCGGGCGGTCGGGCCGTGGGGCCACGCCCCGCCCGGTCGGGGGGCGCGGTGACGCGGGGGGCGGCGAGCAGCGAGCGGAGCAGCGCGAGCAGATGGGTACGACCGCTGCGGGCCGGAAACCGGCGTACCCCGTCGGCGCGCAGCACCTGGGCGCCGAGGCGGTTGCCGACGCCCGCGGTCAGGAAGCCGACCGCCGCGACCGCGGCCACCGCCAGTTCCCGTTTGTCCAGCTCGGCGGTCCCGAACTCCATACTGGCGCTGCCGTCGACGAGCAGCCAGGTGGTCAGTTCCCGGTCGGCGTCGACCTGCCGGACGTGCGGCACCGCCGTGCGGGCCGTCACCGCCCAGTCCATCCGGCGGACCTCGTCCTCGCCCGGCCGGTACTCGCGACTGCCGGCGGGCTCACTGCCCGGCCCGGGCAGCAGACCGCGGTACTGACCGTGCAGCAGGCCGTTCAGCCGGCGCGTGACGGTCAGTTCCAGCCGGCGCAGGCGCTCATCGGGGGCAAGCTCGGCCAGGCCGGGGTCGGCGGGCGCGGCGGTGGCGCGTCTCATGCCGCCGCCAGGTCCGGCGCCTGCTGCGGGTGCCCGCTGGCCAGCCGGGGCGGTGGCACCGCCTCGACGAGCCGTCGCACCACGCTCTCGGCCGACACCCCGTCGGCCACCGCGTCGAAGGAGAGCACCAGCCGGTGGGCGAGGACGTCGACGGCCAGCTCACGGATGTCCTCGGGCAGCACGTACTCCCGCCCCCGCAGCAGGGCCTGCGCCCGGGCGGCCGCGACGAGGCCCAGGGTGGCCCGCGGACTGGCCCCGTACGCCAGCAGCGGGGCGATCTCCGGCAGCCCGAACCGGCCCGGGTCGCGGGTGGCGAGGATCAGCCGCACCACGTACTCGGCCAACGCGTGGTGGACGAAGACCCGCTCGGCGTGGGCCTGCAGGTCCCGCAGCCGTTGCGCGTCGAGCACCTGGCGCGGGCTCGGCCGGTCGGTGCTCATCCGGTAGAGGATGGCCAGCTCGTCGGCGTCGCTGGGGTAGTCGACCACCACCTTCATCAGGAACCGGTCGCGCTGCGCCTCGGGGAGCTGGTAGACCCCCTCGGACTCGATCGGGTTCTGGGTGGCCAGCACCAGGAACGGCTCCGGGACCGGCCAGCTGCGCCCGCCGATCGAGACCTGCCGTTCGGCCATCGCCTCCAGCAGCGCCGACTGGACCTTGGCGGGGGCCCGGTTGATCTCGTCGGCCAGCACCAGGTTGGCCATGATCGGGCCCAGCTCGATGTCGAAGGTTTCCTTGGACGCCCGGTAGATCCGGGTGCCCACGATGTCGGAGGGCACCAGGTCCGGGGTGAACTGGATCCGGGAGAAGGTGCCGCCGACCACTGTCGCGAGGGTCTGCGCGGCCAGTGTCTTGGCCACGCCGGGCACCCCCTCCAGGAGGCAGTGTCCGTTGGCGACCAGGGCGGTGAGCAGGCGTTCGACGAGGCGATCCTGCCCCACGATCACGCGTTTGACCTCGAAGAGGGTCTGTTCCAGCTCGATGCCGGTCGGCTCCGGATCGACCGGGCTGGGCATGCTGGCCAGGGTGTCCGAGATGTCCGTCACGGTGCTTGCTTCCCGGGCACACGGCCGGCAAACGTCGGATTGTGCGGGCCGGACCGGCCCGCAGTGGCCGGAATCGGGATGAGCCGCGCGGAAGGGTGACGACCATCGCGAGTTTGTCGAGGACGGCCTCAACCGGCCCGACCGGCGGCGGAGGCACCGAAGTCGGCAGGCGACCGGCCAGGGAGCGCCGATCGGCGCGAGCGAGGCCAAAGGACGCAGAGCC